>CAZSVJ010000178.1:0-7507 GCA_964610185.1 uncultured Occallatibacter sp. | reverse complement strand
TCATCGACTTCAGCCTGGAGATGCTGGACCTGATTCATCGCATCTACGAGGCCGACGAGTCGTTCCGCAGCCTGAACTTCATGGTCCACAGCCAGCTCTACTTCTCGCACATTGTCGTGCAGATCTTCCTGGGCACGCTCTTGCCCATCGTACTGCTTGCATTGACGCAGGTAGTGAAGCTGCCGGAGATTGCGCGCAAACGCATCTATGCCCTGGCTGGGGCGCTGACCTTGATCGGGATCTTTGCCATGCGCTGGAATGTGGTGATCGGCGGGCAGTTGTTCTCAAAGAGTTTTCTCGGCTTCACGACCTACAAGATGACCTTGGTTACTCGCGAGGGACTGCTTCCGGCAATTTTTCTTACGCTGCTTCCGCTGGTATTTCTGTGGGCGCTGGTGAAGCTGCTGCCTCCGTGGCCTGAAAAGACTGTGCACGAAGCCGCGGCGGCGGATTGAGCGCGACGGTTTTCTTGAGTGAGAGCTTTTTCTCGGGTGGAATGTATGGACGATCTTCCCGAATCGTTAAATCGGCTTGCTACGCGCGTGGAAGCACTGGAGCGGCGCATTGCCGCGTTGGAACATCCCTCTCAAAGTTCGAGCCCAGCCGCTGTGCCGGAGCCCATGAAAGCGCGTGCTGTTGACACGCGCGATGTCGCCCATGCGGGCGGAGCTTTTTCGGTGCTTGGCACCGCCTTGCTCGGCATTGCCGGCGCGTACCTGCTGCGCGCAGTCGCCGAATCGACCTCGCTTCCTAAATTAGGCCTCGCGGCCATCGCCATTCTGTACGCCATTTTCTGGCTGGTATGGGCAACGCGCGCGCCGGCCGGAGCATGGCTGGCCAGCACCACCTACGCCTGCACCTCCGCTTTGATTCTCGCTCCCATGCTGTGGGAGCTTACACTGCGCTTCAATGTTCTGCCGTCCGAAGTGACTGCCGGCGTGCTCGCTGCATTCGTCTGCGCGGCCACGGCGCTGGCGTGGAAGAGCAACCTTGTATCCGTCGTCTGGGTCGCCAATATAACCGCTGCGGTGGTTGCCCTGGCCTTGTCGATTGCGACCCACAAGTTGACGCCCTTCATCGCGACCCTTCTGTTGATGACCGCCATATTCGAATACGCTTCGATCCGCAGGCAGGGACTCGGTGCTCGCTCGCTGGTCGCGTTTGCCGCCGATGTTTCCATTTGGGCATTGATCTTTATCTACTCCAGCCCGCAGAACACGCGCATGGATTACCCCTCCCTCGGAATGGCCTCGTTGCTTGCGCCTGGCTTCGCATTGTTCGCAATTTATGCGGTGAGCGTGGCGATCAAGACCGCGCTTCTGAATCGGCAGATCACGGTCTTTGAGACGACTCAAACCATGATCGCGTTTCTGCTTGCGGCTTCGAGTCTGCTCTACTTCGGCCCGCAAGGCAGCGCAAGAACTCTGGGAGTTATCTGCCTGGTCTTATCCGCCGCGAGTTATGCCACGGCTTTCGTTGTCCTCGATCGCGTTCCGGCGCGCCGCAACTACCAAGTCTTTCTCTGCTGGAGCGTCGCGCTTCTGCTGTCAGGCTGTCTGTTGTGCCTGCCTGCGTTTTCGGCGTCGGCGAGCTTGGGCGTGGCTGCAGTTGCAGGTACAATCATAGGCGTGAGGCTGAACCGGCTGTCGCTTCAGTTCCACGGAATGGTGTATCTGCTTTCAGCCGCCGCAGTCTCTGGCCTGCTGAACTACGCGTTTCTTGCCTTGGCCGGAACGCTTCCTGCCGCGCCGTCGATAAGCATTTGTGTTGTCTCCGCTTGCGCGATCCTCTGTTACGCCGCGGGAAAATGCTGCGAGGGAGAAGCGCGGAGCCAGCAGCTTCTTCATACTGTCTTCGCGGTTTTGGCAATTGCGGCAGCCGCGGCGCTGCTGGTGCAAGGCCTGATGGCGCTCACCGCATTGAGCGTCAATCCAGGCGCTCATCACCTGGCATTCATACGCACGCTGACGATCTGCCTGGCCGCTCTTGCACTTGCATTTAGCGGCGCGCATTGGCGGCGCATGGAATTAACACGCATCGGCTACGCGACGCTGGTGCTGGTTGCGGCCAAGCTGGTGTTTGAAGACCTGCGCCACGGCCACCTGGAGTTTATCGCCGCTTCCATCTTCCTTTTCGCGGTTACGCTGATCGCCGTCCCGCGCATCGCCCGCATGGGACATCGAGTGTAAAGCGCAAATGGGTATGTGGGCATTTGCGTGAGGTAGATCGCGGGAAATTCAGGTCTCACGATCAATGCTTGGTGCGACCCTCCAGGCAAGCGCATGCAAATTCCTCAGCAACCCCTCAATGAGAGCTACCGCACTTCTCCGATATAAACACCGTATTGCCCCAGCACGATGCGGTCCAGCGAAGCCGGCTCCGAAGCGCCCGGAGTCTTCAACAGCGTGCGCAAATGAGCAGCCGTCAGGCCCGATCCAC
This sequence comes from uncultured Occallatibacter sp., assembly GCA_964610185.1. Taxonomy (GTDB): domain Bacteria; phylum Acidobacteriota; class Terriglobia; order Terriglobales; family Acidobacteriaceae; genus Telmatobacter. The sequence continues at coordinate 5,068 of CAZSVJ010000178.1, read as the reverse complement.
CTGCGGCCAGGTTCACGGTCTGGGGCACGGCGGTGAAGTTTACCGTCACCACCACCTCGGAGGACCCTGGCGCCTGGCGCAGCCAGCTCAGAACTTTGGTGTTCTCCGTGTCGAGCATGACGTTGGATCCGTTTTTAAATGCCGGGTTGGTCTTCTTCAGCCGGATCAGGCTCCGGTACCACGCCAGAAGCGATTTTGGGTCTGCCTTCTGTGCCTCGACGTTGACGGTTGCGGCGCTTTTGGGCACCGGGAGCCAGGGAGTGCCGATCGTGAATCCGGCATTCGCGCTCGTGTCCCACTGCATCGGAGTCCGCTCGCCGTCGCGGCCTTTTTCCTTGGGCCAACCGGTTATCCCGATCGGGTCCTTCACATCCTGTTTGCGTTTGGGCGGTGTCGTTTTCATCCCAATCTCGTCGCCGTAATAAAACAGCGCGGCGCCGCGGCTGGCGAAAAGGATCGTCGATAAAACTCTCTGAATATCGGTGTCGTGCACTCCGTCGCCGTAACGCGCATCGAGGCGCGGGACGTCGTGGTTGTCGAATAGCAGCAGGGGTGTGTTGTGGCCGATCTCGGTCTCCACTTCGATCAACCTGCTGCGGAACGCGGTCACATCGAGCTTGTTGATCATGGCCACCTGCGTGTCCATGGGAAGGTGAAACTCCGGCTTGCCGGGCTGCCCGTACATAGTTGCGAGCTCCTCGATGTTGTCCATGTATGTTTCGCCGATCAGCACCCGCGTGCCTGGAAACCTGGGCGAATTAAATGCGTCCGATGTGGCACGCATCTCTTGCATCGCCGGATGCAGCCCCGGCTGGTTGTCGGTCTTTGAGTTGTCCAGTTGCGGATCGCCATAGGCGTTGATGATCGGCTTGCCGTCCTTGCCCAGGACCACGCCTTCATCGGCCAAGCTCGGGTCCTCATAGAGTGTGGTAATCGCGTCGAAACGGAACCCTCCGACGCCGCGTTGCAACCAGAAACGGATAATGTCCTTGAACGCGTCGTGGATCTTCGGATTATCCCAGTTCACGTCCGGTTGCTGGATATAGAACTTGTGATAGTAATACTGGCGCGTTCGTGCGTCCCACTCCCACGCCGAGTGGCCAAAGAGCGACTGCCAGTTGTTCGGCGGCTGGCCTTTATCGGTTGCTGTTTGACCTTTGCCATCCTGCCACACATACCAGTCGCGATATGGGTTGTCGCGCGAGGATCGCGACTGAAGGAACCACTCATGCTTGTCCGACGTGTGGTTCATCACCATGTCCATGATGACGCGAATGTGGCGCTTCGTAGCCTCGGCTACCAGCTTGTCGAAATCGCCCAGGGTTCCGTACTGCGGATCGATGTCTTTGTAGTCCGAGATGTCGTAGCCGAAGTCAACCTGCGGCGATGGATAGCAAGGCGTGAGCCAGATCGCGTCCACTCCCAGATCTTCGAGGTAGCCCAATCGCGCGGTAATGCCGTTCAGGTCGCCGAGGCCGTCTCCGTTCGTGTCCTGAAAACTGCGCGGGTAAATCTCGTAGATGACGGCGTTCTTCCACCAGTCTTCCATGCTGGACGAGCTGGCGCCGATGGGTTTGCGCGAGGCTTGCGGTTTGGACTGCGGCTTTGGTTTCACCGGCGAAGTTTGTCCTCCTGCTTCGAGTGCCGCGGCAACCTGAAAAAGTCCCAGGGTAAAGCTTGAAACGATACAGATTGAAACGATCTTCGCGATTCGGTTGGTCCAGTACATTGCTGGTTCCTTGCCTTTCTTCGAGGCCGTGTTCTTTTCGTTGGATGCGGCAACGGTGCGACCGAAGCCAAGGTAACACATCGATAGCGGCGAATTGCGGCGATCGGCAGCGGGCTTACCTCCTCTTGCTTCGCGGGCTGCTTCCGCTCTTCCGGCTACTTCGCGGGCCGGCTTTTCATCCGGTCGAAATCGATCCCGAACTCCGGGTGCTCGCGCGTTCCTCTTATGTGGATCGGAATCTCGGTCCCCGCGCCATCCTTTTTCAAGTAGCGGTCGAGCGGCTTGAGCAGCAATCCCTTCCAACCGCCCACCATCTCTGAGACCGTCGCCTGCATCTTCGCGTTTCCGGTAAAGTTGAGCGCCCCACCTTCGACGCCGTAAGTGCCAGTCAGTTGGATGGTCGCACCGGGCACTGTGTAGGTGAGCGCAGGCAGCGTGATGACCCCGCCGCTCAACTCAAAATCCCCTTCCATCCTGGAGTCGACGCTGTCCGGGTCGGTTGTCTTGACGTCCTTGGGCCGGCCCAGGCCGCGCAGGCTTAGTTGCTCAATGCCAGCTTGAATCTTGGGGCTCGAGAACTGCGCCTGATCGAGCACAAAGCTGCCTTTCAGTTGCAGCCGCTCATGCACGGGCGCCGGCCCAGGCGGAATGTGGAGCGTGGTCTTCATGGTTACTGAGCCGGTCAAAAGCGGTGTGGTGCTGTGCCCGGCTAGACGCAGAAAGTCCTCGATCCGCGCTTTGTCGACTTTCACATTGAGCGCAATATCGTGGCCCAGGCTCTGCTTCTCGCCTGCGCCGCCGGGCTTTTCCGTAACAATTCTCACCACCTGGCCTTGTGCTGTAAAGTGCGAGTGCGCAAGAGTGGCATCCACTGGCTGTAGCCAGGTGTCGCCGTTGGTCCCATCGACCTTGGCATGAAACTTTGTGTGCAGCGCGAGGGGATTGTCGAACGGCTTGAGCCGAAAATCGGGTGTATCGGTCTCGCCATCGACCGTGAGGTCGCGCAGTGTCCCCTCGTAATGGCCCGCTGACGACAAGATCCCCGCAATCCCCTTGAAGTCGCTCAAATCCGCATGATCGAATTGGTAATTTCCATTGATGGGACTTTCTCCGGGGTCGCCATGATCCCACGGGCCAAAGCTTCCTGTGGTGTGGATCGCGCCAGTGGGCCTTGGGTTGGTGAGCTGGGCTTCAAAGCCCATTGGCTGGTCCGAACCAATGCCGGTCAGCTTGAAGCGCGCGATTGCAATCTGCAGCGGTAGCTTGCCCGGCTTGCTGGTCTCAAGCAGCAGCCGCGCATTGCTGCAATCGATGCTGTCAATGCCAAATCGCAGCATTTCCGCGCCGCTCAGCACACCGGATTTGGGCGGAGCGGACGGATTCGTGGGCGGAGGTTCGGATAGTGGATGTTCAAAATGAGATCTGGGCGGCAGATCGACGTCCAAGCCTTCGAGCTCCACTACGGAGATGTGAAACGGCTTGCCCGGCTTGTAGATCAGCGGCGCATGAAAGCGAAACTCCTGTAGACGGATCAGTGGCTTGGCATCCGCAACTTCTGCCTGCGATGGTCCTGGAGAAGCAGCTCCGACATTGGCGGGCGGCCAAATGCGCAGTCCCCTACCTTCGGCCCACACACCCCAATGACCATTCAGGCCGTTGCGCACCGACATGTGAAAACTGTCCAGTTCCACCCGCGCATGAAACCTTTGCTGCAGCCCGTCCACGATGCGCGCCCGCAGATACGGCTCAGCCCGGTGAGCAAGCACAGCCGCAACGATGGCCAAGCCAGCTACGACCACCAGCAACACGCCGCCAACCCACATGATCCACCGATTCCCGCGCCAGAAAGATGTTCGACCGTTCGCCAAACCCGCCTCCGGACCCGTTATCATTTTCGCAGCATTCCCCCCCGGTCGATTATGTTCCTCGCATGCAACCGGGCCCTTAACCGGCTGTTCCCTGTTCCCTGTTTCAGACCCCCTGTTTCTTATTCGATGCCAAATGCCGTAGACTTCATATAACGGATGCAAGCGCAAATTGAAAACCTCGTAAAGCTGCAAAGCGTGGATCTGGAGCGCGCGCGCCTCAGCCTGGCGCTTCGTGCCCTTCCCGCGGAAATCGCCGACGCCGCAGCGGCCCTGAGCGCGGCCGAGCGCCACTCCGCTGACACTTCCGATGCGCTCACCCGCGAAGAATCCCTGCGAACGCGGCTCGATCGCGACATTGCCGCGCATCGCCAAAAGATCGTTCGCTTCCGCACGCAGCTCGACTCCGTCAAGACTCCGGAGCAGGCCGAGGCCATCGAGCACGAAATCGCCTTCGCCAGTTCCGAAGCCGAGCGCCTCGAGAATGAGGAGATCGTCAGCCTGGAGCGGACCGAAGCCCAAGAGGCCGCACTCGTCGCAGCCCGCACCAGCGTTGAAACCCTCGCCGGAGCCCTTGAAAAGACTCGCGCGCGCGCCGGCCTTCGTCAAAAGGAGTTCACCGCCGAATTAGCCGCTCTCAACCTTCAGCGCGAAGCCCTTCGCCCGCATATCAAGGACGAAGTCCTCGTTCGCTACGACCGGCTCTTGGGCTCCCGCGGCACCGGCATCGCCCGCGTCGATAATCAGCAGTGCACCGGCTGCCGCATGGGTGTGCGTCCGCAGATGTGGAATCAGCTTCGCGAGGGCGAGCTGCTCACCTGCGACAGTTGCGGCCGCCTGCTTTACTGGGACCCGGCCATGGCGCCGGTTCCCGCGGCTCCGCAACCTGAGAAAAAACGCGCCGCTAAGCCGCGCGTCCGCAAGACAACTCCCGCCGGAGCGTAGGATCATGCAGCGTGTCTGTGTCGACATGGATGAGGTTATGGCGGACACGCTCGCCGAACACTTGCGCCGCTACAACCAGACCTTCGATGAAGAAGTGACTACCCAGGACCTGGTGGGCAAGGGGCTCTGGGAGATCGCTCCGCTCGACCGCCAGGAGCAGCTCCGCGCCTTTCTCGATGCCGAAGACTTTTTCGAAGATCTGGCGCTGATGCCCGATGCTCAACTGGTGCTCAAAGACCTCTCCGCACGCTTTGAAGTCTTCATCGCCACGCAGGCTATGACCGTCCCCAATTCACTGGGACCCAAGTACCGATGGCTGCAGCGCCACTTCCCTTTCATCCCGCCAACGAATTATGTCTTCTGCGGCAACAAGTCCATTCTTCGCGCCGATTATCTTATCGACGACCTACCCCGCAACTTACTTCGGTTTGAAGGCCAGGGCATTCTCTACACCGCCCCGCATAACTTGACCGCGACAGGTTTTGTCCGCGTTGATAACTGGCTGCAAGTGGCCGATTACTTTGCCACC
>CAZSVJ010000177.1:0-7522 GCA_964610185.1 uncultured Occallatibacter sp. | reverse complement strand
GCCGCAAGGATGGCCCCAAGGCTGCACTCAAGTTTTTCCTGTTCACGTTCATTCCCTCCGCGCCTCTGCTGGTTGCAATCCTGAGGCTCTACGCGAAGATAGGCAGCTTCGACCTTGTCACGCTACAGATACTCATCTCCCACGGCAGCTTCCCTGCCGGGCCGCTCAACTGGGCTGCTCTCGCGTTCCTGCTCGCCTTTGCCGTGAAGGTGCCGGTCTTTCCGTTGCATGGATGGCTGGCAGACACTTTCACCGAGGCTCCCGTGGCGCTTGCAATGGTAGTGGCCGGCAAGCTAGGTCTCTACTCCATGCTGCGCTTCCACATTGGCCTTTTTCCCGCGCAGGCGCGAGCGGTGGCTCCCTGGCTGATTGCCCTTGCGGTCATCGGCATCCTCTACGGCGCGTGTCTCGCCCTGGTGCAGCGTGACTTCTGGCGCTTGCTTGCCTTTGCTGCGCTGAGCCACCTAAGCCTGATCACGCTGGGCATCTACGGCTTCACGTTTACCGGCTCGGCCGGCGCGGTCTACCAGATCCTCAATCACGGCGTAGTCGACGGCGCGCTGTTTCTGCTGTTCGGCTTTCTATACGATCGCTACGCCACCAGCCAGATCGCCGACTATGGCGGAGTTGCCGCCAGGCTGCCACGCACCGCCGCGCTCTTCGTTATCGCTTCCCTCGCCATGATCGGATTGCCCATGCTGAACAACTTTGTCGGCGAGTTCCTGATCCTCTCCAGCACATTTATCGGCGTGAGTCGCGGCTGGGCGATTGCCGCCTCACTCGGCGTAATTCTCGGCGCGGCCTACATGCTCTGGCTTGTGCAGCGCATTTTTTACGGGCCAGAAAGCGGACTGACCAAATCGAGGCCGGCTGACGATCTGCATTTTAGAGAGCTGGCCGTGTTAGTGCCCTTGGCGATGCTGATGCTGATCATGGGCATGGTGCCGTCCTTATGGCTGCCATCGATCGAAACAGGCATACACTCTCGTTCCCTCCTAATACGAACCGTTGATGCCAACTTTCTTGCGCAGGGAGGGCAGCGGTGAATCCAGTTCCCGATATCTACCGTATCCTTCCCGAGGTCATCCTCACCCTCACCGGCGCAGCCGTGATGTTTATCGATGCGTCTTTGCCTGCCGGAATGCCGCGTCGTCCGCTCGGCTGGGTGGCGGCGGTTGGAACGACATTGGCTCTCTGGGCCAGCCTCTGGCAGCTCTCTCTGCCGCAAGGAACCGGCTTCTCCTCAACCGTCGAAACCAGCGCCTTCACCATCTTTTTCCACGTGCTCATCTGCGGCATCGTGCTGGTTGCGCTGCTGCTTTCACTCGACACACTGCCCGAGGACAGCCACCACCAGGGCGAGTTCTATGCGCTCATCGTCTTTGGCGCAGTAGGCATGTGCTTGCTCACCGGCGCGGTCGAGCTGCTGGTGGTCTTCATCGCTCTTGAAATCTCCTCCATTTCCACCTATATTCTGGCCGGGTATCGAAAAAACACTGGACGCGGCCCCGAAGCCGCCATCAAGTATTTTCTGCTCGGCTCCTTTGCCACCGCGTTCCTTCTCTACGGCATCGCGTTGATCTTCGGCGCCACGGGCACCACGCAGCTTTATGAGATTGCCCATCTCGCGCCTACAGCCCAGAATCATTCGTTTGTTCTGGCAGGATTGGCGCTCATGCTGGTCGGCATTCTCTTCAAGGTTTCCGCCGCGCCCTTCCACGTTTGGACACCCGACGTGTACGAGGGCGCACCCGCACCAGTGGTCGCGCTGCTTTCAACCGCGCCCAAAGCCGCTGCCTTCGCGCTGTTGCTGCGCGTGGTCTATGAAATGTTTCCCGGTCTGCAAGGGCTCTGGACACCGCTGCTGTGGATTGTCGCCGTGCTTTCGATGACCGTTGGCAATCTGGCCGCGCTGCGCCAGGAGAACGTCAAGCGGATGCTCGCTTACTCCTCCATCGCTCACGCAGGCTACCTGCTGGCGGCCTTCGCCGGCTTCGGGACCAGCGGCATTGCCGCCGCAAGCTTCTACGCCGCAGCATACGCGGCTATGAATGTAGGCATCTTTGCCGTGATTACGCTGGTGAGCGGATACGACGAACGACTGCCCATGATTGAGGATTATCGCGGCCTCATCTACCGGTCTCCACTGCTCGGGGGCTTGCTGATTTTCTTCCTCGCTTCCCTGGTTGGAATTCCTTTCACCGGCGGCTTCTTCGGCAAGTTCTACTCCTTCTCGGTCGCGGTCGACGGCGGCGCGATAGCCTTGGCCATCATCGGCCTGCTTAATTCCGGATTGGCGGCGGCCTATTATCTACGCCTCGCCCTGGTTGCGGCGCAGCGCTCGACCGGCAAAAGCGCCGATGATACAGCTGCTGCGCCGCAGGTGGGCATTGCTGTTGGAGCGGCCCTATTTTTCGCGGTTGCCGCCACGCTGATTCTGGGCATCGCTCCCGGCGAGGTGCTGCGCGCCGCCGAGGCTGGAGCACATACCCTACAGGCGCCCTCCATGCAGACAACAACTCCCGGGCTCACTGCGGCTCAGCAGCCAAATCCGTAGCGCCACTGCCCAAGTCCTGCTGCGCGGTCGGCTCCAGAAGGCTCTTGTAAAACACGGTGATCAGCCCCAGGACGCGCTGGTTCGCAAAATGCTCACTTACCCATGCCCGCGCTGCCTCGCCCATGCGCCGGCGTCTCTCTGGATTGCGGAGCAGCTTGAGTACTGCTTCGCTGATGGCCTCAGGGTAGCCGGGCGGAATCAGCAGGCCGGTCACTTCAGGCACAACAGAGTCGCGCGATCCTGTGGCGATCGTCGTGATGACTGGAATGCCGCAAGCCGCGGCCTCCAACACAACATTGGGGAAGCCCTCTCGCCGGGTGGGCAAGACCATCAGATCCATGGCGCGGTAATAGGGGGCTGTATCGGCCACAAACCCGGTGCAACGCACGCGCGGATGGCTTTCGATCTTGGCACGAAGATCGGCGCTCAACGCGTCTTCGGCGGCATCGAACCAACCCACCAGCAGCAAATGCGCTTCCGGTTCGGCCTCAAGAATAGTGTCGAATGCCTCCATCAGCTCAGGCAGCCCCTTGTCGGAGGTCAACCGGCCTACAAAACCCAAAACAAGGGCCTTCGCGGGAAGGCCGAGCAGGTCCCGCACGGCACCGGGGCCCGGCGCGAATCGTTCCACGTCGACCCCATTGCTGCTTCCATCCCCGATGAGCGTCAGTTTGGCCGCAGGCGCCAGGCCCAGTGCAATTGCCTCAGCACGCAGGCTATGGCTATTGCAAAGGACAACCTGGGCACAGGCTGATGCTACTCGCTCGGCTATCAGCAAAATGCGGCGCTTTAGACCGGTCGTCCCTTCGACCTTGAGCCCGCGCAACATGTAAACGCGCTCCGGCACTCCCGCAAGCAAGGCTGCCATTGTCCCTAACAGCCCTGCCTTGGGCGTGCTGAATTCTGTCACGTCCGGCCTGAGCCTAAGCAGCAGCCACCAAAGCCGCATCAGTGAAACGATATCCGCAAGCGGTCTGATTTCCCGCTGGATCGAGAGGGCGATCAACTCGATCCCTTCGCGTTCTGCAATGCGCTCCGCCAACTCGCCGGGGCTGCAGATGAGCGTTACGCGAAATCCCGCTTCGCGTAGCGCGCGAAGACGCCCGGTGAGAGTGAGACAGGTTTGTGGATGAGTGATGCCCACGACGATGTGAGGGGTGAACGGCGATGAGTGAGTACGCAGTACGGAGACTGCTTGCCGCGATTCGAAGACAAACATTGGACGACCTTCGCTCTCTGCGGTTTCAAGTCATGTTCCAGGAACACGAAAAGAAATCGACTTCCAACACAGAGGTGTAGGTTCGTCATAATTTTTCCCCCAAATCTGAATCAAATAAAACCAATGGAGCCAAAGCCCCAAAAAGGGCGCCTTCCCGAAACCCACATCGACTTCTCGCGCAGGTAATTAGAGAAAGCAAATTTACTGTATCAGTTCTGCGCAGTTTGTGAAATGACTGAACAAAGTCGAAGGTATCGTGCGGTGCAAATGTATTGATTTCGTGGCCTATACTCGCGTTGATATTAAGAGAAACTTAATGCCCATAAGTCCATTTTCGAAGGTTCTGCTGCTCATCCCCCACCTCGGTGGAGGGGGCGCTGAGCAGGTCACATCGCTCCTGGCGCGGGGATTGTCTCCCGAGAAGTACGAATTGCACCTGGGGCTGGTCACCCAGTCCCAAATCGGTCCCGATGCGATGCCTTCCTGGGTTCAGGTTCATCCGCTCGGAGCTTCGCGCGTGCGCGCCGCGACATTCAAGTTGTTCGTGCTCGTTTGGCGGCTTCAACCGGACGTGATCTTGTCCGGAATGTTTCATCTAAATTTTCTGGTGCTCCTGTTGCGGCCATTATTCCCGCGCGCAACCCGCATCCTGGTGCGCCAGAATGGAACCGTTTCCGCCGCACTTTCTTTCGGAAATCTGCCCGGATATACCCGCCTGCTTTATCGCCTTCTCTACCGCCATGCGGACCGCGTCATCTGCCAGTCGGAGGCGATGGCCAGAGACCTTATCGACCAACTCGGCTTGGAACCGAAACAGCTTGCGGTCCTCTTAAATCCAATCGATATAGATTCAATCAGGGCCACTGCAAGGGACAATCCGTCTCGCTGGACTGAACCGACCCCGGCAGATTCAGGGTCGCATCTGCTCGCAGTTGGCAGGCTTTCAAAGGAAAAAGGCTTCGACCTTCTGTTGCAGGCGCTGGCAATTGTGCGCCAACAGTTCTCGAATGCGCACCTAACCATCGTCGGGTCCGGCCCTGAAGAAGCGACTTTGAAGGTACAGTGCCAGGATTTGGGTTTGCTGTCCGCGGTAAAACTCGCCCGCTATGTCAATCGACCAGCGGTGTACTTCCAAGGCGCTTCGCTGTTTGTGCTTTCTTCGCGGCACGAAGGCATGCCCAACGCACTGCTCGAAGCAGCCGCCGGCGGCCTTCCGATTGTGGCGTTGCCTGCATCCGGCGGCGTCAGCGACCTGCTGCGCGATCAGCCTGGCGCCTGGTTGGCCAAAGAAATCTCTGCCTCAGCGTTAGCCGCAACTCTTCTGGCGGCGCTTCAAGCCTTGCGGCCGGGTGAGCGGTTTGCACATTTTTTTATCGAAGAGTTTCGATTGGCCCGCGTCCTTCACACGTACGAGAGCCTTATCGATACAGTACTGCTCAACCGAAAAGTTGCCGATCAAGCATATGCAAAAATCGGTGAGCGCGCGCAATGAGCCACGTTGCGCTGGTTATTCCCGGCCTTGACCGCATTGGCGGCGCGGAGCGCCAAGTCATCCTGCTTGCCAAAGGACTGCGCGGGCGCGGCTGGAGGGTCAGCGTTGTGGCGCTCTCAGGATCTGGAGGCGATGCGGCAGCCGAGTTGATTGCAGCGGGAGTTGAGTTTCTGACCCTGTGGATGCATAAGGGCCTAGCCGACCCGCGTGGATGGATTCAGTTTCACCGCTGGATTCGCAGCCAGTCTCCGGACGTGGTTCATGCTCATCTTCCCCATGCGGCATGGCTGGCGCGTTGGTCGCGGCTGGCCGAGCCTGTGCGTGTTGTCGTCGACACGCTGCACAGCTCGTCAACAGGCACAATGGGCAGGAAGCTCGGTTACAGGTGGAGCGGGTGGCTTATGGATCGAGTCACGGCCGTAAGCCAGGCGGCCGCGGACGCGCACCTGTCCTGCTCGATGGTGAGTCAAAGCAAACTGATCGTCCTGCCCAACGGCGTGGATGGGAACGCTTGGCGATTCGATCCGCAGGTTCGCGAAGCGGTACGCCGGGAGCTTGGACTCGAACAGGAGTTTCTCTGGCTCGCAGCTGGGCGGCTGGAACCGGTCAAGGACTATCCAACACTGCTCGCGGCCATGGCTCAGGTTCCGGAACCGGCGCGGCTTCTGATCGCCGGAGCCGGTCCTCTACACGGCGAGTTGATTCACCTCGCCGCGAAGCTTGGCCTTGAAGACCGCGTCCGTTTTCTGGGCTTCGAGCCGGAAATCAAATGCTGGATGCAGGCCGCAGATGGCTTCGTTCTCTCCTCGCGCTGGGAAGGGCTTCCCATGGGACTTCTCGAGGCTGCCGCCTGCGGCTTGCCTGCCGTCGCTACCTGCGTTCCTGGCACTCCGGAGGTGATTCTGGACGGCGAGACCGGCTGGCTCACTCCAGTCGGCGATTCCGTCGCGCTCGGCAAGTCGATGACCAGAATGATGAAGCTCCCACTACAGAAGCGAATCGCAATGGGCGAGCGAGCGCGCCAATTTGTGATGGAGCGATTCAGCCTGGACGCGGTTCTCGACAGGTGGGAAGCGCTTTACGTGCGTCTGCTCGAGAGCAACAACAGGCCGATGCGATGGGGACACGCGGATCAGCACGCCTGCGTTGGTTCTAAGCTTCTTTGACTGCTTTCCGAGGCAGCAGCCTCCACGTCCAGTACCAAAGAAACAAGAAGGTGCTGACTGTCCAAAGCGACGTGGCAAGCGCGATTCCGGCTACGCCGAACCAGTGCATGAGAATCAGGTTGAGCACAACGTCGAGAACAAGATTGATGGCGCCGCAGTAGAAGATAAGATCGGTGCGGCGCATGGCGACCAGGAATCGGTAGAAGACGCGGCTGGTCACGAAGAATGGAATCTGAATGGCGTACATTGCCAGCACTGGCGTGACTACGGCGGTGTCGCGCGGCCCGAATGCGCCGTGCTGAAATGTAATCCGGATCAGCAGGTGCGAGCCGGCGACGATCGCAATCGCGATGGGGGCGGAGACCAACGCAGTCAGGCGGACCCAGGTACGCAAAGTGTGCCTGCAACCCGCCCAATCTTTCAAAGCGATCATGCGAGAGAAGTAGGGCATCACCGCCGTTGAAACCGCACCGGCAAGCAGCGTCAGAATCACGCTCACGAATCGGTTGGCATATACCAGAGCTGAGACGCTGCCCGCAGGCAGCATGGCAGCCATCGACTGATCCACCAACAACCCTGCCGAAGCCACTAAACCGCTGAGCAGGACCGGTCCATATTGAAATGCAACCTCGCGGGTGGCCTCGGTCATCCCATGCCAGCGGAGATGAAATCGGAAGCCGTGCGACTCCATCATTCCCGCCACCACTCCCGCGTGAACCAGCGCGCCCGCCAGGGTGGCATAGACCACGGCCCAGATGCCCAGCCGCCCGCTTAGCAGCACCGCTCCCAGGATGATGGCCGCCGGGTTGACTACAACTGCCAGCGCGGGCATGGCAAAACGGCCAAATGCGTTCAGAACCGCGGTGCAGTTTGTGGCGATTCCCGTAATCAGTACCACGGGAAGCAGCGCGTAGAAGATCCGCACCGAGAGATCCAGCTTCGTTGGCGAAAAGTGAGACGCAATCAGAGGAAAGAATCCGCGCGCAGTCAAAGCCATGATGGCCGTGGCTGAGGCGAGCAGCATGCACATCCAGAGCATCGAGCTCGAAAGTAGTTCCTGGGCACGTTCCTGGCCTTCCCGTTCCTTC
>CAZSVJ010000176.1:0-7528 GCA_964610185.1 uncultured Occallatibacter sp. | reverse complement strand
TCCAGGGCACGCTGATGGGCGCGGCGATGGGCCTCTTCGAGGATGCGCTCACCCACCACGCTATCGGCATCAACGGCGTGGCAAAAACCGTGGCCGGCTTTCTGGCCGCATCGGTGGGCATTCGCATCGATGTCGAGAACTTCACCATCCGGCTGCTGTTCGTTTTCGTGCTTTCCCTGGTTGCGAGCGGGGTCTATGTTTTTGTCGACCGGGTACTGCTGGGGCTCGATCTGGAGTGGAACTGGTACACGGAATTGTTCAAAGGTATCGGCAACTCTCTGATCGCCATGGTGCTGTTTCCGCTCCTCGATCGCCTGCAGATCAAGGATTGATGAGGCGGGGAACGGGTGGTAGAGGATTGCCTCTTAAATTGGTCGTTACTTATGCAGTGCTCAATCGCCCGCCACGCTTTCCGCCGTGGTTGGATCGATGACGCTTCTCACCTGTAGCACTCGATTGGCCGGGAACCCGCCCAGCCGCGCATGTTCGCGCACCATTTCTTCATTCGGCGCAATGTAGACGCAGATGATTTTGTCGTCGGTCACGTAGCTGTGAATCCACTGAATCTGCGGCCCGAGACTCCGCAATACGCCGCAGGACGTCTCGGAAACAGCCTGTAACTGTTGGGCCGACATCGAGCCGGCTCCCGGTATCTCGCGTTCAATTACAAATTTCGGCATGGAGGACCTCACGATTCATTCGGGGAATGGATGTATTTTATACACGCCGACCGGGCGTTGCACGCTGAATTTCGCCCACCGGATTGCGGTCTCCATCGAAGTGGCGCGCTGGGCAGCATCGATCTCAATCCGCAGCAAGCTGGCATGGGCGCAAGCGACAATGCTATCGTGAATCCCAAATGCCGCTCACCACCATATCGGAAGCCGGCGCGCCGATCCAAGGCCCGTCCGCTACGATGATCTATGACGACTGGTATCCCGCGCTGCGGACTAGCCGCCTGCGTCCCGGCAGGCTGGCCACGGCCATGCTGCTCGATATTCCGCTGGTTCTGGGCCGGCGCGACGATGGCCGCGTCTTTGCCATGCGCGACAGTTGCCCGCATCGCGGCATTCCACTGAGCTACGGCTGGTTTGACGGCGAGCGCGTGACTTGCAGATATCACGGCTGGGAGTTCGAGCCATGCAGCGGCCAATGCGCGCTGATCCCGTCGCTCTCCAGCCACGACCACCTGGACGCGACGCGCATCTTTGCTACCGCCTTTCCTTGCGAAGAGCGCGATGGGCATGCGTGGGTGTTTATCCCCGGCGCAGGAGCCGGACGAAAAGTTGCGAGCGCGGAACGCCCTGGTTTGGAGCTCAGGGCTGTACCCGAGCTGGCCAAGTTTGGTCCGCGCTACCGCACTGCCTTCCTCAGCGCGGACCTGCCATGCAACGTCGATCACGGCATCATCGGCTTGATGGACCCGGCACACGGCCCGTTTGTGCACCAGGCCTGGTGGTGGCGTTCGCGCGCCAGCATTCGCGAGAAGACCAAGCGCTTCGAGCCTATCCCCGAGGGTTTTCGCATGAGCGCCCATGCTCCCAGCGGCAACTCCGCGCCTTACAAACTGCTGGGTGTCTACGGCCAGCCGATCGAAACGACGATCGATTTTTCATTGCCCAACCGGCGCACGGAGATCATTCGCTGCGGCGATAAGTGGTTTTCCTCGCTGACCACGGTCACGCCTGTGACCGCCTCGACGTGCCGCATCGACGTGGTGGCGGCTTGGAACGTGTTTTACCATGTGCCGTTCGTAACGCCGATTGCCAAGTTTTTCGGCGCGAAGTTTGTGCGCCAGGACCAGATCACGATGATTCAGCAGGCCGAAGGGCTGCGCCACAATCCAAGTTTGATGCTGATTGACGACGCCGACAAGCCGGCCAAGTGGTACTTCGCGCTCAAGCAGGCGCGGCTTGAAACGCCGTCAGGCGCCGCGCCCAAACACCCCATGGACGGTCCGGTAGATCTGCACTGGCGAAGCTAACGAAAAGAAAAATACCGGACCACCTCGTTATTCACAGGAAATCCGTGAGACAATCCCGCCATAGTGCTCGACGCTCTAAAATTTGCCTTCGAGATTCTGGTCGTCGGCGTATTAGCGCTGCCTTGGCTCGCCGTTCTAAATCGGATTTTCCGATTTGAACACGATTCGGACTTCCCAATCGGCTTGTCGAGTGTGCCGGAAGGTGCCCGAGGTGCGGTCACCGTGGCTATCGTGATTGCATTTGGATACCTTCTTGGCTCCGCTGTTTCTCGCTTTTCTCGGGACTTCTTCAACGATGAACTATGGAAGCCCCTTCCCACGGAGGACATGATTAGAGACAACGTATATTACGACGAGTTCTGCTCCGAGCACGCATTCGTTTACCAATACTGGTCACAGCCGATCCATCTTGAGCCGCCCTCGGATTTCTGCCCTGACAAGAAGACCAAAGAGAAGCTCTTGAGAGGCAAGTCCGAAGAGCTTGCAAAGTTTAGCGAACTGGATAAGGACCAATTGGAATCCTTCGACGGGAAGGTCCAAGAGGCTTTCATGCTTGAAGAGAGCGAGCTTCTGCTTCAAGGGTTAGATAAGGTAGATAGGCTCAAGCAGTATTACGATCAAATCACTGTGCTGCGTGGGGCCGCATTCAATGGGTTTATTTTGTTGTTGCTTTGCGTGTTCGGTACCTGCGGAGCTCTAAGGGCGCATTGGTCAGGGCACCGCATCTTAAGGCTTCTCACTTTCCTGCCCGCCGGCAGCGTGGCCGTTTTCGCGCTGTACAGATCCTGGATGCATCTGCACGGCGCGGTCCAGCACCACTACAGCGACCCTCCACTCGCGGAACTGGTCATCTTATTGCTCGCGGGAACGGGACTATTCGTGACCGCCAAGGCAGAGGCAGGCGTGCCGTATTTCCGGTTCTGCATCCTCGCTGCCGTCCTTACGGCAATCTCATTTGGCGGATGGTGGTGGACCGAGGTGATGTACGATCTCCAGGTGATCCACTCCTTGCCAGAGCTGAAGCATCCGACCGCTCCGGCAGAGATTATGACCCCACCCCAAGCACCACCGACGAATCTGCCGCCAGCATTGAAGTCCCCGACGGCAGTTACCGGTTCGATGCCGGATTCGCGGAAAACGGCCACGCCGCAGTCGGCACGATAATGCCGGCTTCCCGGCCGAACTCTTGCGCCGCGCCCGGAAGAGAGGCCACAGAAGCGTGATTGCCGAGATTCTCGGCGATGCAGTGGAAGTTGACGAGGGCCTCTCAGTCGCCTGTCGTCACCGCTGCCGGGTCTTGATCCCGGATGGCGGCGCAGTCGATCGAGAGACAACCGCCGAGTTCGTTGAAGAGCTTGTCCCAGCGCACGCGGTCGTCTTCGCCCAGTGAGGTCAACGCGTAGTTTGAGGTTCGCAGAATCTCGTACCAGATGTTCTGCGCCTGCCACAGGTTTAACTCGAAGGGCATCTCGACCACGCTCTGCGCCAGGTTGAGCGCCCGCTCCAGCGCAACCAGCGAACCCGCGGACATTTGCAGATCGACCATGGCCCGCTTCATGCGCTGGTCGGCGATATACGACAGGTTGGCTCTCTCCAAAGGAACTTGATCCGCCTTGGCGAGCGAAAGAAACGAGCGCATCAAAGCCTGGTCGATGGGGTCGCTCTCAAGCGCGTGGCGCAATCCAGCATTGACGGCAAAGCCCGCAGCCAGGGTGAGCGCCGGCGGCTTGGGCAAACCAGCCTGCGACAGATAATGCAGCAGGCTGGCGTGGTCCTCGTAGATGGTGGTCAGTGAGCTCTCGATGTCCTTGAGAGTGGAAACGAGGATGAGCTCTATGATGCGCCGCTGTTCGTCGGTGAACAGCGAGGTCAGCGAGTAGTCGGAGCGGCCGTAATAGCGGTCGAGCTGGCGAATCACTTCGGGGAAGTAAGCGCGCTGCACGAAGTCGGCGGCTTGTTTGGCAAAGACTTCAAACTCGGCTGCATCGGCTTCCTGGTACGGCTTTACGGCCGCGGTAATGTTCTGGTCGCCAAAATGTAGTACAGCGAAAGAGAAGCTCTGCTGCTGGCCGGTGATGGCGCTGGCAATGTGCGCGCGGCCCAGCGCCAGCCGCCCCCGGCCAGAGGTGTAGATGTCGTGCGAGATGCGCTGAACGCGATAGCAGAACAGGTCTGTCTCTTCGGCATAGGAGGAAAAAACCGAGCTGATGGCGTAGTGGGCCGCCACTTGCTCCAAGCCCAGCTCCATGGTGGCGACGCAGTTCTTGTAAATCTTGGCTCCATCGCCGGCGCTCGGATCGTTCGACCGGGCCTCCGCCATGCGCGCCAGAAAATTCGGCTCCAGCGATTTCGCCTGCTCGCCGAACAGATCCTCGGCCAGTTGCAGCACGCGCGCGGCGTAGGCGATGACTTGCACAGTCTCAATGCCGGAGATGTCGTCGAAGAACCATCCGCAACTGGTGTACATCAGCTGCGTGTGGCGCTGCATCTCCATCAATTCCAGGGCGCGCACGCGCTCGGCTTCGGACAGCGGGTGGTCCTGATGCGCGCGAAAGAAGCGGTCGGTGGAATCCGCGCCGCGGTCGAGCACCACGCAAATATAAGCGTCGCGCGCGGCCCAAACGTCTTTGAAAAGCTTGCCTCCCTCGATCTCCGTGAGCGGAGCAACGGCGTCGCGCAGCTCGTCCAGCGCCTGACGCAGCGGCTTTCGCCAAAGCTGGTTGAATCCGGGTTTGCCCCCGTTACAGCCGCAGTTCGAGCGCCAGCGCTCTATCCCGTGCTCGCAGCTCCACGAGGTGTGCTCGACAATTTCGCACTCGAATTCGGGCGGGAACTGCGCCAGATAGCTGCCGTAATTGGCCAGGTTCACGGTCTTGTCCGCTTCGATCAGGCGCAGAGTATAGGCAAGCGCCATCTCGCCGTGCTTGTGGTGATGGCCGTAGGATTCGCCATCCGTTGCGACGTGGACCAACTGCGGCTGCTCGCCCTCTTTGAACCCGGCTCTCAGGCGATTGGCAAAGTTTTCTCCGGAGTTCAGCAGACCCTCGAACGCAATGGCGCGCGAAGCCGCTCCGTTATAGAAAAAAACGGCAATCGAAACTCCAGAGCCGAAGCGCACCAGGTAGGGTCGCGTCGTATCCACCGCCGCGCCGGGCGTATCCGTCCAACCTTCATGGCCCTTCAGCGGCCTGACCCGGTAGCACTGGTGCGGCGCCAGAAGCGTAAACTTGATGCCGCATTGCGCCAGCAGTTCTAGCGATTCGGTGTCGGCCGCGGTCTCCGAAAGCCACATGCCTTCCGGCGGCTCGCCGTAGTGGTGTTGGTAGTCTGCGATGCCCCAGCGGATCTGGGTGAGGCGGTCTCGCTCGCTGGCCAAAGGAAGAATGATGTGGTTGTAAACCTGCGCCATGGCCGAGCTGTGGCCGCCATAAGTTTTGCGGCTGCGATGCTCGCCGTCAAGTATCATGCGATAAGTTCGCGGCGCGTTCTCATTGAGCCAGCTGAGCAGCGTGGGCCCGAAGTTGAAGCTCATGCGCGCGTAGTTGTTGACGATGCGCATGATTTTGTTCTTGTTGTTCACAATCCGCGCAGCGCCGTTGGGCGCGTAACACTCCGCGCAGATGCGCTCGTTCCAGTCGTGGTAGGGCGCGGCGGAGTCCTGTGTCTCCACCGTCTCGAGCCAGGGATTCTCGCGCGGCGGCTGGTAAAAGTGGCCATGAATACAGATGAAGCGTTTGTTTGCAGCCATGAAAAAACAGCTCCTAGCTCCTAGCTCCTAGCTTCTAGCTCTAAACCCCTCCGCGAAAACTTCAAGGACGCCTTCGTAGATCAAAATCCATATTCATGCAGGATTTTGATGACGACCGCATCGCAAGAAGCTAGAGGCTAATAGCTAGCGGCTAGAAGCTGCGTTTGTTTATTGTAGGCTGGAACGCCCCGCCGGCGCTGTGCTCTTGGCCAGGTCGCATGCGCGCCAAAGGTACCAGCTTGCCACTGAACGGAATGGCGCCCAGCGCTTTCCCCTTTTGAGCATTACCTCAGGCTTGGGTAAGTCTTCGGCCGCAAGAGGCCGCGTTTTGGGCACGCGCTGGAAGGTCAGCGCAAACCCTTTGCGCACGCCGTAGTCGCTGACCGGCAGCACATCGGGCCGGCCCATGCGAAAGATCAGCAGCATCTCCACCGTCCACGGGCCGATGCCACGCACCTCCGTTAGCCGTTCGATAATTTCGGCATCGGACATTTTGGCGATTGCTTTGTGAGTGGGCACAGTGCCGTCCAAAGTGCGCGCGGCCAGGTCTTTCAGCGCCTTGCATTTGTTTCCGGAAACACCACAACCCCGAAGCCGTTCATCGGGCGTGGCAATTAATAACTCCGGCGCGGGGTCGCCGCCAAAATACTCGCGCACTCTGCGATGAATCGTGGCTGCGGCCTTGCCATGCAATTGCTGGTAGAGAATCGACTCCAGCAGCGACTCGAACGGTGAAGGCGCGGGATCGAGCCGCAGCGTAAACGCGCCCGCCCGGTCAATCAGCGCGCCCAGTTTCGCGTCGCTGGCCTTCAAATGCGCAACCGCCTCGGCGGCATCAAAAGGAAGTTTGCGGCTCTTGCCGTCATGGATCATAGGCGAACAGTGTACCGTGCCGGGTTCCCGCGGGCACGGGAAGTTCCCACATATGACCTGCATCCCGCTCGCCGACCCTAGTAACATTCTGGTCAGAGACAAATTAGGAGCGCAAGCCATGAAGATGCGGCCGGGAACGCAAACGGGATTTTTGCTGTGCGGCAAAGAGTGGATTGAGGGCGAATCGCTGGAAGTGCGTTCGCCGTGGGATCAGGGTTTGGTGGGCCGTGTGACGGTGGCTACCCGTGCCGACGCGCGCCAGGCGGTGAACCATGCCGCGGCCTGCCTACGCCGCACCCGCGCTTTGCCACGTTGGAAGCGCCGCGAGATTCTCGAAGACGTAGCCGCAGCGCTTATCGAGCAGAAGGAGCGATTCGCCCAACTCATCGTCGCTGAAGCAGGCAAGCCTGTCCGCCTGGCTCGCGCTGAAGTGGACCGCGCCGTGCTCACTTTCAAGACCGCCGCGGAAGAGGCGGCCCGGCTCGGCGGTGAGAGCCTTCCCCTCGATCTGACCGAGGGCAACGAGGGCCGCTGGGGACTCGTGCAGCGCTTTCCCGTGGGTCCGGTTTTGGCCATTACCCCGTTCAATTTTCCGCTGAATTTGGTCGCGCACAAGGTGGCGCCCGCGCTGGCTGCGGGATGTCCGCTGATCCTCAAACCGGCTCCGCAGACCCCTTTTACCGCGCTGGCTCTCGGCGAAGTGATTCTCAAGGCCGGTTGGCCCGGCGAAGCGCTGGCGGTTTTGCCGCTAAGCAATACTGACGCCGCATGGCTTGCTGAGAAGGAAGATCGCATCAAGCTGGTCAGCTTCACCGGTTCCGCTAAAGTGGGCTGGGAACTCAAAGCTCACTCCGGGCGCAAGCGTGTTCTGCTCGAACTCGGCGGCAATGCCGCGCTCATCGTCCACGGCGACTGGCTCGACC
>CAZSVJ010000175.1:0-7591 GCA_964610185.1 uncultured Occallatibacter sp. | reverse complement strand
CCGCATAACTTGACCGCAACAGGTTTTGTCCGCGTTGATAACTGGCTGCAAGTGGCCGATTACTTTGCCACCCAAAACAGCTAATTCCCAACGTCCGCGGATAACTCAGTATGCCGGCGCGCCGTGGCGAATCACCTGGTTGTAGCCTTCACCGAAGGCGTGGCGATAGTCTTCGAAAAGCGGCGGCGCGACCGGAGGATTGCGGAAGCGCGGATGCCGGTCTACGGACGGCGGCTTGCCTTCTGAGATATCGCGCTGCGCTGCCGCGACGCCGTCGTTGTAGCCCTCGCGGCTTACTTCACTGTAGGCCGCGGGCGGAGGGGGGGCGCTATAAACAACGACTGTCCGCGAAGTACAGCCAGCCAGTGAAATCGGCAACAGCAATGCCCCAAGTGAAATCCATTTCTTCATATTGTTTCCTCGCTTATTTGGATTTTGAGTTTGTCGATGCGCCGCCGGCGTATGCGCGCGGCACTTGTTGTCTGGAACCCGCGTCCAAAAGGAATGTCGCGCTCGCAGCCCAAAATCTTGCTGATCCCCGGTTGACAACATCATCAGCCGAACCTATATTTTGCTGGCCGCGCAAACGGGCAGCCGTTCGTCATGGAGTTTGGTAAAAGGTTTTCTTCGAGGTAGTTCTATGCTCAGGAGCTTCACGCGCTCTTCGCTTTTCTTCTTCGCCTTCACTCTGTGCTATTCCTCCACGCCTCTCATCGCGCAATCTGCCGCGCCATCGCTGGGCATCTTTGAAGGTCAGTCGGATGTGGGAAGCGTTACCCCTGCCGGAACTGCAGTGTACGATCAGGCCAGCGGCGTTTATACGCTCACCTCGGCGGGAACAAATCTCTGGTCAACGATTGACGGATTTCATTTTGTGTGGAAGAAGATGGCTGGCGATGTGTCGCTCAGCGCGGACATCAACTTCCCCGTCACCGCCGGCCAGCACAATCCGCATCGGAAAGCGATTTTGATCTTTCGCCAGACGCTCGACGCCGACGCCGCCTATGCCGATGCCGCGCTGCACGGTGTGGGTTTGACGGCCTTGCAATCCCGCGCCGCGAAGGGAGCCGAGACCACGGGCCTCGAGCTCGACATCGCCGCGCCTCGCCGGCTTCGCCTGACCAAACGCGGCGACACAATCACCATGTTTCTATCCATGACGGGCGAGCCGCTGCATCCCGCGGGCGCGTCCATCAAGCTCCATCTCGACGGGCCGTTTTATGTCGGCATCGGCCTCTGCTCGCACGATAAGGATGTTGTAGAGACAGCTACCTTTTCCAATGTCGAGCTCAAGGAACTGGCCGCGCCCGTGCTGTTCAGCACGCTTGAAACTATCGCCGCGACCGACAACACGCGCCGCGAGATCGTCTATACCGCGCCCGGCCGATTCCAGGCTCCCAATTGGAGCAGAGACAATCTCAACCTCATCTTCAATGGCAGCGGCCGCATCTTCACCATTCCGGTGAAGGGCGGAACTCCAACTCAGGTTGACACTGGAGACGCGACCGACTGCACCGGCAGCCACGGCCTATCGCCCGACGGAAAACTGCTGGCCATTACCTGCACTACACCCGCGTTTCCCGGACGGCACGTTTTTATCATTCCATCCGGGGGAGGCACGCCGCGCATCCTAACCCAGCATCCCGATTCCTACTTCCACAGTTGGTCGCCCGATGGCAAGACCATCGCGTTCACGCGTCCCAGTCACGGGTCCGGCAACATTTATTCGATCCCCGCTGATGGAGGAGTGGAGACCGCGCTTACTTCCGGAGCCGGCATCAGCGACGATCCAGACTACTCCGCCGACGGCAGTTATATTTATTTCAATTCTGACCGCGGCGGCTCGATGGAAATCTGGCGCATGAAGTCCGATGGCAGCCAGCCTGAACAGATCACCTTCGACGGCCTCAACAGTTGGACGCCTCACCCCTCGCCCGACGGAAAATGGATTGCATTTGTCTCCTACGGCAAGGGCACGGCCGGCCATCTTGCCAACAAAGACGTGGCGCTGCGCATCCTGTCGACTGCAGACAACAAGATTCGCGTGCTTACCAATTTTGTTGGCGGCGATGGGTCAATGAATGTTTCGTTCTGGTCGCCCGATAGCAAGAACCTGGCATTTGTAAGTTACGAATTGATTCCCGCGGAGGACGTGGATATGGCAAAGTAGGCGGGCGTTCCATATCGAACGCCCCAAAAACTGGGTGCCCACATCTCGATTGTGAGATGTGGGAGTCCGAGAATCCTACTTGAGGCCCGGCACTATCTTCGATGCCAATCCAGCACTCGCTCCCCGCAGTGGCATGCCCTGTCCTTGCGGCGGTTGATGCATGGTTACGATAATCGCTCCGGCCGGCTTCTTTCCCGCGCAGTGATATGAGTGCGCCGTGCTCGCATCGAAATACACGGCGTCGCCCACTTGCAGCGTGCATGCCTGGTCCCCGTGGCGTAGCTCCAGCTCGCCGTCCAGCACATACAAGAACTCAAATCCCGCGTGCATGTGCGCCTTGGGCGTCATCTCCTTGGTCAGCGGAACAAACTCCGCAAAGTACGGGTCCATGTAGCGGTCGGGAACCATGTAGCCCAGGCTCTCAAAGAAATAAGTAGGAGGCTCGACGCCAGTCTGCGGCAGCCTTACGCGCTCGTTGCGCCGATGAATTCTGAAGATCGACTGCGGCTCACTCTCAAAGAAGAATGACAAATCCTTTGAGAAAACCATTGCAATCCGCGCCAGGTTGCGCAAGGTCGGCACCACTCGGCCGGTTTCAAGCTGAGAGAGAAAGCTCGCCGACAAGCCCGTATGCTTGCCCAGTTCCACCAACCCCATCGACTTCTTCAACCGCAGCCGTTTGATGCGCTCCCCGATTCGCTTCTCTTGAATAAATCGTTCCGCGGTCTCCGGATCGACCTGGGTCTTTTGCACCTCTTCGCTCTTTACCACTGCTAGCTCGCCCATCGGCCCTCCAGCACGCGCATCGACCCGCCTGTATTGATTCAGACTGCCTCCCTGAACAAAAAGTTGTCCAGGTCAAAACAATTTCCCATGCCACTAAACTTATCTTACCAAGCCGCACGTGATCCAGGCACCTGCTTGATCGTCAGCCGCGAGGGTTATCCTAGAAGGTTAGGCCGCTTGATCTAATTCCGGCCGCCAAGGAATCCAATGTCCGACGATCCAACCGCTCAAAGCGCTCCTGATACTCCTGCCGCGCAAGCGGCGTCTGCCGCACCGCAGGTGCCCGCGCAAGCGGAGTTGGCCGCACCGCAGGTGGCGCCGGTGGCGACCATCGCTACGCTCGGCCAGCATGACGGCCAGGCTGTCACCTTGCGCGGCTGGCTCTATAATCTGCGCGAAAGCGGCAAGCTGCTGTTTCCCATTTTTCGCGACGGAACAGGCACGATTCAGGGCGTGGCCCATGTGAAGAGCGTGCCTGCTGAGGTCTTCGATGCACTCAAGGGCCTGACCCAGGAGTCGAGCGTCATCGTCACCGGCAAGGTTCGCGCCGACAAGCGGGCGCCGGGCGGTTATGAACTCGACGTGCTCGACCTCCAGGTCGTTCAGCGCGTCCCCGAGTCCGATCCATACCCCATCACGCTCAAGGAGCACGGCGTCGACTTCCTCATGGAGCATCGCCACCTGTGGGTCCGTTCGCCGCGCCAGTCCGCCATTCTCCGCATCCGCGCCGAAATCATGAGAGCGGCTGCCGAGTACTTCGACAGCAACGGATTTATTCGCACCGACCCGCCTATCCTCACGCCCGCGGCGTGCGAAGGCACTTCAACCCTTTTCCCAGTCGATTACTTCGGCGACCCGGCTTACCTGACTCAATCCGGTCAGCTTTACATCGAGGCAACCGCGCTTGCCTTGGGAAAGGTCTACAGCTTCGGTCCCACCTTTCGCGCCGAGAAATCCAAGACCCGCCGTCACCTTACCGAGTTCTGGATGATCGAGCCTGAAGTAGCTTATTGCGATCTTGACGGCCTGCTTGAGTTAGCCGAAAACTTCTTAAGTCACATTATTCAGAGCGTCCTCAAGAACCGGGCTTCGGAGTTACAAGTTATCGGCCGCGACTTAGTCAAGTTACAAGCAATCGTGCCGCCGTTTCCGCGCATCACTTACGACGACGCAGTTAGCCTGCTGAACGCCGCGCATAAGACCGGCCAGCTTGAGCAGCCTTTTGAATACGGCAATGACTTCGGCTCGCCGGACGAGACCTGGCTGAGCGGTCAGTTCGACCGGCCTGTCATGGTCCATCGCTACCCCGCCAACGTGAAGGCGTTTTACATGGAGCCCGACCCGCTGAACGCGAACCTGGCTCTCTGCGTCGACGTTTTGGCTCCGGAGGGCTACGGCGAAATCATCGGCGGCTCGCAGCGCGTGTCAAGCTACGAGCTTCTGCTGAGCCGCATCGAGCAGCACCAGCTTCCCAAAGAAGCCTTCGAGTGGTACCTGGACCTGCGCCGCTACGGCAGCGTTCCGCACAGCGGCTTCGGCATGGGCATTGAACGCGCGGTGGCATGGATCTGCGGCCTGGATCACGTGCGCGAGACCATCCCCTTCGCGCGCACGCTGCATCGGATCTATCCATGATCGCAGCGCGTCATTCAAAAGCCTTTGACACGAATCTTCTGCCTCGCCGCCGGAATCAAAGGAGAGCAGTCGATTCTTTCCCTGCTTAAGGAGCCTTTCGCATGACCCTATCCGCCACAGAAGTTCACCACCTAAAAAAGGCCGCGACAATCGACGGCGTATTGCCTGCAATTCAGCACCGCTGGAGCCCGCGCTCGTTCTCCAGCCGCGATGTTGCACCCGCCGATCTGGCTCGCGTCTTTGAAGCCGCGCGATGGGCTGCTTCTTCGTATAACGAACAGCCCTGGCGTTTTCTGGTTGGAATTCGTGGCTCTTCGACATACAAGAAGATCCTCGACTCCCTGATATCTTTCAATCAAGGCTGGGCGGCTTCCGCGCCGGTGCTGATCCTGGGCGTGGCCAAGACCAAATTCAGTCACAACGACGCCTCGAACCGCGTTGCCCTTTACGATCTGGGCGCGGCCTCATCCTACCTGACGCTTCAGGCCTCTGTTCTTGGGTTGGCCACTCACCAGATGGCTGGATTCGACGAAGCCGCCGCCCGGCAAGCGCTGGAGATTCCGGAAGACTTCGCCATCGGCGCCGTGATCGCTCTCGGCTATCAAGGCGAACCCGCCGCCCTGGCCCACGAGCAGCTGCTGGCTCAGGAGGTCGCGCCCCGCCAGCGTAAGCCATTGAAGGATTTAGTCTTCTCCTCATGGGGCGTGCCGGCGGAACTGGGCTGATCGCATGCACAGGCCCACTTTCGAGCCACACTGAAACCTAACAGGGTGCTGCGTTGCGGTTTTGCTGCGAGTTGAAGAGTCCAGACGGAATGGTAGCGTGAATCTTGCAGAGAAATGTAGCGAGTCAGCCCCCGCCGCGGCGGGAAAGCGAGTTGGCAGGTTGGCGGCGGACGCGGTTTCATCCCTCTATGGGCCAGCGACAGTGGTGAACGACTAGACTGAAATCTGGAGGAAGTCTTTTTGGCTCCCAAGGCGTCCCGCCGGCTGCCTCGCCGCCGCAAACCCAAGCGCTGGCCAACCCGCCTAGCCGTCGCCGCTGCCGCACTTATTCTGACCCTGTTAGCGTGGGCGGTTGTCGAGCGCAGCTCGGCGCCCACTTCGAATACTTCGCTCAACCGCTTCGACGTCATTATTGTTTTGGGCAATCCAGCCGACCGGGACGGCAACCCAACACCCAATCAGTTGGCCCGCGTCACCGAAGCTGTTCACGAGTACGGCCGCAGTGTCGCTCCACGCCTCATCCTCACCGGTGGGGCGGCCCACAACCGTTTTGTGGAGGCCCGCGTCATGGGCCGCGTCGCCGAGGCTCAGGGCATTCCCGAGTCCGCGATCTTTGAGGAGGGTGAGGCGAAGGATACCATCCAAAACGCCTGCTACTCCGCGCGCATCATGAAAGCCCACGGATGGCGCTCCGCTGAAGTCGTTTCCACCGCTTCCCATCTGCCCCGCGCCGCAATGATCTTCAGCCGCCTGCCAGTGGAATGGCGAGTTCACGCCGCGCCGCCGCTGTCTCCGCCGTCCGAACTTCGGGCCGGTGTTGAAGCCGTCGTCGAAACCGTGAAGACGGCGCGTTACCTTGTGTGGACTCGGCAGTCTGAATACTGTGAGTTTTAGACCCAACAGAATGAAACCATTTTGGATTGTCCCCTCTCGGCGCGGTCCTGTAAGCTGGGAGGTAATGCGTCTCCCAGTCAGTTTGCCCGTCTCTATCGTAGCGATTGCCGCCTTGACTCTCTGTGCCGGAACTCGCGCCCAGGCGCAGGTTGCGCCCGCCCAGACAACTCAGCCCCAGAACAGCGGCAATGGCACGTACATCTCCGTCGACCCGCTGGCAAATGTGCGCTATGACAACCGCTTCGACATTTCTTTGGGCGCGGCTTACGACCACATGAAGGCCGGTCCGACGCTGCTGCAGGGTTCCAATCTCGGCGGCCTCGATCTAGAGGGCTCCTATTGGTTCAGCAAGCACTGGGGCGTAGTGGGCTCGGGCCGATACTATCTGGGCACCAGCGGCACCGCGCCCAACACAGCGAATACGAACGGAGGACCCATCAAGGGGCCGTTTGTGAGCGAGGTATTTTTCACCGGGGGAGCTGAATGGCTGGGTCCTCACAACAAGCATGGCGCCATCCTGGCCCACGCCATGTTCGGCGGCGTGTATGGAAACTTCCAGCAGGACTTGCTTGGAAAGTCTCCGTATTTGGTGGATTTTTACAGCGACCAGTTTGCTCCAGCGGCGATCGTCGGCGGTCATTTCGACCTCAACCGTTCAGCGCGCTGGGTCTTTCGCATTACGCCCGACGCGGTGATGACGCACTACTACAGCATCCCTGGCCCTAGCGCGCCCAAGGTCACCCAGTTCGACGTCAACTTCGCTATCTCCGTAGGCGTCGAATATAGGTTCAAGAAAAAGCGGTAAAACCTCGCGTTCTTGAAAACCATCGATGCAACGAAGGGCTGCGAAGTTCATCCGCGTGTGGTATTCTCCACCGTTCGGTGAGGCTTGGGGAATGTGTCTTCGCGAAATACGCTTGTCTCAGTAGCGCCGTTCCGCTTAGCATTCATACTCCGAACAGGAACGACGACGAAGCCGGGGTCAAAACCGATATGAGAGAAACTCTTGGAGTGTTGCTTGCGGGCGGAGCCGGAGAGCGGCTCTTCCCGCTAACCCGCGATCGCGCTAAGCCGGCAGTGCCCTTCGGAGGCCACTACCGCATCATCGACATCACTCTCTCCAACTGCATCAACTCGGGCCTGCGCAGGGTTTACATCCTCACCCAATACAAGGCGCTCTCGCTCAACCGGCACATCCGCGAAGGCTGGACGGGCATTGTAGCGCAGGAGCTGGGCGAGTTCTTTGAGCTGCTGCCGCCTATGCAGCGCACCGGCTCCAACTGGTACATGGGCACAGCCGATGCGGTCTATCAGAATATTTATTCCATCGGCAGCGAGCAGCCGAAGTACATGATCATCCTCTCCGGCGACCACATCTACA
>CAZSVJ010000174.1:0-7591 GCA_964610185.1 uncultured Occallatibacter sp. | reverse complement strand
GCCACGCGATGTCGCTGGCATAGTAGTCGTCGGAGAGCAGCGCATCCGCGCGCAAGCGGAGATATTTGGCAAATGCTGGATCCGGCGAAAGCTCTGCCGCGGCGCGCAGATCCGCCGCCATCGGTCGAAGCCACTCCGCATAGGCCTCGTGATAAGGAATGGCCAGCAAATGGTCCTGCGTGCCCCGCACAACAGTGTGCTCATCGAAAAGCGCATCCTTCATCTCCGGATGCGCTGCTGCAAAGCGATCGATCTGCTCCCGGTTGAGTCCGTAGGGATACAACTCGTGGCCGGGAGGCATAGGCTCTTCGCCCAGGAACGGGAAGTTGTCATCCAGAAGATCCCACCGGCTGCCCATGACGCCAAAAAGTTTGTCAAGCACCGGACTCTGCGTGGCGCGGTAGACTGCCCATCCGCCTAGATCGCTCTGATGCCAGTACAACTCGTCCATCAACCGGCAGGCATCGGCTAGCTTTGCCACCATCTGCTGCTCGCGCGAACTGAGCCCCGTCCGCTCATAGGGAATAGCGACGATTTTCCAGCGCGCGGCGCGCTCCGCTTCGTTGTGCGCTGGACGCCCGCCGGCGTTGCGTCGCGCCGGAACCTGACCAGAAATCTGCGCAGGCACCACGATACAAAGAAAAAGCGCGAGCGAGACCGAGCGAAATCCGAACAGGATTTTGCAGACCAGATCGTAAGTTCTTTTGCTTGTTCTCAACAGAACCACCTCTTTCTTCGCGCCAGAGCGAACTTGGCCGCGAAGGATTTACTTGCCGGATTTGCCTGTGCCAGCCTCGATTATTCGGGATCGCGGCTGCGCCGCCAGGCTCTCTTCGTCCTGCGGGTAGCAGGGTTTCACCGTGCACGGACGCTCATTCGTCTTGGTCGTTCCCAGGTAATTATGGTTGAAGTCCGCATCTCCGGGCACAAGATAGAAAGTTACGGTCTGCCCGAAATCAGATTCGTCGGTCGTGGGTAAAATGCGCGCAGGGTCGATGCGATACCAGCGCACCAGGTATCCCTTGGTGTTCAGCGACCTGTAGGCAGCTAGGTCCTCAAGACGGATGTCGTAGCCTGTTGCATCTTCCGTCTCCCGCATTTTTCCGTTCTCGCTCGCTTCATGATCTTTCGAGGGATCCTTCACGCCCACGAGCACCAGTTTCGATGTCGCGTCGGCGGTCATTCGTTTCATCGCAAGTTCCAGGCAAAGGAGCGCGCTGTCTTCCACGCGAGCGGGACGCTTTACATCCCGATCGAACTGGATCACACAAAGCTTTTCGACACCGGCGGACAGGGGCGTCACCTGCGCCGTTGCACCGGCAGGCCAGCCGAACAAAGCGCAAAGAAGAGTGCCGCCGCAGACTCGCATTGGCAGATTGCGAATGTGTACGCCCATCCTGGTTCCTTTCTCCCCGCCGAACTACAGCAGGCCGATCGCGCGTCCCGCTACTCCCACTCCCAGCCATAACAGCAGAGACACTATCGCTGCAATGCGCGGCCACAGTGTTGGCTCTTCACTCTGCACGCGCAGAAGCGCCTGACGATGCAGCGTGAAATAAAAAACCAGCGCTGCGGCAAGCAACGCCATCTTGCACCGGAAAGCCGGGCTGTAATAGCACTTCCCCGCTTCCTCTGAAAGCAGTGCGATCCCCGACAGCACCATGACGATAAGGCTGCCAATGAGCAGACGGCTCACACTGCGGCCAATCGCGACGGACGATTCGTCCTTCAGAATCACGCCCAGAAGCCGGAGGTCGACAATCAGCACCGACCCTCCCAGAATTGCGAGGCCGAGCAGGTGCACCATCTCCACCACGGCAAAGCCCCATCGGGAGGTCTGCATCGCATGACCCAGCGGTGAGCGAGCAAGAGCAATGAACCAGCCGTGCAAACTCATGCGCAGACCAAATCCTTCCCCGATCGATTAGAAGTAAGCGATGGCGCGGCCGGCGATAATCACGCCGCTCCAAAGCGTAAGCGATGCGACGGCGGTGACGCGAGCCCGCCAAGGACATAGCTGAAATGTCTCCCACTCCTGGGCGCGCCTGAAGACGGTGGTATGAAAGACGAGCGCATTGATTCCGGCCAATGCGAGCAGCGCTAATTTCGCGCGGAAACTAGGATTGGCATATAACTTTGCCGCCTCCGCCCAGAAGAGCAGGAAGCCGCTTGTCACGCTGACGGCGAAGCCCGACCACGATAGGGGTAACACGCTCCGCGCCAGGCTGCTCACTGTGACGGGCCGCAGAATGAGCCCAAGAATGCGAAGGTCGAGGACCGCGATGGTGCCAACCAGCAGCGTGATGCTCAGTACGTGAACCGATTCGATGACAGAAAAGGCGTTGTTCGATTCGCGCAGCATTGTGCCAAAGCTGGACCGATAAAGCATCTCACACAAATGTTGAAGAAGCGGCATGAGAGAATTTCTCCATGTCAACGACACTGGCGTTTCCGGAATCCGTGCTGCCCGATGCCGGCCTCGCATTATTTGTTCGTGCCGGCGGCGGGAAGATTACCCTGGTCGGTTCCGTCGTCGCCCGGTCCTCCATCGCCAGGACTGCCGCCGTAAAGCTTTCGTCCATCCGGCAGCGTAACGCGGCGGCCATTGGCGGTGTTCGAACCGTTCTTAGCGCGATACCCCTCGACGACAACGGTGTCGCCGACTTTCAAATCGC
Organism: uncultured Occallatibacter sp.; assembly: GCA_964610185.1. Classification (GTDB taxonomy): domain Bacteria; phylum Acidobacteriota; class Terriglobia; order Terriglobales; family Acidobacteriaceae; genus Telmatobacter. The sequence goes on along the minus strand of CAZSVJ010000174.1, from coordinate 4,916 downwards.
CTTTTTGCCAGGCTCGGCGGCTGAGCGCTCCCGGACTCGGCCCTTCAATCGCCCAGGTTGTAATCCCTCCGCTCGCATCTACAACTTCGATGTAGAAGTAAGTATGAGGATTGCTCCACTCGATGCGCGTCACCTTGCCCATCAGTCGCAAAGGCTTGTCGATGTCGAATTCGGCGGCAAACGAGTGGTGAGCGTAGGCTGGAATGGCTGCTTCTGAAACTACTAGAGCAAGTGCGAGCGCGAGTCTGGCCTTCATCGAGCGTTCTTCCTTTCACCATCTCCCCGATTGAGGATTCTCTCCGATCAGGGCTTGCCGGCCACTCCCCACTTTGCAAATTGACTGGCAATATCGGCGTGAATTGATTTCGCCGCATTCATATCTGCCACGGCCCCGGCAGCGTCGCCTAATTTTTGTTTTGCCAGGCCGCGTCCATAGAGCGAGGAGGCCATGGCGGAATTCATCGCAAGAACAGCGTTGTAATCGGCCATCGCCTTTTTTGCGTCGTTCAACTTCAAATGCACCAGGCCGAGGCTGTTGAGCGTAGCCGCGTCGTTGGCGCGCAAGGCCAGCGACTCGTTGCAATCCTCCAGGGCGAGCGAAAGCTGTCCCACAAGCGCGCGGGAAAAGCAGCGGTTCGCCTACGCCCCGGCATCGTCCGGCTTCAAGCGGATCGCCTGCTCGAAGTCTGCGATGGCCCGCTCCTCTTGGTCTTCGTCATGATAGGCGATGCCCCGCGCGTCGTAGGCTTCGGTAAAATCCGGCCTGATCCGAAGCGCCTCGTCAAAGTCTGCAATAGCGTCGTCTAACCTCCCTTTAGCCAAGTACCGAATGCCGCGGTTGCAATAGGTTCCGGCATCTACGGGATTCAGCCGCACCGCCTGCGTGTAGTTCGCAATTGCCTTGTCGTATTGACGCTCGTCCGTGTATGCGTTGCCTCGGTTGCTATAAGCCTCGGCAAAATCCGGCTTCAGTTCGATCGCCTTGTCGAAATCCGCGATTGCCCGTTCGTATTCACGAATGGAGTCGTATGCGCTGCCGCGGTTGTTCAATGCGCCTGCGTTCTCCGGTTTCAACTGAATTGCGCGATCGAAGTCCGCGATGGCTTTTTGGAATTGGCCCATCACGGCGTAGGCTACACCGCGGAAGCTATAAGCGTCGCTGTCATCGGGCTTCAGTTGGATGGCCCGGTTGTAGTCAGCCATGGCCCGATCGAAATCGCCTTTCGCGGCATATGCATTCGCGCGATTGCTGAACGCGCCCGCGTACTCCGGCTCAAGCTGAATCGCTTGATCGAAGTCTGCAATGGCTTCATCGTGTTGACCCTTCATGGAGCGCGCGATACCGCGGCTGTTGAGTGCCACAGCTTGGTTCTCGTTGTCCTCTTTGCCTGACTCAATAAGCGCGGTGCAGGCGGCAATGCTCAAGTCCGGAACCGAGCTCTCGCAGCGAGCCCAATTGTCTCCGGAATTTTGCGCCGCGGAGGCACAGGAAAACAGCAGAACGGCACACCAAACCGCTGCCGGCGCCACATTGCCAGCCAAGCAAATCGGACAGGTATCGAAAAGCTTTTTCACGCTACAGAACTCGCAACCAACATTCGCACGCTTGCCATGGACAATTTTCTTGCGCAATCGATGCATGGGGAAAGATGAGCCCAATTACGATGTGCAATTTTACTTCAGAATTCATTCAACATACAATTTCTCATCTAAACTTTGCCTGAGAAATGCGAGGTTCTCCATGCGCTCGAAGTTTTGCTCCCTGTTGCTAATCGCGCCCTTAACACTGCTCGCGCAACAGCCGTGGCAGCAGATTACCGTTCCCACAACCCGTGAGGCGGCGGCGAATTTTCAAGCGCCTCCGCGAGAATACGGCGCAATTCATTGGGCCATCTGGGGTGGTCCGCTCACCAAGGAGCGCATCACCAGCGAGTTCGATGCCCTGACGAAAGAGGGCATGTTTGTGGTGAACTTCGGACCTGCGCGAGGCATGACACCGAAGTATCTTTCGGCGGAACATCTGGCACTAACCAAGTTCGCCGTGGAGGAGGCGAAGAAACGTGGCATGAAAGTCTGGCTGGCGGATGAAGGCAGTTACCCGAGCGGCTTTGCGGGAGGAAAAATCAGTGAGGAGTATCCGCAACTCGGCATGCAGGGCATTGTTGCGGATGTGCATGTCAGCATCGCGCCGGGGCAGACGATTGCCATGCCTGTGCCTGTGGATACTCTGGACGCGATGGCCGTGAATTTGCCCGCCCCGCCCAGAACGCCTGCTCCGGCGATCGCGCAGGCGACGGGAGTGAGCCCGACACCTGGAGGTCCCGTCGGACCGCCTGAGGGAACGGCCGAGCCGCTGCCGATTGTGGATGGATGGGTCAAATGGACCGCGCCGCCGGACGGACACTGGCAGATCGAATTCATCCGCCACGTATTTCGCAGCTCGCCTACGCGCTATATCAATCGCGCCGACGGCACGTACTCAAAAGACAGCTTGTACTCGTTGATCGACTATCTGAATCCTGGAGCGACAAGAGCATTTATCAAGACCACGCACGAAGTCTACAAGGGACTCTTTGGCGACGAATTTGGAACGACGGTGCTTGGCTTCTTCGGCGATGAGCCCGACTACACCGGATTCATGCCATGGACCCCGGCTCTGCTGGAACAGTTTCGCCAAAAGAAAGGTTACGATCTAAAGCCGTATCTGCCGCTTCTCTTCGCACCGAAGATGACAGACGAAGCGTGGAGAGTAAAGGCGGATTACTGGGATGTCTGGAGCGGCATCTTCAGCAAGAGTTTCTTCGGCGTGCAGGCCGAGTGGTGCGCGCAGAATCGCCTGGAATACCTGGTCCATCTGAATCATGAGGAGCTGATGCTGAATCTTTCCCGCGGCGAGGACCTGATCCGCAATGAAGGAGATTTCTTTCGCGATCAGCGTTATGTCGAAGTTCCCGGCGTGGATAACCTCAACCAGCTTGTTCCGGCGATGGTAAACGCGGACGATCCGAGTTACTCGGTCAACAATAACTTTCCCAAGCTGGCGTCCTCCGCCGCGCACTTGTTCGGGCGGCCGCGCGCGTGGGCCGAAGAAGGCGGCGCGCTAGGAATCGACGGCAAATTTCAGCTCGACTATCAGTTAGTCGAAGGCCTAACCGCATTGCAGTTGCAAGGCGCTCTGGGGCGCGGCGGGATGATGGGGGCTACGGGTCCGATCCCCGTATCGCCGGCGTTCACCATGCTTGCGTGGTATACCAATCGCGCGGGGTATCTGATGTCCATCGGCCGGCCCGCTGCCCAAATTGCCTTGTATCACCCGGCCAACAGCATGTGGCTCGGGGATGAAGATGCGGACCGCAGCACCACAAAGTTGTCGAAAGAGTTGCTGGAGCATCAGATTGACTTCGATTACTTCGATGAGCAGTCGCTCAGCTCGGTGGCAGCCCTGGAGAAGGATGGTTTCAGGAACCTGAGCGGCCAGCTTTATCGCGCCGTGATCGTTCCCTCCTCGGTTGTCGTCACGCGAGTTTCCTTGGACCGTTTGCGGACCTTTGCAAGCACTGGAGGGAAAGTGATCTTTGTTGGCAACACGCCGTCGATGGTTGTTGAGCGGACCTTCCTTCACCCGGAGTCCGCTCCCGATTTGAGTTTCGCGATGCACGAGCCGACGGGCGATCTGACGCCCGCGGTGATCGCGGATTTGCCAAAGCCGGATTTTCACCTCGATCACCCGTGTCCGTCGATCAAATACACGCATCGCACATGGGCCGATGCCGACCTTTACTTCATCTTTAACGAAAGCAACGTCGAGCAAACGCGGACCGCAACGGTCGCCGGACATGGCCATGCGCAGGTCTGGGATTTGGCGACGGGCCAGATTCACCCGATGCTCGATGCCACAGCGCAAGGAGATTCGGTGCAAGTGCCTCTTGCGCTCGAGCCATATGAAGCAAAAGTCGTTGTGATTGGCCCTCTTCCGCCCGGCATCTCCGCGCCGGAGCCGGTTCTCGCGTCGCGCCAAGTGCTTCAGGAGCTCGATGGCGACTGGTCGCTCAGCATCAACGGCCAAAGCTTCAGCGATCCGCTGAAGTCATGGCAGGATCTGGGAGTCAAAGACGTATCCAGCGCGGGAACGTACACGAAGGAATTTGTCTTGAGCGCAAAGCCCGCCGGCAAGCGCCGCATCTGGCTCGAATGCGCGGACGTGCGCGACTATGCCGATGTGCGTCTCAACGGCGTCGATCTTCAAGCGCGTGGCTGGCAGCCATACCGCTGGGACCTGACTCCCGCTCTGAAGCGCGGACAGAATATGATCGAGATCGAAGTCAGGGCCGCGCCTATCGGAAGAGGCCCAGCGCCGACGCCCGCGAGCCCCGGTTCAGCCGCGCGGCCTCAGACTGCCGTAAATGCCGCCGGACGGCCAGCGTCCCCGCCGCCACCGGCTGGCCTGTTAGGCCGCGTCACAATTGTGTCAATGGAGTAGTGACTGTTCACATAGCTTTGCGCGTCGCGCCCTTGGCAATTCAAGCCAGAGGACCAAATCCGCACGGGACCAGGCAGGATGGGAGTGGGGGGCCGGCCTCGACCCTCTTTCAAGGAATGTTTCTTGTATCGATCCACCAATCGGGGTCTTTGCATAGGGCGCAGTCCGGACCTGCGAAAATCCCAACTGCCTGCGCATCGCCCTTGAGTTGCCAGTTGAGCCACGCTAATATCGCGCTGGACCAGCGAAGATCGGGCATTGGATACGCGCCGGTGTGGCCAACGGTATTGAGGCTGGCTTTGAGCACAGGCAACGTAGGGCTGAGGGCCTTATAGCATTGCTCCGCGCCGTTAAACCCCGAGTCCGCCGGGCCGCCGGTAAAAATTGCCGCAGGAATGGCCAGCTTTTCCGCGGTCCAGCCGTCCTCGGCGCCGCC
>CAZSVJ010000173.1:0-7638 GCA_964610185.1 uncultured Occallatibacter sp. | reverse complement strand
TTCTCGACCCAGCACGCCGTTCCGCCTCCATCAGATTGGTTAAAATATCGTTGATCCGGGTCAGGTGACCAGCGCCTTTGCCGCGCAGCCAATCGAGCACCCGCGGATCGAGACGCACGCTCACCGGCACCTTCCGCCTCACGTCTCGGAGCCGGACCATGCGCGCGAGCTGCTCGTCGGTAAGCCGCGGAATGTCTTCGTATTCCGCCTCGGGCAAGTCGAGACCCGCGGCCTGCGCCTCGCTCGCCCTGCGCAGCGCTTCGATCTCCGATTCAGTCCATTGCCTGTTCCTGATATCTTCGGACGTCATTCTTACCAGCCCGCCGTGCGCTGATGATGCGGACGATCGCTTCGCCATCGTTATCCTCCCGCGGAAGTTCTTTGCCGTTTGCAAATCTGTACGCGTGAACCACCAGCAGAATCGCCTGGACGCCGGGACGAACGGAAACTGCTCCCAGAGCATGCCAACGCTGCTCCCCAGCTTCATCCACGCGATCAAGCTCGATTATTCAGTCGAGGTCCTGAAACACCAGCGCCGCCAGCTCAAACGAGATGCCGTCATGCTTACGCTGGTTCTGCCGGTTCTTCCGCTCATCCCATTCGTAGCTCGTTGCGTATATACGCATGGTATCACATTTGCTATGCCGCGAACCGCCAACGCCGCCCCACGTGAAACTGTGAGGCTGCGAATCTACGCCTGATTTGAATAAGCGATCCGACCCTCGGAGATCGTCCAGCCAACCTTGCCTTGCATGGTCCAGCCGTCGAACGGGGTGTTGCGCGATTTGGATTTGGTCTCGCGCGCGTTGTAGGTCCACTCGGCTTTGGGGTCGAAGACGACTACGTCGGCAAAGCTGCCGACGGCGAGCGTGCCGCGCCCTTTCAGATTCAGCAGCGCTGCCGGCTGAGCGCTCAGCAGGCTTAGAACGCGCCCCAGCGGCATCCGCCATTCCTTGTGCAGCCAGCGCAAAGACAAGCCCAGCGCCGTCTCCAGGCCGGTGATGCCGTTCGGCGCATTCTCGAACTCGACTTCCTTTTCATGCACGGCGTGAGGCGCGTGGTCGGTCGCAATGGCGTCCACAACGCCGTCGAGAATGGCCTCAATCATCGCGTCGCGGTCAGCGGCCGAGCGCAGTGGCGGATTCATCTTCGCGTTCGTGTTATAGAAACCCACGTGCTCTTCGGTGAGAAGAAAATGATGCGGCGCCACTTCGCATGTCACACGCAAACCGCTGCGCCGGGCTTGACGCACTGCCGCGAGGGCGGCGGCGGTGGAAGTGTGCGCCACATGCAGATGGACGCGCGTGTCGCGCAGCTCCGTAACCAGCCGAATGTCGCGCTCCACAAGCCCGGACTCAGCCTCCGGCGGCATTCCGCGCAGGCCCAGCTTGAACGCCATCGCCCCCGCGTTCATGCTTGCGCCCTGCGTGAGCCGCGTATCCTCAGCGTGCTGGATCACGCTCAGGCCCACGCGTGCCGCGGCTGCGAGGGTCTCGCGCATGATGCCGTCCTTCAGAATCGGATGCCCATCGTCCGTGACCGCGACCGCGCCCGCCGACTTGAGCGCGGCATAGTCGTTGATAGCCTCGCCCTTCGAACCGCGCGTGGCTGCGGCAATGGGAAATACGCGAATCGCCGCGCCGCGCTCCGGCGCAAGCATCCAGCGCGTAGTCTCCGGCGAGTCGTTCACCGGAATGGTATTGGGCATGGCGGCCACCGCCGTAAAACCGCCAGCAGCAGCAGCAGCCGTACCCGTGGCGACGGTCTCCTTGTAGCCTTGTCCAGGCTCGCGCAGATGAACGTGCATGTCGATCAGCCCCGGCGCCACGGCCAATCCCGTCGCATCAATAACTTCAGCGCCATTCGCTGACTTAAGCTTGCCCGGCCCTGCAATCTCTGCCACGCGCCCATCTTTGAGCAAAATATCTTTGGGGGCGTCAACGCCCGCCGCCGGATCGATCAGGTGTCCGCCGCGAATCACGAGCGCCGTCATGCGCGGCCTCCATCCTGCGATGCGGTCAGCGCGCGTTCCACCACAGCCATGCGAATGGCGACGCCATTTTTTACCTGCTCCAGAATCGCCGATTGCGCGCCATCGGCCACGCCGGCCGTCACTTCAAGTCCGCGAATGATGGGCCCCGGATGCATGACCAGCGCAGTGGGCGCATGCGCAGCCAGCCGCGGCCCGGTGAGCTGGTAATTCTCCTTATACTGCGCGAGATCGAGTTGCAATCCGGCCAGCCGTTCCGCCTGAATGCGCAGCATCATTACCGCCTGCGACTGGCGCAGCGCCTCGTTGAAATCGCGTTCAATCGTAATCCCCGGCCCAGCCGACGCCGCAATATCCGGCAGCAGTTCTTTAGGTCCGCATAAGAGCACACGTGCTCCGAGCCTGGGCAGCAGCGTCATGTTCGAACGCGCCACGCGGCTATGCTGAATGTCGCCGACGATGGTGATCGTAAAGCCCGCCAAAGTGTCGGCAGCGATCTCATCGATATATGCCGGGGAGGCCTTCCCAGCCGCAGGTCCTTCGACTCGTCCGCCGCGGCGGACTCGCTCAGGATGACAGGCTTTTGTGGCAGGGTCGAGATGCGCCAAAATTGTGCGAAGATCGAGCAGCGCCTGCGTTGGATGCTCGTGCATGCCGTCGCCCGCGTTCAACACTGGCAGGCGTGTCTCGGCCTCAAGCAGCCATGCCGCGCCCGATGAATTATGGCGCAGGATAATCGCTTCCGCGCCCAGCGCTCGCAGAGTCAGGCCGGTGTCTTTCAGGCTCTCGCCCTTTTCAATGCTCGAAGAGAGGCTCGAAATCAGCGTAGTATCCGCGCCCAATCCCTTGGCGGCCAGCTCAAAGCTCGTTCTCGTCCGCGTAGACGACTCGTAGAAGAGCAACGCCACGCGCCGCTTGGCCAGGATGCGATCCCGAACCAGCGGATCTGCATTTTCAAGAATCGTAGCGCGATTGAGGATATGGCTTATGCCTTCGAGGCTCAGGTCCGATGCCGACAGCAGCGACCCCGGATGATAAGGAAACGGTGAGGCAGGCACAGGCGGCGGATGAAGCTGGCGGCGAATCGATGTTACGGCGGCGTTCATTTTGTCTCAGCTTCTAGCCTCTCAGCCTCCAGCTTCTAGCTAGGAGCTAAAAGCTAAAGGCTAGCGGCTGCTCTTCTAGTCCGTGCGCTCCACCAGTAGCACCTGCTCGTCGTCGTCCACCTCGCGAAACTTCACTTCAATGATCTCGCGGCTGCTTGTGGGAACGTGCTTGCCGACGTAGGTGGCTTCGATGGGCAGTTCGCGATGACCGCGGTCAATGAGCACGGCCAGCTGCACGCGCCGCGGACGGCCGTGATCGAAGAGCGCGTCGAGCGCGGCCCTGATGGTGCGGCCCGTGTAGAGCACATCGTCGCAGAGCACGATGTCGCGGCCTTCGATATCGAATCCGATTGCGCCCGGGGTCACAACTGGACGCACGCCCGTTGTTGAAAGATCGTCGCGATAAAACTGGATGTCGAGCAGCCCAGTATCGACGGGCCGCTTCTCGATGCCGGAAATCAGCTTGCCCAGCCGTTCGGCCAGCGGAACGCCGCGGCGCTTGATCCCGACAAGCGCCAGATCCTCGCTGCCATTGCTCTTTTCAACGATCTCGTGGGCAAGGCGCACCAGCGTACGCTCAACCTCCGAGGCGGACATCAGCCTGCCCTTTACGCGCAGAATGGGTTTGTCTTCCTGCTCTTTCATAATTGCTCTCTCGCCGCTGATTCGTCGCTGCGTGTCTTCCGCCGCTCGGTCACTTGCCGCCCTGCCTTCCGATGGATCATACGAGGGGTCACGGCTCCAGGGCAAGTTGTGGAGAAGTGGGGCTCAATGAGGGCGTGTGCCGAACTCGGAGAAGGCTTGCTGGTGAGGCGGCAACTTATCGTTCACGGGAGCAACCGGCAGCGGGAAGCGCTTCTAGCGTCGTAAGTCTCAAGTTCATTTGAGAAATGAGCTTTTAAAATGCAGGTCCCCTTCGACTTCGCTCAGGGCAGGCTTTCGACTCCGCTGTAGAACGCTCCGCTCATGATGACCGCTTTTTTCGAGGATTCGGGTAGACGGCATTTGTTGAACGAACTTTGGGCTCAGGACACTATATCTCCGGCCGGCGCGATCTGGCCAGCAGCCGGGCTCCCAAAGCGCCGCCACCGACCGCAAAGAAGAGCAAGCCGACAGCGAGAAAGAGAGTAGCGCTCAGCATCGAGCCGGCCCGGCCTTCAGGAGCCATCAGCCATGCTCTCGTCACTGCCATCGTCGATGCGTCGACACCCATCGACGTCCACTGCTGCACCAGTTGCTGGTTTACAAAGTCGTTCCAGAAATCGTCGAAGAACTTTCCCTGGTGCAAAAAGAATCGCATCACAAACAGGGTCACGCCGGTCGTCGCGGCGGCAATCCAACTCCCCATCAGGCCGGTGACGAGTCCGATCCTGGCGCCCGCTCCCACGGTGATCCACGCCGGGCGCTGGCTGCGCACATAGAGCACCACCGTCCACGCCGCGGCCATCGCCATCAACAACAACCCGAAGATACTCAACGGCGAGAGCATGGAGCACAATAAACCGGCAGGAATCGCCAGCGTCACCGCGGCGCGGATAGCAGGCTTCCAATCCACGGTGCTTGCGTCCCGCACAGGCTCGTTCCCGCGCTCAGGCTGAGGCAGACCCTGCGCGCCCTCGGCCGAATAGACCAGCCTCGGCAAACCGCAGGTAGGGCAGTAACAGTTGTCGTCCTGGACGGTCTGGTGGCAGCGGGTGCAGGTAATTTCCATACATCTATGAGCCTATCGCATGCGGCCGGTTTCGCGCCCGTCAAGTTAATCCTGAATCGGCGCCAGGTTCAGCTTGGCCGCCACAATGCTCTCCGCCGCTTCAACGGCCTGCTCCAGCGTCATGTGGGTCGAATCGAGAAGCACAGCATCCGCTGCCGGCCTCAGCGGTGAATCGGGCCGGTTGCGGTCCCGCTCGTCGCGGGCACGCAGTTCGCGGATCACCTCTTCCGGCTGCACCTGCGGCGCGGGTCCCAGCTGGGCAACTTGATCGTAACGGCGCAGACCACGCACTTCCGGCGCGGCATCGAGGAAGATCTTGACTTCGGCATGGGGAAAAACCACGGTGCCGATGTCGCGGCCCTCCATCACCACGCCGCCATCGGCAGCGAGTTGCTGTTGCAGGCGCACCATCCAGGCGCGGATGGCGGGAAAGACGCTCACCCGTGAGGCTGCGTCGGTCACAGTTTGGTTGCGAATCAGGCCGGTCACGTCCTCGTCGTCGAGGAAGACACGATTCTCCTGTTCGGCTGACTCGGGTTTGCCGGGGTCAGGTCGGTTCGATTCCAGGCGGATGGCCGTTTCGGCTGCCAGGCGCTCAAGGCCGGAGCCATCGTCCAGAGGCAAGTCCGCGCGAAGCGCCTTGAGGGCGAAGGCTCGATACATGGCGCCCGTTTCCAGATTCAGCAGGCCAAAATGCCGGGCCAGATGCCGTGCGATGGTGCTCTTTCCCGCGCCAGCCGGACCATCAATGGCAACAATGATTTTTCGGGCAGGGTCCAAAGCGCGCAAGGGGCTATCTTCCAAGCTCATGCGCGCTTCTTCGACTCCTGCTTGGGCTTTTGCTTGGCCTTCGGCCTGGCGGTAAAGCCATATCGCTTGCTATTCCCCGCCTTTGCCCCTGCCGTTAGTGCCGGTGTGCGGCTGCCGCGAACCGGGCGCGCATCGGGCCGCGTCTCTTTGCGATGCGCGCTGCCGTTGCGGGTGGCGCCGGCGCCGCGCGCGCTCGTCCCCGGCTTGCCTGCGGCCTTGGCGCCATTGCTGTGGCCGTTGCCGCTGTGGCCGTTGCGTTTGCCCCACGCCGCAGCCGAAGGCTTCGCGGTACGAGCTCCTGAGCCGCCGTTGGCTGGGCGCGCCGCGCTCGCCTTGGAGTGGTTTCCGTTCGTGGAACGGCTTCCATTCGAGTGATTTCCGCTTGAATGGTTTCCGTTCGACTTGGCTCTGTTGCCGACACCATTGCCGGCATGAACTCCATTCTGTTTTCCGTTGCCATTTTTTGCGGCTTTGGGGCTCCAGCTAACGCTGGCCGATGGGCGTGAGCCGTTGCCTGGGCGTGAGCCGGTCTGGCGTGTCGCCGAGGGCCGCGCCGGCCTTGCCGTCGAAAGCCGCGTTTCAGCGCTTGTGCGGCGGGCTGGCCTGCTGCTGGGCCGGGAGCTAGCCCGGCTGCTCGACGAAGTCTGCGCCGGTTTGCGGTCGCGGGAATGCGCCGCGGGCCGGCTGAAGTGAGGCCGTGCCGCGGCGGACGTTCCACCAGGAGCCGGCTTGCGCTTTGCAGGCGTTCTGGGCGCGTGGGTCTCGGATGCAATCCCTGAATCTTTCGCGACAGGTGAAGCGGGCGGCACGGGCGGCGCCTGCGCTGCCGATGCGGCAATCTTCGGCACGTCCATCTCGACGGCTTCATCCTCATGATCCCGCGTGCGCAGAAAGTATGCGGAGGCCGGCACGGACGAGCTCGTATAGGCGGAATAGGTGGTTACCGGGGGAGCGAATTCCGGCAAGGTACCGGCGACGTAGAACTGAGGCGAGTGGCCCATCGAGATGGTGTGCACCTGGCGCGTAGCCACCAGCCCGCGGAGCACTTCACGCACCTTGCTTCGCGCGGTGAGAGGAGCCAGAAACAGCTCAACCTCTTCCATGCCGGCGGCGATCACCGCCTGCAGGTAAATGGAAGCGAGCACGGAAATCGCCGTGACCTGCGAGGTAGAAGCGCCTTCGGCAATGGCCTTCTGGAATCGGGTGCGCAGCAGCTGCCATTTGGCGGGCTGGCCAGGGGCAGAGACCACTGGAATGATGCGAAGTTGCTGCCAGAGTTCCGTGATGGCGCGCAGAACAGCGCCCTCGGTGACTTCACGGCCCAGCGCATGGGTAAGCGCGGCAAGTGTTGTGTCGCCCAACTCCAAATGCTTATACGCCTGAACGGCCAGTTGCGAAACCTGGCGCGACCCGGTCAATTGCGGGATGCGGCGCCAGTCCCGGTCGCCTCTGAGCGCATACACGTAGGGCAGCACCCAGGCGGCCACGACAAAGTCCGGCTGCTCGCCAGGCTGTCCTAAAAGGTTCAGCCGAACTGCCACGCCGTCTGTCTCCAGGCGCACCAGCAGCTCTTCAGCTAACGCAATGTGCTTGGGATCTGGCGTCGCGTTCTGACGGCCGGCTACGGCCTCAACAAATGATGGCGCGATCGACGAAGAAAATTGCCGCCTCGGCAGAAAGAGACATAAACCGGTCTCCTCAATCCACACACGGGCATCTTCAAGCGTGATTGCCCCGTGTCCATTCTGGCGCATCCTTTCGGCGCGCGATGCTTCCAATTGTTCTGCTGTCAAAGAAAAACCTCACTTCCAGGCTGACCAAAGGCGCTGGGCTTCCCTCTCCCCTGAGAGGAGGGTAGCCACCTTCCCTGAGTGCTAGATGCGGTGGAAGGCCCGCTGGATCTCCTTCCAAGAATACAACAAAGCTATTGGACGTCCATGCGGGCAACTGGTTGGGTGGCTAGTTTTTGCCAACTCCAACAGTAACCATTCCATACGTGCCGGGTCAAGAGCAGTATTGAC
>CAZSVJ010000172.1:0-7640 GCA_964610185.1 uncultured Occallatibacter sp. | reverse complement strand
CGCGCAATGTCGGCAAAGGGCTGTGGGATGGACTCGGGCACAACCGGGTCGCTGCGATTGGTTCTGTCCCAATTCGGCGTGCGCTGGGTCAGCGTTTCGATCAACGTGACACCGAGCGACCAGATGTCGGCGGCCGGGGAGATTGTGCCGGATGCGAGTTCCGGCGCGTCAAAAGCGCCAGTCGCCGGAAAGGGATTGCCATGCTCGCGCGCGACATAAAGCCTATCTGAAGAAATCTTAAGCCGATCGTCGATGGCCATGATGTTCGCAGGCTTGAGACGGCCATGCACCAACCCGTTTTGGTGAAGATAGGCAAGCGCGTCCAGAACCGGGTCAAGCATCTCGCGGGTCTCGGCGGGCGTCAGCGGCCGTTCGGCAAGAATGTCTGAGAGGACTTCTTCTGCATAGTCCGTCACAGCATAGAGCAAGGGGGCATTGTCGACTTGACAACGGCCAACATGAAGCAGGGGCATGAGGCGCGGATGCGACAGGGTTTTTGTTCGCAGCCAGCAATCAATTTGGAATTCGGCGTCGCTGGCGTTCGTCGAAATGAGCTTAATGACGGCTCTCTGCGATCGGTATCCCCGAAGTTCCGTGAGGAAGACACCACTCGAGACAGTGCCGCCCAGCCATTTCAGGAGCGGGAATCTTCCATCGATCTCCCGTCCTGTCCAATCCCCGCTAATTGGCGACGTATTCATTGCACGGATCATTCTATCCGAGCAGCGCAAGAACTATTGCGCGAAAGTCCGGTTCCGCGAACCGAATCCGATAGTGGTCCATTGACGGCGCTCGGCTGATAGGGGGCCTCAGTTGCGAGAATATGAGGCCTGCGGGCAAGGATTTTACAGTCACAATAATGAATTGAACAACCCGGCGAAAGTGACACTCGTCACGAATCATTCCGCGTTCACGATTTTGGGAACGGCCTAAGAATAAACCCACTTCCGGAATCGCAAACCTATCTTTCCTCTTTCTAACCTTGAGTTCCTGTCCGCCACGGCTGATGGTGGAGGAGGCAACTGAATTAGTGAAAGTTAAAACTGCGGCAGAAGTGTCGAGGTGGCCGCCGTCAAAAGTTGCCCGTGTTGGGACGAGAGAGGGTGCGATGAGGCTATTGATCGCCGAAGATGACAAGGCGCTGGGATTGTTTCTAACCCGCGGCCTGGAGGCCGATGGGCATCGGGTTCGACTGGTCCATGACGGAGGGGAGGCCGTGGAGGCGTTTCGCCAGGAGATGCCCGATCTGACCATTCTCGATCTCAACATGCCGGTCAAAGACGGCGAACAGGCGCTCAAGGAGATTCGCTTGCTCGACCTCGATCTGCCTATATTGATACTCACGGCCCGGCAGGAGGTCGACACGCGCGTTCGCTGCCTCGATCTAGGGGCCGACGACCTGATGGTGAAGCCGTTCAGCCTGCATGAGTTGCGGGCTCGCTGCCGGGCCCTGCTGCGGCGCAAGCGCGAGGCGCGGCTCCAGTTGCGCGCCGGAGACCTGGAACTCGACCGGCTCGATCACACGGCGCGGCGCGGTTCCGTGCCCGTGATCCTCACCAACAAGGAATTTGCGCTGCTCGAACACCTGATGCTCAATCGCGGCCAATGTGTATCGCGGGTGGAGTTGCTGGATTCGGTCTGGAATCTGGAACCCGCGCAGACCACCAACATCGTGGACGTCTATGTGAACTACCTGCGCCGGAAACTCAAGGATCCGCCTCCGGGTCAACTGATCCGGACGGTGCGCGGGCAGGGATACGTGGTGCCTTCGGAGGCCGATCTCGCGGTGGCTGTGCCCATAGCGGCGCTGGCTGTGGTTCCGGCCATCGCCGCGCTGGCCGTGGTTTCGCCCCTCCCTTTGCTTCCAGCCATAGCGCCAGCGGCCGGACCTGGCCTCTAAGATGCAATGAACCTCCTTCATCAGCCCTGCCGTTAGGAGAACGCAAATGCTTTCTGTCCCGGTTCCCGTTCCATCCACCATGACCAACCGCATCCGGCCGCGCACGGCTGTGATCGCCAGTGCGGACCGCAGCTTTCGCCAACGGCTCTCGGAGATTCTAACCGGCCTGCGCTGGCAGGTTCGCGAAGCCGAAGGGGGCGCGCAGGCATGGGCTGAAGCTGAGGCCGCGGCGCCTGAGGCAATCATTGTCGATTCGTGGCTGCCCGATCTAGATTTGGGTGAATTCCTCAAGGACTTCCGCGGCAAATTTCCACTCGTGGACCTGGTGACCGCAGGCAATTCGGCAATCGAGGATAGCCCGCGAGGGCCGTACCGCCAGGAATTGCTTTACGCGCTGCGGCGAAGCCAGGACACCGACACGGCGGCTTGGAACACGGCACCGGCGCTCAACAGCTCCAATCCAGTCCCTATCGGCATTGCCTCCGGCTCCTGGCCCATTGCGGCTCCTGTTCGCGCACTCCAGCCCGCTCCGGCGATGAAAAGCGCCTTGCCAGGGCGGGTCTCCACCCAAATGGGGCCGGTAACGGTCGCTTTCGTTCGACCGGAAACGTCGATCCGCGGAGACGACGCGGCAGCCAGCGGGCGGCTGCCGGAATTGATCGGCAACGCCGCCTGCATGCTTGAGATCAGCCGCCGCGTTCGCCTGGTGGCCCCGCGCTCGACGCCGGTGCTGATTGAAGGGCCTACCGGCTCCGGCAAAGAGCTGGTCGCCGAAGCGCTGCACCGGCTTTCGCCGCGAAGCCGCAAGCCCTTTGTTGCCATCAACTGCGCGGCCATTCCCGAGGCGCTGCTTGAAGCCGAGCTGTTCGGCCACACGCGCGGAGCTTTTACCGGCGCGGTGCAGGGACGGATAGGACGCATCGAAAGCGCCGATGGAGGAACTTTATTTCTGGACGAGATCGGCGAAATGCCGCTGGCGCTTCAATCCAAGCTCCTGCGCTTCGTCGAGTGTGGAGAGTTGCAACGCGTGGGCGACAACGAAACGGTGAAGGTGGATGTGCGCATTGTGGCCGCCACCCATCGGCCGCTGGCCCAGCAAACCCAGACCGGAGCCTTTCGTTCCGATCTCTATTACCGGCTGGCCGTCTTTTTGATCCGCACACCGTCTCTGTCAGAGCACGCCGAGGACCTGCATTTGCTGGTGGATCACTTTATGCAGCGGATGGGGCGCGATGCGCCGGTCAAGCGTGTCGATCAGGCGGCAATGGAAATGCTCACAGCGCACGACTGGCCGGGCAATGTGCGCGAACTCGAGCATGTGCTGGAGCGGGGAGCCATTCTGGCCGGCGACGCTGCCCTATTGACTCCCGCGGATATCGACTTTGGCCTGGCAATGTGAGGGGCCCGCTCGAAGGCTCCGAGTCTGGAGGCTTGAGGAACCTCTGAATAAGCCGGCCCTTTGAATGGGACGGCTTGAATGGCGCTGCAACTGCAACAACAAGAACGCGGGCTTGAGCCCCTGAAGGTACAGATCGGCTGAAATTGGCATTTAATCAAAGGTTTCTGAGAGGCTGAACATTTAAGGGGGGTGGGATGGGCATGGAGATCGAAACACGAATGAGCGACCAGTTGGCCCGCTACCTGGATCTGAGCACCAGCGAGGCCAAGCTGACCGCGGCCAACATGGCGAATATCGATACCCCCGGCTACAAGGCAATGGGTATGGACTTCGAGGCCGAAATGCGCGATGCCATGGAAGGGGTGGACAAAGGGCGCGGACCGGGGCATGTGCGCGCCAAGCCCGTGGACGGGCTGATTTCTCGCCCCGACGGCAACAATGTATCCATGGATCGCGAGGGCCTGAACCTGGCCGAGGCGCAACTGAAGTTCAAGACCGGCGTGGCGCTGCTTCACCTGGAGTATCAGCGAATCCTCAACGCCATTCACGCCGACAAGTAACTCGATCCCGGCTGCTTAGCCAGGGAGACGAAAGGAATCTACAGGATGAACCTCTTTGGGTTGATGGAGACTTCCGGCGGAGCCATGCAGGCCGAACGGATGCGCGCCGAGGTGGTAGCGGCAAACATGGCCAATGCGGAGACCACCCGCACGGCGACGGGCGGTCCTTACCACCGCCAAAGCGTGATCTTCGCCGCCAACCAGGGCGATCCAGGATTCCTGGACTCCATGAATGCGGCTTCGGGAAGCGCTGGATCAAGTCTGTCGGCCCTCCCGGCTTTGGCGCCGCTTAACAGTCAGTTTTCCGGCCTGAGTTCGATAGGCTCCGGTCCAGTGGCTCCGGGAGTGCATATCGCGCAGGTTGTTCAAGATCCATCGCCGCCTCTCAAGCGCTACGATCCCGGTCACCCGGACGCAGGACCCGATGGGTATGTCTCGTATCCGGATATTAATCCGCTCACAGAGATGGTTGACCTCATGGGGGCGACGCGTGCATATGGATTGAATAGTTCCGCCGTGCAGGCCGAGAAGGGCATGATTTCCTCGGCGCTGGAGATAGCCAAGTCGTAGCTGGTAAGCGAAGGGGTTACGGAACCGGATTCAGAATCGAACCAGATAGCAAGCAGGACGGAGGAACAATGTTACCCGCAATGAGCTCTATGAGTGCAGTGTCGTCGGCGTTATCGAGCATCTCGGGATCGAGCCTGTCGTCATCAAGTCTGACCGGCCAGACCGGACTTCCGTCCTTTTCTTCGACTGCGGCTCCAGCATCCGCGCCCTCGCCGTTCTCCGATCTGCTGACCGATGCGGTGGGCCAGGTAAGCCAACTGGAAGATCAGGCGCATACAGCAGTGAGCGGGCTGCTGAGCGGCTCCGGCGTGGACGTGCATCAGGCAATGATCGCCACCGAGAAATCGAGCATGGCCTTCGAACTGGCGCTGGCGGTTCGCAACAAAGCCGTACAGGCCTATCAACAAGTGATCGGGATGCAGTTCTAAAGCCGCGGCGCATCGTGCAGCCCCAATCCAGCCGCGAGCGCAAACCCCATAGTGGACCCACGGACCGCACACGGTAAGTAAACACACAATACATAACGCGGAAACAATAGGAAGAGAGTCGGAACACGGCAACCATGGCTACAGCAGGCACACAGCTCGAACGAAGCGCGCCGAGCGCGCCAGGGCAACCCCAGTGGACGGACCGGGTGGCCGGAATCTGGACGGGGTTGCGCGTTCGTTGGGCTGCGATGCTGCCCGCGCAGCGCGGTTGGGCAATGGCGGCAGCGGTGCTGCTCCTGGCGCTGACCGGTGGGCTGCTTTGGTACACAATGGGCCCCGACTGGCGCACCCTATACGCTGGCCTGGACCAGGACGATGCGCGCCAAACCGGGCAGATCCTTACGCAGGCGCAGATTCGGTTTGAGCTGACCCCCGACGGATCGGGCATCCGCGTTCCCGCCGCCGATTTGGATAAGGCGAGGCTGGCGACCGCCGCCAAGGGCGGAGTGAAGAGCGGGCGGCTGGGGTTTGAGATCTTTGACAAGCCCAATTGGGTTGGCTCCGAGTTCGATGAGCAGGTGAACTACCAGCGGGCTCTCGAAGGGGAACTCGAGCACACGGTCGGAACCTTGAGCGACATTGAGTCGGCCCGGGTCCATCTGGTGATGCCGCACGATTCACTCTTTCGCGAGCAGGAGCGGCCCGCCAAGGCCTCGGTGGTGCTGAAGCTGCGCCATCGTTCGCTGGCCGACGGGGAGCCCGATGCAATCCGCAACCTTGTGGCCTCAGCCGTCGACGGGCTAACACCGGACCGGGTTGTGCTGGTGGACGCGGCGGGCAATGCGCCGCTTGGCCCCAAGACCGGCGAGGCGCTGCGGCTGAGCGCGGAGCAGGCTCTTGAAGACAAGTTGGTGGCCACTCTCGAGCCGGTAACAGGAGTCGGCAATGTTCGCGCATCGGTGACTCTGGATTACGATTCAGCTGCTACCGATAAAACCGAGGAAACCTACGATCCCGACCAGACGGTGACCGTTTCGATGCAGCGCACCGAGCAAACATCCGGTCCGCAGCCGATCGCCGCTGGAGTTCCCGGAACCGCTTCGAACGCGCCCAATTCCCAGGCTCTGCCCGTTTACCCGCAGCAGACCACGCAACCCCAGAGCGCCAAATCGGAGTCCGGAACTTACGCGACTTCGAAGACCGTGCTCCACACAATTGAAAACCCAGGCCGGGTGCGGCGGATGACGGCTGCCATCGTGGTGAACGATCGGCTGGCGCAGTTGGCAAGCAAGGGAAAGAATGCAGTATGGCAGCCTCGCTCTCCGGACGAGGTGCGCAACCTGACCGCGCTGGCGCAGGCGGCGGTTGGCTTCGACTCGACGCGCGGAGACACGGTGACGGTTCAGGATCTGGCGTTTGACGACAACCGCGCCCAGCCGCCGGCCTCGATGCCCGCCCAGGTTTTGACAACGGCAGAGAATTCGCCGGTTCTGGTCCGGTATCTAGCCATGCTCGCCGCTGTGCTGCTCATTCTCGCGTTCGGTGTGCGTCCGGCGCTCCGCCGTGCGCGGCCGGCCGCGAGTATGGAAGCCAAATCCCCGGCGAATCAGTTGCCAAACAGCGCGACGGCGCACCAACTACCCCTGACCGCGCCCGTTCCCCCGGAGCTTGATCCAGAACGAATCCGGGCAAACGAGATCTTCGAGCAGGTAACCGTGCACCTCAAGAAAGAGCCTACGCAGAGCTCGCGTCTGCTGCAAAGCTGGATTCACTCCGACTAGCAAGTGGCCTGGGCCGAACCAGGCTTCAGAGTTGTGACGGGCAGGGAAGCGCAGAGGCGGGAGAGGACCAGGAACGTGGCCGACCAGGGAAACGAGCAGGGAGCAAGACCGCGCCGCGCTTCGGCAAGCCTGTCCGGGGTGCGCAAGGCGGCTATCCTGTTGGTGGCTGTAGGCGAGGAACTGGCCAAAGAGATTCTACGTGCCCTGCCCGAACAGGATGTGCAGCGGATCACCGAGGAACTGGCCGACCTGAAAGGAATTACTCCAGACATTTCGGGCGAGATACTGGAGGAGTTCTGGGAACTTTTGGAAACGCAAGGATTCGTGATTCATGGCGGCCTCGATTATGCCAGCCGCCTGTTGATCGATACCTTCGGAAAGGAGCGCGCCGACGACCTTCTGATGCTGGTGCGGCGCTCTCAGGAGGCGGCTCAGGGCAATCTGGCCAAGTTGCAGCGCACCGATCCGCTTCAGTTGGGCAAACTGCTCGAGTCCGAGCATCCGCAGACCGTTGCTCTGGTTCTCGCCCACCTCGATCCACGCCGCGCATCGCTGGTGCTGGGCAACCTGAGCGAGGAGCAGAAGGTAGTATCCATCCAGCGGCTGGCTGAGATGCGCCAGTTTTCGCCGGAGATGGCGCAGAAGGTGGCCCACATTCTGCATCGACGGCTTGAGAGCATGGGCGATACGGCTCGCAAGAGCTACTCGGGGTTCAAGGCGGTGGCCGATCTGTTGAACCGCGTGAATGCCGAAGAGTCGAAGAAGATTCTCGAGGCCATTGAGGACAGCGCGCCGGAATTGGCCCTGAGCATTCGCAACCTGATGTTCACATTCGAAGATCTTGTCACCGTGCCCCCGGCCACCATCCGCGAGATAGTTTCGGGAGTGGACAAGCGGCAGCTGGCGTTGGCGCTGCGCGGGGCCAATGAGGAACTGCGCGCCCAGATCTTCAAGTCGATGAGTTCCCGTGCCGTCGAGATGCTGAAAGAAGATATGGAAGTG
>CAZSVJ010000171.1:0-7644 GCA_964610185.1 uncultured Occallatibacter sp. | reverse complement strand
TACTGCGCAGCAGGTCCGGGCGGCGCAGAAGGGGACTGTCCAGCAGGGTCGCCCCGCCGATCACGATGTGGTTGCCGCCTCCCGTAGCGATACGGCTGCCATCGTAGGCGAATTTTTCAGCGGTTAACCGGTTCCGGCGGGCTTCTCCGTCGAGCAAGGTATTGATCCGTTCCAGTTCGTCCCAATTGCTCGCAGGCGGCAGGTTTACTTCCAAGACGCCGGGGTCCGGTGTAACGCTGAACGATCGCAGCCGGGGGTCTGGCGCCGGAGCGTAGCCTTCCATCCAAACCGGGACTTTGAGGAACTGGCATGTATCCTCAACCGCGCTGACAAGGTCGAGATAGTCGGCAAGTCTGGGCGCATAAGGCAAGAAAACATGCAGGCGGCCTTCCCGAGCCTGCACGCACAGCGACGGCCGGATCAGCTCCGGCGCTGCATCCGAAGCACGCGAGACAGCGGGCAGCGGATCAGGCGGAGGAGGTATGGCGAAGAGTTCCATGCGCCGCGCCGGGCGTGCCGGGAGCCTGACCCATTGCTCGAAAGGCGCGGCATCAAAATCGTATTCAATCTCGTCAGGCGCGACCCATGGCATGGACTCGGTGGGAATGCGGAAGCCTATGGGTGAATCGCCAACCGACAGCAGAAGACGATCCGGCCGAGGGAACCACAACTGACTCGACCAGCGCAGTTGTCCCTCCGGCTGCCGGCGGCGAAGTGGCAGTATGTAGCCAACGGGCTCCGTCGCTTCGCTATCCGGGTTATAGGCGGGCAGCAGATTTTCGGAACTCACCTGAAGACGGCGCGTGAGCGCTTCCATAAACCCAAGAGCATCGGCCGCTCCAAAAACGTATTCCCGATCTTCGCGCGCGATGAGGCCGATATCCTCCCAAACAGGGATGCCATCGACACGCCAGAAGCAGCTCAGCGCCCAACGCGGCACGGCCTCGCCGGGGTACCATTTGCCTTGTCCGTAGTGGAGAAGTCCTCCGGAAGCAATCCCCTCGCGGAGACCTTGAATAAGGGCCAGACCGCGGATTCGCTTCATTGAGCCTTCGGCATCGGTGTTCCATTGCGGGCTCTCAGGGTCGTCGATGCCGACGTACGTTGGCTCGCCGCCCATGGTCAGGCGCACATCCTGCGCTTTCAGCTCTTCGTCGACGCTGTGTGCAACATGTCTTATCCGCAGCCAATCCTGGCCGGTAAAGGGCGTGGATGGCCGTCGCGGATCATTCAAACGGCTAATCGAGATAGAGTGGCTAAACTCTACTTTGGCTGGCTCCGCGGTGCCTCCGATGGGCGCGGCCTGCGAAGCAGTCGGTGTGCAGACCAGCGGGATGTGACCCTCGCCGGCGAGCAGGCCCGAGGTCGGATCCATCCCAATCCAGCCCGCGCCCGGCAAGAACGCTTCTGCCCAGGCATGCAGATCCGCGGAATCCGATTCCGGACCTTCCGAGGCCGGATCGGGGGACTGCAACTGAATTAGGTACCCGGAAACAAACCGCGCCGCGATGCCAAGATTTCGGAGACTCTGAACCAGCACCCATGCAGAATCGCGGCATGATCCGGAGCGCTTTTCAAGGGTCTCCTCGCACGTCTGGACGCCCGGCTCCAGCCTCGTCACATAGGCAATTTCCTCTCGCACAGTTCGATTCAAGTCAAGCAGCAGACTGATCGTTCCGCTCTTCCGTCCCACGAAACTCTCTACAAACGCGTGAAGCAGCGGTCCAGGCGGATCCACGGATCGATAGGGTTCAAGATCCTTGGCCAGCCCCGGCGCGTATGCGAAAGGGTATTCCTCGACTCCCGGCTCCAGGAAAAATGCGAATGGGTTGTAAGGAGATAAATCCGCGACGAGGTTCACTTCGACCAGAAGTTCGCTGGTCTTCCCCAAAAAGAGAAGGCGCGCCAGGCGATTATTGTGGGGGTCCAATTGCCAATTCAGAATGTGTTCGGAGGGGGTAACTTCAAGGGAATAGCTTAGGATTGGCGTTCGACAGTGCAGTGCGGGACGCAACTGGATCACCTGGGGACCGAGAGATATCGCCTTTTCGTACCGGTAGAGTGTCCGGTGATTCAGCGCAACTTGTATTCCCATCCGCCCCCTCGCCGCCCACACCTGGAATTCTGGGCCTGCCGGCCTTTGACGACACAGCAGGCAAAACTGCCAAGATGTCTCCTGGAAGCCGGGGCGTAGGGATACGTTAGCATATTGGCCACCAAAAAAATGTCCCTATTGCTACTGAAAAACTCCGCGCCGGCAGGGACAATTGACTTGTCCTCAAGTAACCCCATCGGCATCTTCCGCATCGAACCCGTGCAATGAGCTCAATGACTGTGCTCATTCCCTTGTTTTCAAATAAGCGGATCGCCATTTTGTAGCGCACACTTTCTCACTCAGAACGTCGCACAACCCTGTACCTTTCCCCTCAGAGGCGCTAATATGTTGATCCGTCTTGCGTACGATATTCAATTTGATATTCCGGCCGCTGTCGCCATGGTGACGCTTCTCAACGTCCATCCTTCACGCGCCGCCGATCTACTGGAGCCGGACGAGTTGCAGACAGAACCGGAACTTGAAGTCACGAATTACATTGACAGCTTTGGGAATCGTTGTGCGCGGTTCGTCGCGCCTCCAGGGCAATTTAGGCTTAGCGGTTCCACGCTCATTCGAGACTCGGGACTGCCGGACGAGGTCAACTGGTCTGCCCGCGAGCATGCCGTCGGCGATCTGCCGAACGAGATTCTCCGATTCCTGCTCAATAGCCGGTACTGCGAGGTGGATCGCTTCTCAAGCGTCGCGTTTGAATTGTTCGGACAAATCGAACCCGGCTGGAACCGCGTGCAAGCCATTTGCAACTGGGTCCACAACAAAGTGACGTTTAACTATCAGCATGCCCGGCCTACAATGACTGCCCTAGATGTCTTTACTGAGCGCGTGGGCGTCTGTCGCGACTTTCAGCATCTTGCCATCGCGTTTTGCCGCGCACTCAACATTCCGGCACGCTATGCAACGGGGTATCTGGGCGACATCGGCGTCCCCGTGGTCCTTCCAATGGACTTCAGTGCATGGTTCGAGGTCTATCTTGAAGGCCGTTGGTGGACATTCGATGCCCGCAACAACCGATCCCGGATTGGCCGTGTACTCATGGCAACGGGCCAGGATGCCGCCGATGTGGCAATGACCACTTCGTTTGGACAAGCAGATTTGCGTTACTTTTTCGTAGTCACCGAAGAAGAGACTTCGACGCCTAGTGCAGAATAGCTCCTGCCCCCTCTCAGTTCGGTCGGCCTAACTTCGGCTATCGGCCAGCGCGAACACCAATTCTTCCACACGGCCACTGTATATGAGCACGCAAGCCGGGAATTCTGGATAGACTTTGTCTTGTGCCTTGCACGTTTCCGCGAGGCAGGTCTCCGGTCTCGTTGAATGCTAAGACGCCTGATAGCTCGCTCCTGAGGAGCAGGAGATCTGAACAACAAACTACAGTCGAATATCGGACTACGTATGGTGTGCTCGCTCGGCAAATCGCCAAAGCGCGCTTCGAGGTTTCGCCGGTGTTGGAAAGGTGGATCGGATGGCAGCGTTGGATGCTTGTCACGATTGGCAGAATTGATTTTATTCAACATTCACCAAGGTTAAGAACGATAGAGGACGTTATCTTTCACGAACCTGTGAGTAGGGCTGGCCCTGGATAATGCCTAAACTATGGTGCGGGGCGACCCGCACTGCCTCATGAATCTCTTGGAGATCAGCTAACCTTTATTCAACGCCCGCACACGCCACAATTGACCGCGGTCTCCATTTCATTGGGCCATTGACCAGTAACGCTATACGCTTGCCGGGAAAAAGCCTGGTGCAGGTTCCGCCGCGAACAGGTCATGTGGGTAGAGATAACGAAGCCTTTTGGAGTACAAGTTCGGGTACAGACATCAGTTTGGCTTCATTACGGATAATTAAGCTAAGTTGCTGATGGGCAGTCACTTGTGGATATCCGACATTACGCTCGATTTCGCTTATTTATCATAGACTTACGGTATTCTCGAGAGACTCAAAATCCGCCGATCGCGAGGTCGTGGGGGTTCGACCCCCCTCCCGGCACCAACCGACAAGAGATAACGCGACGCATCTCAGCCGCAATCTCTAGTTCAATCAATGCAAAGGTGTTCATCCTATAACACAGTAGTGTTCGTCACCCACTTTTAGGCGGATGGAGATGGACCCACAGAACATTCTTCGTCGAGTTTTCTTCAGAAAGCCCTGATGGCGGCGCAGGCTTGATCCAGGCTCTCAGGCGATTTTCCAAAACAGAAGCGAAGCTGGTCTTCGCCGCCCGCAGATGCGAAAAACGCAGCGCCACTGACAGCAGCCACCCCTATGGACGCAAGAAGATGTCGCGCCTTGGCGCTTCCGGTCTGCCCGGGAATGCGTCGTGAATCGGCAAGAACATAATACGCGCCATGGGGCACAGAGGGTGTCAGGCCCGCATCTGCCAGCGCGGCACACAGTTGGTCGCGCTTCTGTTGGTATTCGATTGCCATCTCGCGATAAAACAAGACTCCCAATCCCACTAACCCGGCGACTGCGCCGTATTGAAGCGGCCCGGGACTACATACATAAAGAAGGTCGTGAAAATAGCGGATTGTAGGAATCCACTTGGCGTCAGCGGCGAGATAACCGATGCGCCACCCCGTAATGCTGAAGGTCTTAGAAAGCCCCGAGATGGTAATGGTGCGTTCTGCCATGCCCGGCAGTGCAGCAATACTAATGTGCTTGCGGCCGTCATAGAGAAAATACTCGTAGATTTCGTCGGTAAATACAAAGAGATCGTGCTCAATTGCCAAATCGGCAATTGCTTTGAGTTCAGCGCGTGTGAACACCTTGCCGGAGGGATTTGACGGCGTGTTAATCATTATGGCGCGTGTGCGTTCTGTGATGGCTTCGCGTAGACGGTCCACATCGATCTCCCAATCAGGCACATGCAGAGGAACTGGGACCGGCACAGCCCGGATGGAAAGGAGTGTATTGCCGTGATAACCATAATAGGGCTCGAAGAGAATTACCTCGTCACCGGGGTCAAGCAGCGCAAGTCCCGTGGCGTAGAGTGCTCCGGTTGCCCCGGAGGTAACAACGATCTCGGTTTCCGGGTTGGCTTGGATGCCGTTATAGCTCGCAAGCTTGACGGCAATCGCTTCGCGCAATTGCGCAATTCCATCCGCCCGCGTGTAAGTATTCAACCCCTTTCGAATGGCCCGAACAGCCGCATCGGCAACAAGCAGAGGCAGATCGGTGTCGCATATACCCTGCGCGAGGTTGATCCCGCCGAGGCGCTCGCACTCGACCGACATGAAGCGAATCTCGGATTGGACGATGAGGGGAGCAATTTGGCTAAGGTGTCGCTTCCTTGTAACTGTGGGCATGGCTCTCCCGATCAGGTGGTAGTTAGAAAGCAATTGTTGCGGCGAGGCTCCGAAGAGCCTCGTCGCGTTACGCAAAGCGCTACGAGTTCACCTTAAGGTATGCGGCCTTGAACTTCTCCATTTCTTCCGGAAGTCCAACGGTCACACGGACATGATTGGGCCAGATTGGCCAGACCCTGCCAATGAAAACATTTTGGTCCTCCAACGCCTCAATCACCTGCCCACCGGGACGTTTTACGTCCATCAAAAAATGGTTTGCTTCAGAGGGAATAAACGGGGTGTTGTGCTTCGAGAGGAAATCAAAAACATCTTCGCGCCTTTCGATAATGAGCTGGCGACGCGCCTCGACAAGACCTTTGGCATTCAGGCTGGCGACTGCGGCCGCCATTCCCGGCGCAGGCAATTGCGGAGCGTTGTAAATAGCAAGCTTCTGAAGCAGATCGGGCCGCCCGAAGGCGGCTCCAGCTCGGAGACCTGCCATGCCATAAATCTTAGAGAAGGTTCGCAGAACGATGACATCCTGATCGGCAAGAACGAGAGAAGTCGCAGGCTCAGGATGCTTCTGAATATGCAAATATGCCTCATCGATAACTACGACGCTTCCCTTTGGCTTGTTGGCCACCAGCCACTTGATATCCTCCAGCGGCGTTGCCGTCCCTGTAGGATTGTTGGGAGTAGCTACATAGAAAAGCCCGGCATTTGGTGCTGCAGCAACCATTCCGCGTACATCGATGGAATAGGTCTTTGTAAGTGGAACCTTGATGACTTTGGCTCCGGCTGCTTTTGCGGCGGCCCCGCCAACTTCAAAAGTAGGGTCTGCCTGCACATATGTGCGCTCCGGTGACGTGAACGCAAGAGCGAGTTGAATAATTGTCTCTGTGGTGCCGGGAAATACTTTGATATATTCCGGCTTCAGGCCTTCCAGATCTGCAAACTTGTGCTGCAACGCCGAATGTTGCTTGTCCTGGTAGCGGCCACCAAGACGAACCGAACTATAAGCGGCCTCCAGCGCCTCAGGGGAAGGACCCATCGGGTTTTCATTCAGATTCAGCATGACCGCGTCAGGCGGAGGGATACGGCGTGGCTTGGGAAGCTCCACTTGAGCGAGAGCGCGTTCGCTGAAAGGCAGCGCTGCGCCGGTGGCAGCAACAAGGCTGGCGAGACGAACAAAGTCGCGCCGCGTCAGCGCGGCAGACTGTGACGAAATACGGTTCTGGCTAGACATAGGCCTCCTTCAGGCTTCATAGGGACAGCAATTGCTGGCTGGGTCGTTTTGGGGAATTAGTTGAGGCGCAGAATCTTGGCAAAGAGAAACCCCGCCTCAGGAGGACTGGTGGCGGGGTTTCAATCCATCGTGCTCGTCACTGTATCAGTGACAACAACGGATATTCCCGCAGGCCAGTGTGGCACTGAACCTACAACAATTCCCGTTATTACAGGCGAAGCACATTTCGACTCAACATAGCAAATCACCACTTAGCTGTCAATACGTTTCGAGTGCGTTTGTCATAGCACATTAGAAATGTCCCCGTTTTGCGCTCAATAGAAATGTCCCCTTGCTGAAGTTATGCAGTTGCCTGGAACGGCAATGCGGTTTGCGGCTTGAAAGGGCGTCTCCATGGATGCTGCAGTGCGGGATGCTGCAGTGCGGGCCGCGCCCGAGACACGCCCGCCTTCCCCCCGTGTCGGCCGCCGCGCATAGCGGCGGTTGTGATCGGCCAGGTAATGCTCGTCGAGATAGCGGTTGGCGGCCTCATAGTCCGCGATTCCGGACAGACGCAGTTTCTTCACCAGCCGGTCCTGATGCGTGCCGTGGGCCCGCTCCACACGCCCTTTGGCCTGCGGCGAGTTGGCGGCGACGATGCGGATGCCGAGTCGCTGGCACATGCGCCCGAACTGCGTCAGCGGCACTTCACCGCACAGCTTCTCGGCTTCCGTCGCCTCGCGCGCGTACACGTTTTTCCAGTCCGTGTACAGCGCCCGGGGCACGCCGTACTTCTCAATCCAGCGCCTGAGCACGCCCACCGCCGCCCAGATCGTCTCCTCGGGATAAAACGCTGTCGAGGTCGCGTCATCGACCATGTGCATCAGGCAACCCCGTCCCGCCCGCTCTTCCAGCCACTCATGAAAGCTGCCGTCCATCTGCACCAGCTCTCCAAAATGCTCACGCCGCTGACGGTACGGTTTGCGCCGCCGCGCGCCACCCCACAAACCGGCCGCCCGCAA
>CAZSVJ010000170.1:0-7650 GCA_964610185.1 uncultured Occallatibacter sp. | reverse complement strand
ATCTACGACCTCCTCGATGCCGAGTTCCACCGCAGCGTGCGCGCTGTTCTGGCCATCACCCGGCAGAAGGAACTGCTGGAGACCAACCAGGTGCTTGCCCACTCCATCAAGCTGCGCAATCCATACGTCGATCCCATGCACCTGATCCAAGTGGACATGCTGCGCCGCAAGCGCGCCGGCGAAGACACGCCTGAGGTCAACCGCGCCATCGCCGCCACGATCAGCGGCATATCGGCGGGGCTTAGAAACACCGGCTGAGGCGGAAGCAAATCAATGATCATGCATATCCCCAGAAAGCGGCCTGAACCGTGGGAAGTCAGAAAGCACGGCGCTGGTCCCAAGTGGCTGACTCCGTTCATTGCGTTCGAATGGATGTGGGAGTGGGTCGCATTCGTCTTAAGCAACTGGTCCTTTCTGGAGGTGCTGGAGTATCTGGGTTCGTTTTCCGTTTTGATCGCCGTCATATTCTATTTCTCGGAGGCGGGGGACCGGATCAAGCAGCGGCACTATGAAGCTTGGCAGGTGATTAACACGGCACAGGGCAAGGGAGGGAGCGGCGGACGAATCGAGGCGTTGCAGGAACTGAACGACGACAAGGTTCCGCTGGTTGGCGTGGATGCCTCTTCAGCATTTCTCCAAGGACTCAATCTCCGCGGCGCAAATCTGATGCGCTCCGATTTCAGTTCGGCCGATCTTCGCAACAGCAATTTCATCTCTGTCGATTTCACACATTCAAATCTCACGTCGGCCAACCTGCGAAACTCTGCGTTGGATCATGCAAAACTCGTTCAGGCAGATCTCCGCTCCGCCGATCTGGCGGGCAGCAGCCTGGTTGACGCGGATTTCACCGGCGCGATCCTCGACGATTGCGACCTGCGCTCCGCGGACTTGAAGAATGTTCAATGGCAGCATATCGGGAGCTTGAAACGCGCAAATGTTGCGGCCGTCCGGAATGCCCCGGATGGCTTCGTCAAGTGGGCGCTGGCCAATGGCGCCGTCGATCAGCCCGACGCCGAGCAATAAGGCAAGCAGCGAGGCCGCCCAAGGCCGCTCAAGAGAGGAGGCTTGAGCTTTTCCTTTGGCTTTCCCCTTGCCATACTCCACCCCTCGGGTCTACGCTGTTGTCATGCGTCGATGTCGCTAACACCGCCCCGGTGACAGCTCCGATGCAGACGCGCGCCCACAACCGAGCGCCCTTGCCCCCTGACAGATTCATCGCCACTCAACCCCCCAGGAAATTGAAGACATGGGCCATTGGCCCCGAAAGAGGAGAACATCATGGCGCACATTGCCGCGGATGTAACTGAACTCATTGGCCACACCCCGCTGGTGCGGCTGAATCGCGTAGCGGCTGGACTGCCGGCTACGGTTGTAGCCAAGCTGGAAAGCCAGAACCCCGTTTCAAGCGTGAAGGACCGCATCGGATTTGCAATGATCGACGCCGCCGAGAAGGCCGGCAAAATCAAGCCCGGTGAGACCGTGCTGATTGAGCCAACAAGCGGAAACACCGGTATCGCGCTGGCCTTTATCGCCGCCGTCAAGGGCTACCGGCTGATTCTCACCATGCCGGAGACCATGAGCCTTGAGCGCCGCACCGTTCTGCTGGCCTTTGGCGCGGAGATCGTGCTCACCCCCGGCCCCAACGGCATGAAGGGCGCTATCGCCAAGGCCGATGAAATCCTGGCCAAGACGCCGAATGGTTTTATCTTGCAGCAGTTCAACAACCCGGCCAACCCGGCCATTCACTACGCTACCACCGGCCCCGAGATCTGGAACGATACCGACGGCAAGGTGGATTTTCTCATCTCCGGCGTGGGCACGGGCGGCACCATCACTGGCGTGTCTAAATACATCAAGGAGCGCAAACCGGGATTCAAGGCCATCGCCGTTGAGCCTACCGACAGCCCCGTGCTCTCCGGAGGCAAGCCCGGACCGCACAAGATCCAGGGGATCGGCGCGGGCTTTGTGCCCGGCGTGCTCGATACCAGTCTCGTCGACGAGATCATCCAGGTGACGAACGACGAATCGATAGCCATGGCTCGCCGCCTGCCGCTTGAAGAAGGCCTCTTCGTGGGCATCTCTTCGGGAGCAGCCGTCGCCGCCGCGCTCAAAGTTGCTGCGCGCCCTGAGAACGCAGGCAAATTGATCGTGGTTGTGCTGCCCAGCTTTGGCGAGCGCTATCTGTCCAGCGTATTGTTTGAGCCGCTGCGCCAACAGGCCCTGGCAACGCCCACCGAGGCGCTGGCGGTGTAAGAAAGGCAGGGACTAGGGACGTCGGGACCGAGGGACTAACAGCCAAGCTCTTCCACGGGGCGCATCGAGTGGTGAGGTTCGCTTCCCTAGTCCCTAGTCCCTCAGTCCCTAGTCCCCCGTTTTTTTGGATTTGGCCGCCATGTCCCTATTTGCCCGCATCCGCGAAGATATCGACTCCGTGCTGGAGCGCGATCCGGCTGCGCGTTCTCGGCTGGAAGTCTTGTCGTGCTATCCCGGCCTTTGGGCGGTCTGGATTCACCGCATCTCGCACACCCTTTGGCGCGCCAAGCTTTATCTGCCGGCGCGTCTCCTCTCCCAGATCGCCCGGTTCTTCACCGGCGTAGACATTCACCCCGGCGCGCTGCTGGGCAGGCGGCTCTTCATCGACCATGCAATGGGCGTGGTGATTGGAGAAACCGCTATCGTGGGCAGCGATGTGACCCTCTATCAGGGCGTCACGCTCGGCGGAACCGGCAAAGGGCACGGCAAGCGCCACCCTACGCTATGCGACGGAGTCTTTATTGGAAACAACGCCAACATTTTGGGCAATATTACCGTCGGCGAGAACTCCCGTGTGGGCGCAGGCTCAGTGGTGCTCTCCGACGTGCCGCCCAACTCGACCGTCGTCGGAGTTCCGGCGCACATCATCTATCGCAATGGCCAGCGCGTCCTGATAACCGATCCGCACGACGTAAAGGACCCGCTCTCCGACGCGCTAATCGCGCTCTCGGCTCGCGTTGAAGAACTCGAAACGCGCCTGGGCGGCGAAGCGCAGCCTGCCGAGCCCTTCGCCGCCGAAGCGGCAGAACGCGAAGCATACCGGCAGGAACTGGAGTTCCTGCGCCAGTATGTTTCGATGGGCGAAGGCATCTGATTTAGGGGCCGTCGGCCAAAACAGAAGTTTTGGAGGCGGCGGGAGTCGCGGACAAGAGACGCTCCGCCGGGTTGGACTCAAAACGAGTCCGGTCCGCAACTTGGGTCCGAAAACGACAAGAGATTCCAATGACCGAAGGCCAAATCTTGATGGCATAATCCGCGCACTGTAACACAAGATTCATTACCGAGGTGCATCCGTTTGGGCAACCTTTCAGCAGTTTTTAGCGTATACAGGTGTAACGTGAAGTGGTATACACTTTGGGTTATTCATGGGCCTTTCGAGTGAGACAGGCCTCATGTTTGGCAGTTCGGAAGGGAACTCAACCTGCCTTGGTACCTGGCGAGGTATCCAATACGCCCATCTTGCAAATGGATGAATTAGGGGCGGACTGAGGGTAATGCAATGAAAGCTGCTGGCGCGGTCAGGCGTGTTTCGCGATTCTTGGGAATTCAAAGACAGGAAGTCTCATCCTATATCCCTCTGCTCGTCAGACTGTGGCAGGAAGATGGCGTATGGAACGTCAGTGCATCCGACCTCCCGATCGTGGTGTTCGACGAGGATCTGGCACAGGCCCGTAAATATTTTGCGGACGCGATCTATTCACATTTCACTACCTTGAAAAAACTTGGCAAGCTGGAAGAGACACAAGACCATTTAATTAGACTCGCGCGAGAGAACGGCTTTTACGAGGAAAGAATACAGCCATGCCAATTGTTCGAGCGAATCAATTATTCGGTCGAAGATGATTCTCTTTGCGCAACTGTTTAGAGGAAGTGGCTGAGGAATGTGGACAAACTGCCGCCGCAATTAAAGTGGGCACGGTGGGTGAAGGTGCTCGAAAAGCTCGACTACATATCTGACAAGAACAGCCCGGGCTCCGCACGGACATTCGTCAGCAAGACGCGTGAACCCGCGGTAGTTACGTTCCACGAACCCCACGGGAGCAGCCCCATCCGGCCCGGAACCCTACGCGAGTACTTGAGAAAAGTGGCCTTAACAAGGGACAGATTCTTCGAGCTACTTGAAAAGGATACGGAATCACTCATTGATGAAGTTGAGGGCGAAGAGGAGCATTTCAGGCGTTATGTGGACAACGCCGGGATTATCACCTCATTGTGCAACAAATGCTTCGCTACAGTGATTCAATCTGCCCATGAGCATGAGGTTGATTCAGCGGAGTCCCTGCATCCCTGCTATCTCCCGGAAACCTCCTGATTCCCTGTGCGAATCGTCTAACCCGCCATCTTGGCTCCAGCCAATACCCAGGCATGGCCTCCCCGGTGCTACAGTGGTTTGGTTCCCACTTTCAAGCTGGGGTCTCGCTCCTTGCCGGGTTTCCGTTCGCTTCTCGTGGCCTTTCTCGTTCTTCCTATGACCGCCCATGCTGCCCCTCGCGTTCAAGCCGCACCTGTGCCGGTGGAGATGCGCTCCACTGCCTTCACTGTTACTGTGAACGGCCAAGCAGTTGACGTAGCGCACGCCGCAGCCAGCTACGAATTTGTCAGCTTCGACGTAACCGGCCCTGTCGATGTGGCGATCACTGCGGCTGAGGCGGGCTTTTGGGACAAAGGTGTCGATATTCAGCCCTGGCGGCTTGGCCTGCGACCAATTCGGCAAGGCCAGACCATTCGCTTCCGGCTCGCCGGTCCGGCCAAGCTCTCCATCTCGCGGCCAGGAGACTTTCTGAACTACGGACACATGCTTTTTCTCTTTGCCGGTTCACCGCCACCGACGTTGCCACGCGACCCAAACATTCAAGCCTGGAAACCGGGTGTCTATCACCAGAGCCTCAACCCCAAGAGCGGCGAGACGCTCTACCTTGCGCCTGGCTCTTATTTTTTCGGAAGTCTCAATCTATGGAATGTGCACGACGTGAAGATCCTGGGCCGGGGCACCATTGTCTATGAGGGCGAGCAGGATCCGAACAGCGACGAAGGCTGGATGCAGAAGCCCGACTGGCATTGCATCGGCGCGCTTGAGGCGCACAATGTGGAGATTCACGGCCTCACCTGCATCGTTCGGGCGCGGACATGGTCCATCCAGATGAAAGATTCAACCGGATTCATATTCGACGACCTGCGCGTGATCGGCGGCAATTCCGCAAACGCGAATCAGGATGGAATGGACTGGCTGGGCGGCGGCGACAGTATCGTCCGCAACGCCTTCTTGCGTTCCTCGGACGACGTTTTTGCCATGGAGGGCAACTGGGACGGCTACACCGACGCGGACATGCTTCGCCCCGGACACGACGTCCAGAACATTCTCATCGAGCACAGCGAACTGTCAACCAGCATCTCCAACATCGTTCGCGCCGGCTGGCCGCGGAAGATCTACAACTCGCGCAACTTTACACTGCGCGATTCGGACATTCTTCATGGCGGCATCGGGGCATGCGGGCAAACGTTTGGCCTGCTTGGCTTCTGGGGCGCGAACGGCGCCAAGGGCGACCACTCGAACTTCACGTTTGAGAATCTTTTTCTCGACAACTGGTACTCGCTCGTCCAGATGGAGCAGGAGTTCCCCGGCCTCCATGGCTTCACCTTCCGCAATATCTGGGCTCTCGACCAGCCGCCGCTGGCCGGCTCCTCAATGATTGGCGATGTGGCCGATGTGACCTTCGACAATGTGAAGTACGGCCAAACTCGCGCGGCCGCGAACGCTGACCTTCCGCTGGCGGTCTCTGACGGCGCGCAGCCGGCGATGTTTACCCCCAGCCACAACCCGGTTGCTTCATTCTCAATCGATCCTCCCGTCTTCGCACCCAGGCAGAAGGTCGAGTTTACCGCGCAGGCGTCTCCGGGCGCGCGCTACACATGGCTTTTTGGCGATGGAACTCAAGCGACCGGCCGCCGCGTGAGTCATAGTTTTCCCGACGCTGACGGCACCGAACTCGACGGAGCAAATGGGGCTGGCCGCTTCAGGGTTCTGCTTCATGTTGAAGATCGGCAGGGTAAGCAGGACTGGGCCGGGCAGGGAATGGTTGCCGTAGCCGGTTGGCACGATGCCGTTGAAGCGCCTGAGCCGGCCCTGCCTGGGCTCACCTGGCAAATCTACCCCGGAGACTGGACCCAACTGCCCAATTTAGCTGCCGAGCACGCGGTCTTCAACGGCGAGTCGCCCAACCTCATCGCGGAACCGCAAGGATTCACGCGCTACGCCGCTGCCTGGGACGGACTGATCGATATTCCCGCCGATGGCGGATACACCTTTCATCTGCTCGACCGCGACGGAGCGCGTTTGGTCATCGACGGCCTTGAGGTGGCCAAGACCGGACCGCCCTTCGCGCAGGTCTGCGGCTCTCCCGGCGACGCAATGCGCTACGACCGCGGCTCGCTCGGCCTGCGCGCCGGCAAGCACACATTTCATCTGGAGGGTTTGCATTCTGTGAGCGATGGCTCTCCCCGCCTGCTTTGGGAAGGCCCCGGCCTGACCCTCACCGACGTGCCGCCCGCCGCGTATAGCCATATGCGAGTGGATGCGGTGAAGGCGTTGAGCAGGGAGTAGGAAACGGAAAACCGGACTACTCGACGTCGAAATCATCCGACTCCTGTTTTTCTGTCTTTCTCACTTTGGCAACTGCGAAGCATCCCAGCCGCCGCCTAACGCGCGAACCAGCCCAACACTGGACACGAACTGCCGAGTCTCGAGATCGACCGCGGTGCGCTGGTTCTGGAGCAGCGTGGCTTCGGCAGTAAGCACTTCAAGATAGCTGGTGACGCCGCCCTTGTAGCGCTTGTCGGAGAGATCGAAGGAGTGCTGCGCGGAGTCAACCGCCCTCTGCTCCACGCCCGATTCCTGCTCAAGAATCCTCAGGGCGGAGAGTTGGTCTTCTACGTCGTTAAAAGCCTGGAACACGGTGTTTCTGTAGCCAGCGACCTGGGCTTCATACGTATGGCGAGCCTGGTCGGTGAGCGCGTGGCGCTGGCCGGCGTCGAAAAGCAGCTCTGTTGCCTGCGCGCCTAGAGTCCACAGTGCGCTTGGTCCCTGAATCCAGGTGCCAAAATGAAGGCTCTCAAAGCCGCCGTCCGCGCCCAGGTTGATGGTGGGATAAAAGGCGCTGACGGCGATGCCGATTTGCGCGTTGGCGGCAGCGGCGCGGCGCTCGGCTGCGGCAATGTCGGGGCGGCGCTCAAGCAGTTGCGAAGGCACGCCAACGGGAACCTTGGGCAGTGTCAATTCCTGATGCTGGCCAGGAGACAGAACCAGCGGCGACGGCGGAATTGTAAATTCGGACAGCTTGTAATTTGCAACGGTGCCGATCGCGTGCTCATATTGGGCGCGCGCCACGCCCACATCGATCAGTTGCGCGCGGACGGTCTCGAGCTGCGTTCTGGCCTGGGCAACGTCGACATCCGTGCCGATGCCGCCGGCGAAGAGGCGCTGGGTCAAGTCGAGCTGCTTTTCCAGGTCGGCGACCGTCGCAGTCAACAGGCTGATTTCGGAGTCAAGGCCGCGCAGTTGGAAATAATCCGCGGCCATCTCTGCGTGCAGGCTGAGGTCGACGTTGGACCTATCCGCGG
>CAZSVJ010000169.1:0-7705 GCA_964610185.1 uncultured Occallatibacter sp. | reverse complement strand
TACTCGAACCTGTCCAGCTTCGACACCGGACGCGGCAGCCTGCAGGTGTGGATCACAACCATGACCCGCAACCTGCTGGTGGACAACTTCAGGCGGACCCGCAACCAGCGCGCGACATCATCGTTGGACGACGGCTGGGAGTCAACCGAGGAGCTGCAGCCAATCACCCGGCTGATGGCCGGCGGGCCGTCTCCGCACGAATCGGCGGCGCAGAAAGAGCTGGCAAAGATGGTGCAGGGCGCGCTCGCCCGCGTCTCCGTGGAGCTGCGCGAGGCGGTGATTCTTCGTGACCTGCAAGACCTCGATTACAAAGAGATCGCCCAGGTATTGGGCATTCCCGAGGGGACGGTGAAGTCCCGCATCAGCAGAGGCCGCGCGGAACTTGCGCGGCTGCTGGAACGTAATAAACGGGAGGTGATGTAAATGGCAGAGCGCACAAACATTCCGAGCTCTCCAGCCTGCGGGCTGTGGGAGACACTTTTGGCCGACGCGTTGGACGGGCTGCTGAAGCCCGGCGACGAGGCTACCTTTACCGCGCACATGGCCGTCTGCCCGGCCTGCACGGCTCTGTTTGAAGATGCCCGGCGCGGCCGCGAATGGCTCGAGTTTCTTTCGCCCGAGCCCGAGGTTCCCGCCGGGTTGCTGGATAAAATTCTGGCCCAGACCGGCCCAGGCCAGGTAGAAGGCTTCGGCCTGGTGCCCGCCGGCGCGTTGCCGATGCAGCCCGGCTTTAACCCGGCCTGGAAGCGCCCCGGCCTGCTCAGCCTGGTTGCCGCGCAAGCCCGCCGTTTTGCCGAGCCGCGCCTGATCATGACGGCGGCCATGGCGTTCTTTACCATCGCCCTCACGCTGAACCTGACCGGCGTTCGTTTGAGCAGCCTGCGCCTTGCCGATCTGCGCCCTACCGCGGTGCGCTCGTTCATGGAGCGGCGTTTGACCATGGCTTCCACCCCGATCGTTCGTTATTACGACCATCTGCGCTTTGTTTATGAGGTTGAATCCACCATGCGGCAATTGCGCCGGACGACCGAAGGAACTGCGGCGCCTCAGGGCGGAGAAAGCAACAAACAGCAAAAGCCGCAAGAAAATACGCCGGGCGAATCCAGGCAGAACCCCGGCCGCAAGGATGGTGGATCCCGATTGGATCCTCCGCAAGAGTCAGGCACCCCGGCTGCTAACGATTCAGGCGACTATTTGGAAACTTCCCTCAAAGCTCAGCCCGCGCATTCCGGCGGCTCCGCAAAGGCACTACGGGAAAGGAGCACAGTATGGACTGCGTAAATCACAGCGGTGTATCGGCGACCGCTTATTGCCAGAATTGCGGCAAGCCTCTCTGCGCCGGCTGCGCGCGCAACGCGGCTGGAGGCCAGGTTCTCTGTGCGCCTTGCCTGGGAACGTGGCAGGCCTATCAACAGCCTTTTGCGGTTCCACCAAGCGGTCCGCACCCCTCGGCAGCCGCAATTCTGGGACTGATTCCCGGTGTCGGCGCCATGTACAACGGGCAGTTCTTCAAGGGGCTCATCCACGTTGTGATCTTTGCCGTGCTGGTGAGCATCACGGAGTACCACGGCATCTTCGGCATCTTCATCGGCGCCTGGTGCTTGTACCAGTCTTTTGAGGCCTTCCACACCGCCAAGGCGCTGCGCGACGGCCAGCCCCCGCCTGACCCGCTGGGGCTGAATGAAGTGGGCAACTGGCTGAACCTTGGCTCCCGGCACAGGTATCCGGCCCAACCTGGCGCGGGGCCTGCCACAGGTCCGGCTGCAGGCCCAGGTCAAGCGAATCCAAATCCCGGTTTCACGCCCGGCTATCAGCCAAACTACGAGCAAGGGGCATGGCAGACGCCGTTCACGCCACCACCTGCGCCGCCGCCGCCGCCCGGCGCCGCGGGACCAGGCTTCATGCCCGATCCCGGCGAGTATTGGCGCCCTCTGTTCTGGAAGCGCAAGGAACCGGTCGGCGCTGTGATTCTGATTGCCCTCGGATTGTTGTTCCTGCTCGATCGGCTCGATATCTTCAACGGCCGCCTGCTTGAATTCTGCTGGCCTGTGCTGCTGATCGGAGTCGGCATCTGGTTGATCGTTCGCCGTCTCGGAGATTCCCAAGGAGGTCCAAAGTGAACCGGTACATTATGATTCACCGCCTTCGCGTTCCCGCTTATCTACTCCTCATCGGTGTGCTCGAGCTGTTGCGCGAATCCCACATCATCCCCAGCTTCTGGCACCTGTTTTGGCCGTTGGCGCTGATCCTGGCCGGCGTAATCATGCTGGCGGAACGCGCTGCCTTGCATGCCGATGGCGGTTATCCGGCCCCGTTCCCTGGCGTTCCATACGAAGGCCCCAACGATCCCAGAGCGGCAACGGGCATTCCACCCTACCCTGGGCAGCCGGTAGCTATCGTCCCGGCCCATGAATACGACAAAGATGGCAAAGATTTCGATGGAGGACAGTCATGAGCAGCGTACCTCCCAGCACACCTCCAGGCGGCGCGCCGCCGCCGTATCCACCTTACGATCCAAAGACCCAATACCGCGTTTATCGCGAGCAGCAGAAAGCCGCCTGGCGGGCGCAGCGCGAGGCATGGCGGGCCCAGCGTTACGCATGGAAGGCCAACTACGTGGGCACATATGGACCGCGAGTTCCGTCCGTGGTTGGCCCCGTCATCCTGATAGCCGTCGGTTTGGTTGCGCTGCTGGTTGTTACCGGGCGCATTGGCGAGGGCAATTTCTGGGCCTGGTATAGCCAATGGTGGCCATTGCTGCTGATCGTTGCCGGCCTGGCCCTGCTGGGCGAGTGGGCGCTCGACCTGCGCCGCAAGACGCCTGTGCGCCGCGGAGGCAGCTTCATCGGCATCCTGATCCTGCTTGCCATCATCGGCGTTGGCGCCTCCGGATGGAACCACATGAGGCCCTGGTTCAATGAGTGGGGCGATCACGACGACAACAATTTCAACGACAACTTTTTCAATGCATTCGGCCTGCCCCAGCACGACACCGATCAGCAGGCGCTCAGCGCGCAGATTCCCGCCAATGCCGCTGTCGATATTCAAAATCCCCGCGGCGACATCAGCGTAATCGCCGGCGACGGGCCCAACATTGAAGTGCGCGCCCATGAAGTGGCATTTGCCAACTCGGATGACGAAGCCAGAAGAATCTTCGACGCCGAAGCTGCGCATGTCACCGTCAGCGGCAGCGCTGTGCTGGTGAAATCGGAAAGCAACAACGATGGCCGCCTCAACATCACGGTCACCGTGCCCAAATCCGCTCGGGTCACCATCAACGCCGCGAAAGGGGACGTAACCGCAGCGGGCCTGGGCGCCGGCGTCAATGTAACTGCGCAACACGGCGACGTACACCTGAGCGCGATTACCGGCTCGGTTCAGATGCACTTCTCCGGCGGCAAGCACGACTTCTCCGCGCACCAGGTGAACGGCGACCTGACCACGGACGGCGACTGCAACGACCTTACTCTTTCCGAAATCAAGGGCAAGATCGCGCAGAGCGGCGAGATTCTCGGCGATGTGCACATCGAGAACGTTTCAGGCCCCATCCACCTGCACACCTCGGTCACCGACCTGCAAGTGGCCGAGCTGCCCGGCGACATCACCCTCAACTCCGACGATCTGCGCGTTTCGGAGGCCAAGGGGACGGTGCATGTCATCACCGGCTCAAAAGACGTTGACCTGAACCAGATCTACGGCGACAGCACGGTTGAAGATCACGACGGGACCATTTCGGTTGAGCCGGCCGGGGTTTACGCTGTGGATGCGAAGAACGGCAAGGGCGATATCGAGCTGACCCTGCCGCCCAACGCATCGGCCACGGTAGACGGGCGCTCGCGCAATGGCGAAATCGTTACTGACTTTGGTCTCCCGGTGAATGGCGAGGAAAACAAGACGGTCGACGGCAAGATCGGCTCGGGCACAGCGAGAATTGTGCTCAGCGCCGACAACGGCGATGTGCGCATCAAGAAGGGCTCAGGCTTTCCTGCCACGCCACCGGCGCCAACCGTGGCTGCCGCGCCCAAAGCTCCGCCCGCCCCCAACGCGCCTCATCTGAAGGCGCCCAAAGCTCTGCCTCCGCAACCGGTCACACAGTAAGAGCGCTGACCGGTTGAAAAACGGCAAATAGGCGCAGGAGGCAATTGCCGCTTGCGCCTGTTTTCCGCGAGTGGCCCATCGGCTTTGCTAACCTGCTGGCTTGCTATTCTCGCTTCAGCGGGGTTAACTTGCTGGTTCGACTCCAACCCGCAGGACCCGCGCCGCAATTCGCGTAAAGATCTCCCACGGAATCGTCCCCGCAGCCTCGGCGTGGTCGAAAGCAGTGATGGTCTCGGCTCCTTGTGTTCCGAGAATCACGACCTCGTCTCCAGCTTCGACCCCGCCAATCTCTGTCACATCGAGCACGGTCTGGTCCATGCTGATGCGGCCCACAACGGGGGCTCGCTCGCCGCGAACCAGCAAGCTGAAATTGTTGCCAAGCTTGCGGTCGAGCCCGTCGCCATAACCAACGGCCAACTGCGCCAGACGCATCGGTTCCGTCGCGATAAAGGTTCCGTTATAGCCCACCACGGCGCCGGCTGGGATGGTTCGCACGCCCACCACTTCGGTTTTCCAACTCAGCACCGGCTGCAAGGCGGCCAGCGCCGCACTCAAGCCCGCCGGCTCTTCCGGGAGAAACTTCGGCGCCAGGCCGTACAGCGCCAGCCCCGGCCTGAGCATTGCCTTCATCCCGTGGCGGCCGGCCAAAGCCGCAATGCGCGCGACCCCGCCGGACAACAGCGCTGCGGAGTTGCCGACGTTGAGCCAATCCGCATTGAGTCCGGCGGCCTCGATCCTCCCGAGGACTTCGTCCAAACGATCAAGCTGCACATCGGTGACCGCGCCATCCAGCTCGTCGGCGGCGAACAGGTGGGTCATCACGCCCTCAAGTCTTAGCGGCGATCCGGCACGGAGCCGCGCAAGAATCGGGCTCAACGATTCCTGGCTCGCTCCCTGCCTGCTCATCCCGGTATCGATCTCAAGGTGAACCGGCAAACCCGCGGCATGAACCCCGCTTGCGCGCGCGGCGGATTGCAATTCATCGAGTTGATTCAACTGCCAGACCACCGCGGTAAGCCCATGCTCGACCAGCGCCTTGCCTTGTCCGGCAAAGACGCCGCCGATTACCAGAATCCGCGCCTCGGGGCAAAACGCTCGCGCCGCAATGCCCTCTTCGACGCTGGTGACGCCCAGCCACCGAGCCCCGGCGCGAACCGCCGCCGGAGCGCAAAGCTCCAGAGAGTGCCCATACGCGTTCGCCTTCACGATGGCCAGCAGCTCTGCTTGGCCGGCGGCAACACTCGCTAAGAATCGATAGTTTTCTTCAAGAGAACGGGTGCGAATCTCAACCCAGCAGGGGCGTGTTGGCATCAGGCTGTCCAAGCATCAGTCTATCGCGGGCGCCTCATGGAAGTAGCGCGAACGCCACCAGCGTCTCACCCTTGGCGCCGATTTCGTCCAGCAACTCCGCCTCAAGCTGATGCGGAACCGGCATCTCGCACGCTGCAACTTCCTGTTCGCTCGCGCCCACAAAACACAGTTCGCAATGTCCCAATGCCTCGCCGTCGCTAATCCCAGCGTCCATGCGAATGGGCGGACCGAAAACGCGGCAGGTCATGGGCCGCCACTCGTAAACATCGCACCGCCCCGTAGCCGCATCAAGCGCCGGACAAGCCGCCTGGTTGGCGAACTCCTCGAATCTCTCGCGCTCTTCCTCAGATTCTCCCAACAGCCCCGTCTTCACGTCGCCAGGAAACGCCGCTCCATTCTCCGCGATCCAGCCCTGAGCGCGCCGCTCAATCTCCGCGGCCAGAGCCGGTTCCGTCGCACGCAGGAGTTTCATGCCTGTCCGCAGCCGCAGAGCATCGAGCGCGCTAATTGCAAAAGCCCCGTAGCAGCATTGCGTGCATCCCAGTTTGCATGCCAGCCACTCCCCGGCGCGCCGCGACGCATCGGCTAGCGCCGCATCCACAATCTGCACCAATTCCCGATCTCGCGCCGGCAGCCCCATGCCGCCAAGCATACCGGATTGGGCCATTAGGATTGATCGACCCGGGTTGGCCAATCAGGATAATCGGGATGCGCAAACACAGCGGTCCCCTCCGTGCGGTATAGTCGTTTGGTACCGGAGCGAGGTTCTTATCCATGGCTATTTCGAGGTCTGTTGCCGCACTGCTGTTATGCTCATCCGTCTTCGCGACGATTCCCGCAGCCTTCGCGCAAGGCCGCCTGCTGGTCACGCAAAAGGGAGACACAAGTCTCGCCATCGTCGATCTTGCGGCTGGAAAAGTTATTGCTTCCGTTCCCGAAGGCGGCATCACTGGCCATGAGGTCGTTGCGTCGCCCGACGGCCGCCTTGCTTACGTGCCCATTTACGGCAACTCCGGCGTGGGCAAGCCGGGAAGCGACGGGACCAACCTCGTCGTAATCGATATCGCTTCGCAAAAGGTCGTCGGCAACCTCGACTTTGGCCACGGCGTTCGCCCCCACATGCCCATCTTCGGGCCCAAGGATGGCCTGCTCTACGTGACCACTGAGATTGACCGGTCGATCTCACTCATCGATCCCAAAACCCTGAAGATCGTCGGGACAATTCCGACCGGCCAGCCGGAAAGCCACATGCTTGCGCTCTCTCACGACGGCCGTCGCGGCTACACCGCCAACGTCGGACCCGGCACTGTCTCCGTTCTCGATATTCCCGCGCGCAAGATCGTCACCATCATTCCCATCTCCGGCGCTACGCAGCGCATTTCTATCTCCAACGATGATCGCTGGATCTTCACGTCCGACCAGATCAAGCCGCGCCTCGCTGTCATTGACACGGCCGTCAACCAAGTAAAGAGCTGGGTGCCGCTCGACGGCCTCGGCTACGGAAGCGCGCCCACGCCGGATGGCCGCTGGCTGCTCATTGCAATTCCGGATAAGAACAAGGTGGATGTGATCGACCTCAAGACCATGCAGCCCGCGCCGCCAGTCGAGGTCTGCTCCGATCCGCAGGAGACGCTGGTCCGCCCCGACGGAAAGACGGCGTATGTCTCTTGTCTCGGCAGCAATCAAGTCGCCGAAATCGACCTTGCCACATGGAAGGTCACGCGCCTGATCGCCACCGGCAAGAACACCGACGGGCTTGCCTGGGCGGAGGCGCACTGAGCTCCGAGCACTGGACGACGCCTTTAGTTTTGGAGATTTGCGTGGGGTGGTTGCCCCGCCAATTCGAAAAACGATCGAGTCATTTGATTGTTTGGATCTTTATCGTTGCAGCTCGGCTGAAGGTTGCGAACCATGGGCGCTCTCGGTTCTTGAACTCTCGGAGAATCTTCGCCTTGAGGTTGATAATTGCAACTACCCACTCATCCTGATTTTCGGCCTTATTGTGCGCTGTTGCTACTATGGCGATATCTGTCTTTCGGATCTCCTCGCGATGCAGGTTCTTCATCTCGTGGTCACGAGTAACAAGCATCCAGCCATTCCTGTGGCAGAACTTGATGACTTCGGAATCCGGCACGTTCCTGAGTGGATGCCCCTCTGCGTCCCGAAACCACTCAGGAAACCTTTGAACGGTGAACCCCGCTGTTCTGAGTCGTGCCGCGACCGACTCAGCCGAAAACCCCTCGTCGAGAAACAGGACACATTCCTCACGCCGCTTTTTGACGTACACCAATGTGTA
>CAZSVJ010000168.1:0-7762 GCA_964610185.1 uncultured Occallatibacter sp. | reverse complement strand
GGCACGCCGTACAGATACATGGATACTGCCCGCCGTCATGTTGGCGAGCCCATGCTCCAGGCAATTGGATAGCAGTTCGTTCATCAACAGGCCAAAAGGAACAACCGCATCGACTGCGAGAGAAACCTCTTACACATCCAATTCGAGCTTGACCTGATCGGCTTCCTGGCAGTGCACCGCGATCGCCCCGCTGACCAGTTCACGCACATACGCGGTTAGCGAGACGCCCGAAAGATCCGGCATCTGATAGATACGGTCATGAGCCATGGCCATGGCGTGAATCCTCAGGATCGCAGTCGCGAACGCCTCTTGCGCGCTCGCGTCCGAAAGCGTCCGCCACTTCATTCTGAGCATGCTTTCAACCACCTGCAGGTTGTTCTTTACCCGATGGTGCACCTCGCGCAGGATCACTTCCTTCTCCCGCCGCTGGGTCGAGATCACGCTCAAATATTTGGCAGCTTCTCCGTCCTTGCGTTCCAGTTCCTGCGCGCTTGCTTCGAGTTGTAGTGTTCTTTCGGCGTCGCGGCTCTCGAGCTCGGAGATTACCCTCAGCTGAGATTCCACATGCAGCTTCTGCGCCGCCGCATCGCTAGAACTGGCTGCATAAACCGGGCTTTGAAAGGGCACGGCTTCAGCCGTGCCGCAACGGGCGCATAAGGTCTGGGCTTTAGCCCCTGAGGGGCGTTTTCCCTCCGGCCGGGCAGCATTTGCGCAACCAGTTCTTGCGGCTTCTTCGATGCCTTGCGATGCGCCATCAGAGTTGCCGACCGCGGTCAGGCTCACCTTGCATTTAATATTGCTTGCTTTATCACTCGTTGCATTCATTTGCTGGCTCCACTTCTATGCGGTCCGGATTGTTGCCTGTTATTTCATCGGCAAGAAACAGCAACGGCGGCGTCGTGGCGATGAACGTGGCTCCTGTTTCGGCGTAGATCTTCCTCAGCGCCTGTTCGCCGTTCATATCCACATAAGTCACGTCGGTCAAGTTAAGTAAAAGCTTCCTTGAAGACAAACGCGGGGCGGCCTCTGCCCATGCG
This sequence comes from uncultured Occallatibacter sp., assembly GCA_964610185.1. Taxonomy (GTDB): domain Bacteria; phylum Acidobacteriota; class Terriglobia; order Terriglobales; family Acidobacteriaceae; genus Telmatobacter. The sequence continues at coordinate 6,725 of CAZSVJ010000168.1, read as the reverse complement.
CGGCCGAGTTCTGCCACGTATGGTCCGGCGATCCGCCCTTCCAGCTTGATCGCCATTGCATCGTCGGTTTCGTGAATCGTGATGCGTAACATCTGCCGTCCCCTCCCGCGCTGTGCCCTCTATAAAGCACTTCGACGCCCGAACTCGCGGCTCGGCCAACAAGCGCGGCTCAAGCGCTGTTGGGAAAGGGCTTAATTGGTTTGGCGTGTAGAAAGGAGGATGTGCGGGAGACGAATCGACGAATTGAGATAGACGATATTTCGTCTACCGGACTACATATAGTCTATTTTGGCGATGGCCAGCTTCTTTAATTTGGAATTCAACGTCGTTCTTGGCAATCCCAGCCGCGCGGCCGCGCCTCTTTCGCCGGAGATATGGCCCTTGGCCTCGCGCATTGCGTTCACGATGTGTTGCCGTTCCGCGGCTGCGTGGGTTAAGTGTTGTGTTGCGGCATCCCGATCCGCGGTTTCATGTCTCTGCGTTTCCGGCTCCGCCGTCTCCCACCCAACAGGTTCCAGTTCCGCTAGCGGAGCGTAAAGAACTGAACCGCGCGTCAGGATCACCGCCCGCTCCAGGAAGTTCTCCAGCTCGCGTATATTCCCTGGCCACTTCCAGCGCATCAGCGCCTCCATCGTGGCTTCCGGGATGGTCGTGATGGCCTTGCCCATGTGGCGGCTGTGAATGCTTACAAAATGCCGCACTAGCGCGGGAATATCGCTGGCGCGGTCGCGCAGCGAAGGAGCAAAGATGGGAAAAACTCTTAGCCGATAGAAGAGATCGGCGCGAAATTGCTTTTTCTCGACCAGCCTCGCCAAGTCGCAATTGGTGGCCGCAATCAGCCGCGCATTCACCTTGATAAGCTCGGTCCCGCCCAGGCGCTCGATCTCCCTCTCTTGCAGCGCGCGCAACACCTTGGGTTGCAGATCGAGCGGGAGCTCGCCGATCTCGTCCAGGAAAAGCGTGCCTCCTTGTGCCAGTTCCAGCCGCCCAAGCTTGAGGCGGATCGCGCCGGTAAATGCGCCTTTCTCGTGCCCAAACAACTCACTCTCCAGCAGGCCGGGTGGAATGGCCGCGCAGTTGAGTGTGATGAACGGGCGTTCGTTGCGCAGGCTGAGCCGGTGAATTGCCCGCGCCAGCAGTTCTTTGCCGGTGCCCGTTTCACCTTGGATCAGCACCGTTGCGTCGGTAGGCGCCACGGTCGCAACATCGTTCAGCACGTTGCGCAGCCCGGAGCTTTCACCCACAATATCCTCGAAGCGGCGGTCTGCGTTCAATTCATCTACGAGCACCTGTCTTTCAAACGTCGCCCGCTCATGCGGATCCTCCGTGTGCCCGGCGGCGTTGCTCACTGCGATGGCTTCCGGCGCGGCTCCCCGCCCGGTCGTATCGCGGATGAAGCTCAACACCATCCGCCCGGCCTTTGTCTGAGTCGGCTTGAAAAGGATCTCCACCGGACATTCTGTTCCGTCCTTGCGCAGGCAAAACAGATTCATCGCGGCGCCCAGCGGTCGCGCGCCCCGATCACCGTTGTGGTCGCCGTTGTGTTGGGCGCACCAATTTTCCCGATAGCCGAGATGGCGATCGCGGAAGCGCTCCGGTAGCAGAGCTTCAATCCTCATGCCGGTCAACTCTGCCTGAGCGTAACCGAGCAATTGGGCCGCCTGCGGATTCGAGTCCCGGATGATCCCGTCCATATCCGTGACCAGAATCGCATCCGGAGAGAGCGCAAAGAGGCTCGGCATATTGAATTCGGCGATCTCGGTTTGGTCCTTTGCCAAATCCGTTGCATCCTGCTCCGGGCGATCGGGCGGCATGGCAATGTACCTTAACTCGCAGCATAGGCTTTTAGGAGCCTAAGAATAATTCGATGATTTGAAAGGGCATGATCCGCCACGGCGGATCGCGCCACAGACGCCGCAAAAATCAACGCGGGCTTTAGCCCCTGAGGGGACGACCGGCTAGAAATGGGACCTAATCGGAGGTTCTCTCACCCGCCCGTTGCAAACGGATGTAGAAAACGATGAACTGCGGAGGGGAAAGAAAGAGGTTCAAATCGTTGGCTAAGGTCTGATAAGACGCTTCCTGCGGACCAATGTCAACTCAAGGCTTCTCTGGCTTGTCGTCTTTGTTTGCCTCGGAGATGTAACTGGTCATTGCCTGCGCCAGTTGCGAGTCTACCTCGTCGGCGATTGCCATGATGTAGAGCAACAGCACGCCCGATTCAGTCTCCTCGATGTGCGACTGCAGCGTTTGAAAGATGGAGACCTGCAACATGCGCGATTCTTCCACCATCATGGCCGCGGTGTATCCCTGTTTACGTCGCAGGCGACCATGTGCGTGGGCATCCGGCGAAACCATGGCCCGGGAACCCAAAGGCAGCGGATGGCGCAGCCGGACCACCAGGTCGCGGAACAACTCCGGCAAATGAGCGCATCGATCCTCGCGGCTCAATGGAATGTTAATCAGGTCCGCTTCGTCTTCAACACGCTCGTACCAGTTGATAATTGTGGTCTGTGTTTCCCGTTCCAGGACACTGGCAACGTCATATTTTGTTGCGACTGCCATTGGCGGCCCTCCCTTGGCTCTCAGGTCAATCGAGATTCATTGAATCGATTATCCCTGCCATCGAAGCGCAAAACTGTTCAAAGCCGCTCACAACTTCGCTAATGATTCCCTTTTCGTACTGACCGGTCCCGAGCCAGAGCCGATCGCCCGGTTGCCCCCAAGGCAAATTCATCAAAATATCCGAGCAACGGCAGGAAGAGTCTGGATCCTTTCGCCGGGTTCTTCCCGTGGAGAAAGCAGGGGCATTCATGCCCCTGAACAGATTTGGGGGAAGCATTCGCCTTCAGGCGCGGGCATTTCTTTTGTCGGAAGTAGAAGGCCCGTGGCTAAAGCCCTGTCGCTTCAAGCGTGGTCTTCAGGGGCATGAATGCCCCTGCTCCCTCCGAGAAAGCAACCGAGGCAAGGCAATGCCTCGTTCTTGCGGAAATTTGCCGGAACATGCTCGACGAGTTTGCCGCTTTGCTCGACCCCTCCTCCTCACTGCGATTCATCGAAAACTTCAATACCCGAAACAGTAGCGTTATTAACGATCGGTTCAAACGTGAGGTTCAGTTTCCCTTGCGCTGACGGCTTCAAGTGATAGAACGTCTTTGTAATTGCATGCAAGCTGCCGGCTTCCTTGAAAATATCGAAATCGTCGAGCAGCGTTGCCCCATTGCACATCACCCGAAATAAGCGGCTCCCGGCGCCGCCGCCCCCAGGCGCCTGCGGCCCGAAGTAAAGCTCGGCAAAATGGAGCACCAACGTATACCGGTCGCGAGTATCGACCGGAATTGCGTATGTGAAGTGTCCGAAGCGCTCAAACGAAAACAAGTCAGGATCGGGTGAGTTTGTAATTTGTTGGTGGTGGTTGAAGAGCCGGCCGTTCTCATAGTAGTTGTCGGGATGCCAGAGCTGGCCGTTGTGGTCGGTAAACGGTGTTGGCTGGACGACCAGCCGAATTGGAAGTAGTTTGTGCGGAGTTCCGGGCAGCACTTCAAGAGCATTGAGCTGTGGGGCGCCACGTTCGCTCGCAAACCCGATATGGACCATCCCGTCGCTGCCGGGCGATACGTCCCGGAAGACGCGTTCATCCGCTATATTGTCGCCTAAAGCGTCTGAATTTACATCGAATCCCTGCAAAGTCTGCACCCCGTTGATAGACACGCTGAAGGTGGGCAGGTTTTCACTAGTGGCATCGGACGCGACGAAATAGAGGTGCACTTCGTAAACGCCAGGCCGCAGAGGTATGTCGTACACGCAATCTCCGATCCGCCACTGGCGAAAGAGCAGAGGATCGCTCGTTCTGGCAATGGAACCCTCCGGACGCCGCCATGACCCCCCTCCGCGAACGTATTGATCCGCTTCCCAAACGGCTCCGGCGCTATCCGTTTGCGGCTTTCCGCTGTAGCCTGCCATCAGGCGAAGTGGAACAGTTGCCGGCGCGGGAGAAGCAGTCTGCGGCTCAGGCGTTGCGGCAGCCGAACTCCGTGCGGTAGCTGCATTGGCCGGTGCGGTATGGAGGCGAGAAACCAGGTAGAAAGTAAGCGCGGCCGAACATGCCAATCCAACGGCCAAAAGCGCGAATGGCCAAATGCGGAGCCTATGCGGTTGCAAAGCAGTTAATCCTGTGCTCTGGCCTTGATTGGCTTGTTCGGGCTGCGCGGCTTCAGAAGCGGAAAAAACCGGGTGTCGCTCCTCGGGCGTTCCAGCAACGTCCGCTGGCGCCGATGGTGGAACCTCTACGGCACGGCGGGAAAATGCTGGAACATACCCTCCCAGGGGAAGCGACAATTGCACGGCGTGATCTTTCCCCGGACCATCGTAGAACTCCTTTAGCTTCTTTCGCAGCCGATGAGCCTCAACACGCGCAATGGCGTCCTCACCTGCGCTAAATACCGTTTTCGAGCGGCCAAACACCTCGGTAGCAATGTTGTACTCGCTTAGCTCACTACTCTCGCCTCCAAAATACTTCTCTCCAATGTACCGCAAGAGATTGGCCAGGCGGGAAGATCGGCCAAGCGCCTCCACCACCGCATCGAGCTCTGCGCGTTCCGCTTCGATGGGCATTCGATCGGAATTCTCCTGCATCATGCAGCTCCTCAGTGCAGTGCTTTCCTCAGCAGTCTTGGATGATACAGGCACTTCCGGACCTTTGCAACGACGTTACAATTCCTAAGTGTTTGTGTCATTATCTTAAATGTACTCAACAATGTACGTCACAATCCGTTGATTTCGAAACATTTTCGTACAAGATTAACCTTTCCCTTCCATTTAAGCCCCACTAGAGTTGTCCGGTCCCAAAAACGCGCAGCAAGAGCGACCTTTAGCAGCCGGGGCACTTGTGCGGCGAGCCAGCTAAATCGATTCAGCGAAAGGCTTTCGTCAAAGGAAAGGTTCGGTGTTTTTGATTGGAAACCGCAATTTAAGAGCGGCTGCGAGCGCGTTCAGGGACCAAGACAACGCTTTCAAGAGATTCGGGAACGCTGCCTTCTGACTTTCGGCAGCGGAAACCTGAGAGCAAGGCGAACTTTCACACAGTACCCACAATTAGGAGGCGCAAGAAAACACCATGGAGATTAATCGACAAATGTTTAAGACCGCTTTGGCAAAGCCCAAAGAACTCGAAACAGGGAACTGGAACGGCCGGTTGCGGCTCGTATCGGGTTTCTTCGCCGCAATGCTGGCGCTGCTGTTTCTTTTAGTGCTGGGTTCGGCGCCAGCGCTACACGCACAGTTGACAGGCACCATCTCAGGAACCGTCTACGATAGCAGCGGCAGCGTGATTCCCAACGCAACGGTCACCTTGAAGAATGAGGCAACCGACGATAAACGCGACAGCGTCACCAACAGCGACGGCGTCTTCGCTTTCCCGTCGCTGCTGATCGGCACCTATTCCGTTGAGATCCAGGCCAAGGGTTTCAAGACCCTGACCCAGACCGGCATCCCGCTCAGCGCCGCCGAATCGCGCAAACTCTCCGGCCTCAATCTCACCGTGGGCGGAACTTCTGAAACCGTCACGGTTCAGGAAAGCTCGCAGATCATCGCCACCGATAACGGGTCCAGAGCCGCCGTGCTTGAAGCCGAGGACATTGAGACCCTGGCTCTCGGCGGCCGCGACCTCTCTGAGCTGCTCAAGGTGCTGCCGGGCGTAACCACGGCGCCGAGCACGGGCAATGGCCCTCCGTTCAACTTCCAGAACTTCTCAGCCGGTGCCGGTTCCATCGTCGGCAACGGCCTTAACGCCAACGGCGCGCCCAACCGCGGCGGAACATCCATCACCGTTGACGGCGTCGACATCAACGATCCCGGCTGCGATTGCAATTCCATTGCCTCCGTCGACCCGGATATGACCCAGGAAGTCAGCGTCCAGACCTCCAACTTCGGCGCCGACGCGGAATACGGTCCGGTGCTCATCAACAACCTCAGCAAGTCAGGTGGCGCGCAGTATCACGGCGAAGGCTACTTCTACGCCCGTAACAACGCTATTGCTGCCAACGATTGGCAGAGCGACAATGCTGGCAACCCGAAGGGCCCTGCTTCCTATTACTATCCTGGCGGCAACGCGGGCGGCCCTATCCCATTCACGGCCAAGAAAGTCCTTATTTGGGGCGGATACGAGCGCGTCCTGCAGAATTTGGGCAACACCAACAGGCTGAAATCCTACATTCCCACTCCCGACATGCTGGGCGGCAACTTCGGGCCCACGGCCGCCAACCTTGCCTTCTGCTCCAGCGGCTACGGCAACATCACCAAGCCGGGTTCTCCAGTCAACGGCAACAGTTGCAACGATCTCGCTGGCACCGTCCTGCCGACCGGAGGAGCTCCGTTGGTCGGAACTCCAACCCAATCGAGCCCCAACGGCAGCGTCATCCCGTCCGGTCTCATCGATCCCGGCGCCGTGGCCCTAACCAGCTTCTGGCCCAAGGCTAACCAGGTTCCAACGGCTCAGAATGGCTACTTCAACTACAATCAGGTCATTCCCGGCACGCATGACGGCTGGATCTATCGTCTGCGCGCCGATTTTCACTTCAACGATTCCAACACCGCGTTTATCTCCTACCAGCAGGGGTACGATACAGCCCCGTCCAATGGCAGCGGCGCCCACATTTATTGGACGCCATCCAACGCCATTCCTTATCCGGGCGGCGGCCTCTACTCCACCGAATACTCGAAGGCTG
>CAZSVJ010000167.1:0-7834 GCA_964610185.1 uncultured Occallatibacter sp. | reverse complement strand
GTGTAGGCGGTGAGACAGATGGGGAGACGGGCGTCGTCCAGAATTTCGTCGCGATAGAGGTTGGTGACGGGAACCTCGGCGGTGGGAATCAGCCAGTGGTCGCTGTCTTTGAATTCTCCACGAGAGACGGCATCTGCGTCGGCGTCGGAACATCTGAAAAGGTCTTCGGCAAACTTTGGCAACTGGCCGGTGCCGAAGAGCGACTTGCTATTAACCATGAAGGGCGGGAGGACTTCTTTGTAGCCGTGTTGAGTAGTGTGTGTATCGAGCATGAAGCCGATCAGGGCGCGTTCGAGGCGCGCGCCCGCGCCCATATAGACGGCAAAGCGCGCGCCGGAAAGCTTGGCCGCGCGTTCGAGATCGAGAATGCCGAGAGCCTCGCCTAATTCCCAATGGGGCCTTGGTGTGAAGTCGAACTTTGGGATATCGCCCCAGGTTTTTACGGTGATGTTGTCGGCTTCAGATAGGCCGGCAGGCACTTCGTCGCGGGTGAGGTTTGGGATGCGAGCAAGAGAAAGCCGCAGTTGCTCGTCGAGCTGGGATGCAATCTGGTCGAGCTGGTCGAGTTTTTCCTTGAGGACGCGGGTCTCTTCCATTACCGCAGTCGCGTCCTGACCGGATTTCTTCAGAGCGCCGACCTGTTGACTCAACTCATTGCGGCGGGATTTCGACTGCTCGGCGAGCGTGATCGCTTCACGGCGAGCCTGATCGAGGGCGCGGAAATCGCCAAGGAGCGCGGCCGGGTCAGCCCCGCGGGCGCGGAGTTTTTCTTCCACCAATTCAAAATTGGAGCGGACAAATCCCAGGTCGAGCATCGCTCTACCAGTTTACTCGAATGACTTGGGCCTTCCTGTGTGCCCTAAACGAGAGCGACGAGAATTCCCAGAGTCTTGGCTACCTTTTTCAAAGAGCTGTCGCGCGTCCATAATTGAGTCCCCGGCGTCATCAGGCATGACGCGATGAGGTGCGCATCGGTGAGGCCAATGCCTTTCGAGTAGAGGGCGTGCGCTTCGATCATGTGCCGCACTTCACCGAGTTGCGCCACCTCTACTTCGAGGAGCGCTTCCAGCTCGTCAAGTCTTTTCCGCCGGTTGTGCAGCGAGCCTAGAGCAATCTCCGCAACGATGTACGGGTGCATCACGATCTGGCCGTTGCCGAGGCTCCGCTCCATCTCTGGATCGCTGCTGCGAAGATGGTCAACCCAGATCGATGTGTCGGCCAGGATCATCGGTTAAAGACCAAGCGTGCTACGCGCGCACGCGCTTTATGGCTTCTAAATCCGGTTCCGTGCCCCCAACTGCCGCGAGCCTCCGCGACGCTTCAAGGTGAATCAACGCCTTCAAAGCGTTCCGGAGCAGGGCCGTTCGCTCAGTTACGCCCGAAAGCTCCTGGGCCTTGCTTAACAACTCGTCATCGAGTGCAACGGTGGCTCTCATTGAATACCCCCTGTATCACCTATTCTATCACCAAATGGTGATATCTTGAATGTTCTTGAGCCGCTTTCCGCACTATTCCCGCGCTGACGGCTCTTGTGAGGTGGTCGGCCGTCCAGCATCGAGCTGGTCTTGCCAGCCGGGCAGGCGCTGGTCGCCGGTGATGAGACGCGCGCCGCGGGTGAAGGTGAAATAGGTCCAGACCCACGCTGCGAATACCGAGACGCGGCTGCGGAAGCCGATGAGGAAGAAGATGTGGACGGTCAGCCAGGTGATCCATGCCGGAAAACCGCTCATGTGGGCCTTGAAGGGCCATTCGACTTTGGCGACCGCGTCCATGCGGCCGATGGTGGCCATGTCGCCCTTGTCGAAGTAGCGGAACGGCGGGCGCGGCTTGGCGGCCATGTCGGCGGCGATCATTTTAGCCACGTGGTCGCCCATCTGCATGGCGGGCTGAGCCACGCCGGGCACTTGATGGCCGTCCTGCTCGAAGTGGGCGAGGTCGCCGAGAACGAAAACATTTGGCTGGCCGGGGGGATTGAGGGTTGCGTCGACCAGAACGCAGCCGCGACGATCAAGGGGCGCACCGAGCAGTTTTCCGAGGGGCGAGGCTTGCACGCCGGCAGCCCAAAGGGTGACTACGGCCTCAATACGCCTGGTCTCGCCGGCGGATTTGGCTTCGACCCAGCCGGGACCGATTCCAGTGACTTGGGTTTTGGTGTGGACTTCGACGCCTAGGCGAGTGAGCGCGGCTTCGGCTTTGGCGGAGAGATCTTCAGGGTATGCGGCGAGAACTCGCGGCGAGGCTTCGAGCAGCAGCACGCGGGCCTTGGCGGGGTCGATGTGGCGGAAGTCGTGGCGCATGTAAAGCTGGGCGATGTCGCTGATGGCGCCGGCGAGTTCGACGCCTGTGGGGCCGCCGCCGATGACGACGAAATTCAGCGGCGGATTCCAGCCGTGCTCGACCATCTGGCGTTCGGCCAACTCAAAGGCAAGCAGCACGCGGCGGCGGATTTCCGTAGCATCCTCAATGGTCTTGAGGCCGGGTGCGAGCGGCGCCCATTCATCCTTGCCGAAGTAGGAGTGCGTGGCCCCGGTGGCCAAGGCGAGGTAATCGTAGTCGAGCTTGGCGCCGGAGCTGAGAGAGACTTGGCACGCATTGACATCAATCGCGACGACCTCGTCCATGAGGACCTGTGTGTTGTTCTGCCGGCGCAGAATACTGCGGATGGGTTGAGCGATGTCGGCGGGTGATAGGACGGCTAGCGCAACTTGATAAAGCAGCGGCTGAAAAGTGTAGTGGTTGCGGCGGTCTACTACGGTGACGTCGACGGGGAGATGGGCCAGTCCTTTAGCGGCGTTCAAGCCTGCAAAACCGCCACCGACGATGACCACGCGGGGGCGGTGAGGCTGGCCGTTCTTGTCTTGCAAGGGGTCGACTGGCTGGGTCACGGAGTATGCCTCCGTCTACTTGATGCGGTAGAGATGTGATAAGTGACGAGTGGCCCGGATTTTGTGTTTTCCGGGTCTCAAATAACGAGACCTGGAAAACGCGCTGGCCCTAATCGGAATTGAGATTTGGTTGGGAGTCCCCAAGATCGGAATTCGACCTTCCGAAAACCGAGGGCGCGCCGAGAAAGTACCAGATTGCTATTCCGGCATCACATATGGCACAACCAGCCGATGAGAGCGGGACAAAGGGAAGAATCGGGCGGCCGTAAAGGTGGTGAAGTAGGTCCCAGGCTGAATGGAGCAGCCATCCGAGGCCCGCGAAGCGGTAGTTGGTAAGAGCCTTGAATGCGAGCCAGGTTAGGAGGGCGCAGAAACCAACCTCCCAAAAACCGAAGCTGCCTCCGAAGTAGGTTGCGCCCGCGCCGGCGATAAACAATGCGCTCAGGTGACGACGGTTTGGTTCTCGCATCAGTGACAGAGCCGCAATGAACAAGCCCGCAACCACTATAGGAAGGATCACGTTGAGGAGGTCGAGATGCGGGGGTGTGTTCATCGGAAAATCCTTTCAGGAAAAAGGTCGAACGCAGCATCGAGAAGGCAACTGAGAATAACAACCGTCATTGAGACGGCCGGCTATTCGCTGGACGGATCTGGCTTGAGAGCCACGTTGCTGGAGCGATTTAGGAGTGACGAGAATGCGGTCGAGGCTCTTTGAAGAGCCATCGGGTCGCGAATAAAGCGATGCGAAACGTGATGATTGAGATAGATTCCGCAGACCTCCCAGACAAACTGGTCCACGTCGAGGCTGGGGCTAAGGTCTCCCGCATCGATTGCCTCTAAGGTTAGTTGAGCGAGGAGGCTGCGCCAGGCCTGCTCCATGGCTTCCAGCCGTTTGCGGACGGGATGGTTTAGATCGGCATCGTCGAACTCGAACATGCCCGCGGCAACAGGGCACCCGCCATGCAGTCCAGCTCTTTCAGTCCAGCCCAGCCATCCGGTAAAGACAGCCTTCAGACGCGGCAAGCCCTGAGGATGTTGCATTGCGGGCGCAAGGAAGGTTGAAGCGCCCACTTCGGTCATCTTCTCCAACAGGCTGAGCTGGACCTCTTCCTTGGAGCCGAAGTGCGCAAACAAGCCGCTTTTCGACATGCCGGACTTTTCGGCCAGGACGCTGAGTGTTATGCCTGCAAAGCCGGACTGGGAGAGGAGATCAAGTCCTCCGGCGAGGATTCGTTGCCTTGTGTTGTTCATTTCACGCCAATAATAGCACGACCGGTCGTGTCTGCCTAGGGATGCTGCTCGACAGCCACGGCGATGGTGGCCGTGTTGCCGGACGCGGCCAGACCCAGGAGGCTGGTGGCGACGCCGGGGAGCGAAGCCGGCGTAAAGGCTACGCTGCCGTCTATGGCGGAGGTTGCTGTTGCGGCTTGACTGGCGAGCAGGTTGGAAGGCGGGCAAACGGCGTGCGCTGCACAGGGCGGGGCCCAGGCGTAGAGGGATTGATAGAGAACCACGGAGCCACCCGCCATGGGGTTGCCGTCCGTATCGAGGAGGCGGAGGGTGATCTGGCTTGGGGTTTCTTGAACTGAGACGCTCTGGTTTGTGCCGGAGATGGCTTCGAGAGCGGCGTATTCCGGCCGCGAGCCGAATGCGGTGTAAGCGATGCACTGGCTGGTGCCGTTGAGGCAGGCGTCGATGGTGGCTGCCTGGCCTTCGGCGAGCGGGCCGACGGTTAGCTGCCTGGTGGCGACGCCGCTCGCGGTCGTGATGGCGGCGGTGCTGCCGAGGCTCGTGAATCCTGTGGCGGAGGTCTGCCATGCGACGGCCTGCCCGCCCATGGGCAGGCCGTTATTGAGGACGATGGCTTGAACGGTCCAGGTAAAGGTCGCACCAGCGGCGAGCGAAAGCTGCGGCGTAATCGAGGCGAGCACCGGAGGCGTTCCGCCGCCAAACTGGGCCTGAACGCTTGCGCCATCGGTGAGTGAAGCGGTGATGATGGACCAGACTCCATCGACCGCGGTGACGTTCATGGTGGCGCGGCCGTCGCCGGTTGCGGTGACGGAGCAGACGGCCAGTCCGCAGGCCAAGGTAGCGGTTCCGCTGGTGACGGTGTAAACCACGGTGACTCCGCCGGCAGGGGTCAGGACAGTTCCGTTGACTGTGTCGGTTGGCGGTGCATACGCGGTTACCGTGAAGGGGATTGGGACGCCCACGGGGACGGTGTTCATGGGCGCGGTGTTGAGGGTGAGCGCATCGCCCGTGCCGGAGTCGTAACTGACGCCGCCGGAGACAATGGCCGCGGCATAGAAGAGCGGCAGATCATCCACTTCCACATCGACCGAGCCTGTAATGCCGGTGGCTGCCGGGGGCGCAATGGCGGTGATTTCGTTGGGCGAGATGCTGGTGACCAGGGCCGGCAATCCGCCGACCAGAACGGTGTCCGCGAGGCGGAAGCCCATGCCGTGAATGACAATGGCGCCGCCGGATGCGGGGAGAACCTGGGGCTGCACGGTGTCCGCGTAGAGTAGCCATCCGTTGTAGGGATAGTCGGGCCGGCCGTCGCCGCGCCGGTCGGCGATGCCGATGCGGACGACATCGTCTCCAATCGAACTGACACGGAGCCAGGTTTCGCCGGTGGCGTAGCCGTTCATGCCGGGACCTGCACCGATGGCCGGCGCGCCGACGGGGTCGAACGCGTCCCATACGCCGATGGCGGGCATGGCCTTCAACTCGGTTGGCGCGCCGGTCTCGTCGAGAGCTTGCGTGACAACCGTGAATGTCCGGTTGGCGCGGACCGGAAAGCTGAACCAGTCGCTCTGGCCGACTTGGCTGAGTCGTCCGCACCAGAGGCCGCTCGAAGGCATGGGAACAGGCGAGGCTTGGGTGCCGATGGCATCCTGATAGCCGCCGACGGCGGAGTCGGCTACGTTGACGGTGAGAGTTTGCGCGCTGCCGGCGGAGAGCGAAGGGACGGAGATCCCTCCGAGCGTGCCCGACGAAGTTGGCTGACCGTCGAGATAGGGGCCGACCGAGTCGGTAAGTATGTAGAGGGGATTGATGGCCTCAAATGTAACTTCGTAGTTAGCGGTAGTTATGCCGGGGGGCAGCGGGATTGCGCTTAGATCGAAGTAACCCTGGAGCGTCGAGTCATTGGAGCCCCACTTAGTGAGAAAATTGCCGTCTGCGTCGGTGAATCCGATAATCGGATTGCCGTGATTGCCGTTGAAGTATCCGCCGGAGACGAAGCTGACCGCATATTGGTAAAGCGGGTTGCCGTTGGCGTCGAGTGGGCGGGCAACGACGTTGACGCCCTGCATTCCGTAGCCGGTGCGGAAGGTGACTGTGCCTTGGATAGAGACGGTGTTGGCCGCGGTGAGCTGCTTGCCGGGAAAGCCGGCGAGATTTTGCGCGGTGATGGGATAGATGCGGCTGAGCGCGGCGATGTCGTCGTAGCGCAGGACGCTGGGATCGGGAATGCACTCGCCGCCGAACTGGGTGCAGACGCCGCTGAGAGGCTGCATGACCGGCCAGCCTTGAACGCCTCCGGGAAGCTGGGCCGTCAAGGCGGTGGGGTTGACCTGCGAGTAGTCGAGGTTCAGAACGCGGCCAAAGGCGCGCTCCAGTTCATAACTCATCATGGTGATGAGATCGGGATTGGTGGCGCAGAGCCCGTTGAGCAGAATGATGGCGTGAGCAATGGTGGCGTCGGGGTTGACGTTGTCCACCCAGACCCAGACGCCGCTATTTTGACAACTTGTAGGCTGACTGGCGCCCGAGCCGAAGATTGCATCGATAACCGAGCCGTCGAAGTCGTAGATGATCCCGACAGAATAGCCGGTGGCAGAGGGCGTGACGTCGGCGGGCTGGGAGATTTGGCCGTTGGCGGTTGCGACAATGTTGGCTCCGCTGACGTCTTCGTTCAGCGAACCCATGTCGGTGAGGTTGACTGCGGCGGTGGGAACTTCCGACCAGAGGGCGGCTGCCGCATCGACCATGGCCGTGGCTTGCTGGTTAGTGACGGAGCCGCTGAGCGGACCCCGATCGACGTAGTAATTAACCTGGCCGCCGGACCAGTGAATGGGCTGGCCGAGGACGGCGGGATTGAAGAAGCTGACGCCGGCAACGTACTTAGGTCCTCCGGCTTGAGCGGCGGGAGCGAGAATCGTAATCAACAAAGCGATCGCCAAACGGCGCGGAATTGAGAGATAGCACACGTCAGGCGCTCCAGTGCGATGGTCATGCGTCGTCTCGGAACCAGACATTTCTGCCTTGGTTCGAGGCGGCTTCAAGCCGTTGATTGGCTTTCGCACATTAGAGGAATAGCAATCGAGCAGCCTTTCGGCTTTGTTGGTCTAAGTGAAGCGGGCTGATAGGGATAGGGTGCCAGGGGGAGCAAAATCGGGGCTCAGTAATTAGTGAAATCTAATGAGATTCGACTAATGCGCGCAGGGGGAAAGGAGAGTAATTTGTCTTTCCTAATGGATTGAACGGCGCCAGGAGAACAAGCATCGGAGACTAAGAGAAAGCTAATTGTTGGTCCTTGCAGGCGGGTCGCAGGTCTGCCCAAGTTAGGCTGGTTGGAGTCCCGGCTCGCAGCGTGCCCTCAGATTTCAGGATAGAAGTCGAAGAAGGCGTCGAGGCTTCGCTTGAGCTGTTTCTCGATCTCTTCGCGGGAGCCTTCGATCATGTGCATGGTGACGTGGGCTTGGTGACCGGTGGCCAGCTTGAGCGTGGCGTCGTGGATTTCAGTGACTTCCCCTTCGGGTAGGAGCCGCAGTCCGTAAACTAGAGTCAGATTTGCCATAGGCCTCATCATAACTAAGGGGGACGGAGGCGGGGGCCAAGGTGGGGAAAAGCAACCGCAGGTCCCCTTCGGCAGGCTCAGGGCAGGCTTTCGGCTCCGGTCGCCGCGGCGACCTCCGCTCTGGATGACAAGTTGTTGCGGAGAG
>CAZSVJ010000166.1:0-7870 GCA_964610185.1 uncultured Occallatibacter sp. | reverse complement strand
CCCGGTTGTGCCCGAGTCCATCCCACAGCCCTTTGCCGACATTGCGCGGGGATGTCTCCGCTCCGATCCCGCGCGCCGCTATACCCTCAGCGAGATCAAGGCTCGTCTGGAGGGGGCGCCAACTCATCCAAGTCCGGCGGCAAAGCCTAAGAGAGCTCCACGCGCCAAACTCGGCGTGGCGGCACTTGTTGTGGGGCTGCTCGCTGTAGCCGGCACATTCGCAGCTCTGCAATTGCGATCTCGTCCGACCCAGCCGCCGCCTGCCGCGGCGCAGACAGACGCGGAGCAACAAACTCTCTCGCAAGCAGCGCCACGGGCAAAGGCCGCTGCGAAGCCAAGCGCGGCGCAGCGACTTTCGCCAGAACCCGCCCCACTTCCGCCTGCACCTCCGGAGGTTCACGTCTCCCAAGCCGCCGCCGGCGATGGCGAGGTTCTTCAACGCGTTCTGCCGGACGTACTCCCCAGTGCGATGGAGAGCATTCAGGGCAAAGTCGACTTCAGCGTGCGAGTCACGGTCGATTCAAGCGGCGATGTTTCAGATGCGCAGCTCAACTCTCTGGGATCGAGCAAATATTTTGCCAGGGTGGCTCTCGAAGCAGCGAAGAAATGGAAGTTCAAGCCCGCCCAGGCTGATGGTCGGGAGGCCCCGAGAGTGTGGATCCTACAGTTTGAGTTTACGCAATCGGGAATCGAGATCACTCCCGCCGAAGCTTCTCCATAGGCTGGGAGACTGGGAGACCGAGCATCGGCAGGGTTCGAACGCAATCGACCGCATTAGCGCGAAGAGAATTGATGTAAAGCGGGCGGCTCGTCAACCGCAAGCTGCCCTTTCAATCGCGGACCATTCATGGGAAATCATGGCCTTTGGAGGCGTAATGAAGGTGCTCTTCATTGGAGGCACAGGCATCATCAGTTCGGCATCGACAAGATTGGCAGCGGAACGAGGCATTGAATTGACGCTGCTGAGGCGGGGACAGCGGACGGCCGCGCTCCCGAAAAATGTCCACTCAATCATTTTGGACATCGCAGACGAGGCCGCAGTGGCGCAGGCGCTCGGTAATCAAGTCTTCGATGCGGTCGTGGACTGGATTGCCTTCACGCCCGCCGACGTGGAACGGGACATCCGCTTGTACCGGGATCGCGCGCGCCAGTTTATCTTCATTAGCTCGGCGAGCGCTTATCAAAGACCCGTTGGGCACTATCTAATCACGGAATCGACGCCGTTGGTGAACCCATATTGGCAATACTCGCGGGATAAGATCGCCTGCGAAGAACGGCTGATGAAGGCGTATCGCGAAGACGGTTTTCCGATTACGATCGTGCGTCCTTCACTGACCTATGGCGAGACGCAGATTGTGTTGGCAGTGAACAGTTGGCAGAAATCGTACACAGCGGTGGACCGGATGCGGCGGGGCAAGAAGGTCATTGTGCCGGGGGACGGTTCCTCGCTTTGGGTGATTACACACAACAGCGATTTTGCCGAGGGGCTGGTTGGCCTGCTGGGACATCGGCAAGCCATTGGGCACGCCTTCCACATCACCAGCGACGAGGCGATGACATGGGATCAGTTCTATAACATCACTGCGCGCGCTGCCGGAATAGAGGCGAAGATCGTTCACATCGCTTCGGATTTCATTGGCGCTTGCATTCCAGATGAAGTTGGCAGCTTGACCGGCGATAAAGCCGTGAGCGTGGTCTTCGATAACAGCAAGATCAAGCGATTTGTTCCGGGGTACTGCGCAAAAACTCCGTTTGCGCAAGGGATTCAGAGAACGATCGAATGGTTCGATGCGGATCCAAAGCGAAAAGAAATCGATGAGGAAGCGAATGCATCCTGGGACAAGCTCATCCAGGCATACGAATCGGGACTTGCAAATGCATTGCGCGTTTTCGGCCATAGGGTCTAGAGATACGGATCTTGCCGCTTGATGAGCCTTGAAGCCGGGGCAGAAGGTTCCAACCGGGGTTGGAACCGAGATCTTAAGCTGCATCGCGCTAGTTGGGCGTTACCAAATTGATGCAGACTTCACAAAAAGTCTCAATTCGATGTTTCGCCGTTGCTTCGCTTTTGTGCTACAGTGGTGCAGATGATGGAAAGGGGCAGCGAGAGGTATTCGCGATAACGCGGCCATGGCAGTTACTCGAAGGCAAAAAGAAGTTCTCGACTTTCTCGAGTCGTTTGTGACGCGCAATGGCTATTCCCCGTCGTTTGAAGAAATTGCGCGCGGAATGGGGCTGAAAAGCCTGGCAACGGTGCACAAGCACATTACCAACCTCGAAAAGAAGGGGCTGCTGGACCGCGTGCATAACCGCAGCCGCTCGATCGATGTGCTTCCGCCGGGGACGCGGACGCGGAGAACCGACAGGCTGCCGCTCGCAGGGCGCATCGCCGCCGGATTCCCGGTGGAGACAGTTGAAACGCCGGAGACGATATCGCTACATGACGTGGTGGGCAATCGCGACGTTTTTGCCCTTGAAGTCCGCGGCGACTCCATGCGCGACGAGCATATTATCAGCGGGGATTATGTGCTGGTTGAGCGCACGCGGACCGCTCGGCAGGGCGAGATTGTTGTGGCCCTCGTGCATGGATCCGAGACCACGTTAAAGCGATTCTTTACAGAGGGAAATGTTGTTCGGTTGCAGCCTTCCAACATGGAAATGGAGCCCATTTATGTTCCCGCGGCGCAGGTCGCGATTCAAGGCCGTGTGCTGGGTGTCCTGCGCAAGTATAGATAAACAGGAAGTTGTTTCAACAGAAGTACTCGCAGCGCTCCAGTTTTGTAGCCTGCAGCGCCGCGGGATGAATCGTTTGGGAATTTATGCTCCAGCTTGCTGCTCGGCAAACTTGCCGATCAAGGGCAGCGAAAACTTCTGGCCGTTAAAGGCCTTGACCAGACAGATTACCCAGACCACAATCACCAGCAGGCTGAAGGGGAGCGAAAGCGCCCATCCTACAAATGGAATAAACAGCAACACAATGTGGATGACCACGGCCGCAACAAACAGGAAAATCGATTGCCAGGCGTTGAAACGGACGAACGGCTTCTGGTTGTAAGGTGCAACCACCAAAAAGATGATCGCCGGGATGATCGTTACGTAGGCGAGCCCGGCGGCAGAATTGTCGGTTAAGCCGCTTTGCGTTGTTTCTTCAGACACGGTAGCTCCTTTCATTGTCAACTGCAAACTGGTAGATCGGGCATACCATGCGCATACCCGCGTGAGGAACGGGGAAAGTCCCGGCCACGTTGCAGCGGGACAGGTGTGGAATCGGGATGGATCAATAAAAACCCCGAAGCGAGGAATTGTCAAGCACGATGTTAGGCCAGCCTGTTCCCAAGTTATCAGCGCCGACGTTTCAGTTCTTGACAGCGTCGCTGCCGCAGGCTAAAAGTTACGACAGTGCGCAGCTTCCTCCGCAATCCCTCGGTCTGCCAGGCTGCTTCGGCCGTCAATCAATTTGTGCCCATGCGGCGCTGGTTCGATGCACGCGTCGAAGGGTTACCGAGTTGTCCCAATTTTTCGCGTGAAAACCAGGCCGTTATGAGAGATACTGGCTACGCCGCCAGTTGGCGGTTTGTGTTGGGCTTCCCCCAATCTAGAGCAACCGAACGCGAACAGTGAGTAGCATGGATACCGGAGCGACTGTCACTCAAATCGGCAAGTATCCAATCCTAGGCATTCTGGGTGTTGGCGGCATGGGCGTCGTCTACCGGGGGATGGACAACTCCGTTGGCCGCGAGGTGGCGATCAAGACCCTGACTGAGGCCACAGAGGAGCTGCGCCAGCGCTTCCTCATGGAGGCGCGTTCCGGCGTTCTGAATCATCCCAACATTGTCACCGTCTACGATTTTGGCGAGCAGGACGGTCTTCCCTACATCGTCATGGAGTACCTCCCCGGCGATTCGCTCGAGAATCTGCTGCGCTCCGGGCACAAGTTTTCACTTATCGAGAAGCTGGACATGATTCGCCAGTTATGCCTGGGCCTGGGTTATGCCCACCAAAAGGGAGTTATCCATCGAGACATCAAGCCGGCAAACATGATGGTGCTGCCGGATGGAGTCATCAAGATTGTGGACTTTGGCGTCGCCCGCCTGCAAGACCGTTCCGGGCACACACAGACAGGCATGGTGATCGGCACCTTCCACTACATCTCGCCTGAGCGTTTGCTCGGTAAGCCCGCAGACGGAAGGTCAGATATCTGGTCTGCTGCGTGCATCCTTTACCTGCTGCTAACTGGCCGCCTGCCATTTCCCGGCGACGATCCCGCCACCCTGCACAGAGTCATCCGCGAAGCGCATGACCCGCTTTCGGCCACGCTCACCGATTACCCACCGGCCCTTGACCACTTGATCGATCGCGGACTGGCAAAGAGCCCCGAAGATCGATATGAAACCGCCGAAGAAATGGCAGCCGACATCGAAGCCATCAACGACAATCTCAAGCGCGAGCATGTCGCAGAGGTTTTGGGCACGGTGCGGCCGCTCATGGAACAGGAACAGTGGACCAGCGTTCGACCGGTGTTGCTCGATTTGCAAAAGCTCAATCCACAAAATACTGAGGTTAAGAAGCTGCTGCGCGAAGTCCAGGAAAAGGTTTCGCGCCAACAGAGATCGGTTCAAATCCGCCAACTTATTTCCGATGGCGACGATGCGGTCCTGGGTCAGAAATATGCGGAAGCTATCGAGTTCTACAATCAGGCGGCTTCGCTCGACCGGACAAATACTGAGCTTCCTGAAAAGATCGAAAACGCTACTCGATTGAAGGAGAAGGCTGACAAAGTTGTTTCTCTGCTGGAGCAGTGTCGCGAGGCTCGCAAGCGCAACGACTACACCGGGGCCGGCGAACTGATCGACAAAGCGCTTCAACTAGACGAACGCAACACAGATCTGCGCAATGAACGCGCCAGGATTCTGCAGGAATCTGAGCGCGCAGCAAAAGACAAAGCGCGGCGCCAGTTCAGCGATGCCGCCCGCGATCAACTCGGCGCGCGGCAGTATACAGAAGCAATTAAGAACTTGCGCTCGGCCCTTGAAATCGATCCGACCGACGCTGAGACACAGCAACTCTACCAGCAGGCGGTCGAGCGCCAGGAAGAACAGCGGCGCCGCAAGATCATCGACCAGATCGTGGCAGAGATTTCAGAGTGCATCACCGCAAATGAATTCGAGCGCGCGCTGACGCTGATTCAGCGGGCGCAGGAGCGCCTGCCCGGAGAGGCAGTGCTGCTGCAATTGAAGGCGGACGCTGAAACGAAACAGCGTGAACAAACCGCGAAGAAGCTGGTCGAGAAAACGTCGTTGCATGTGTACAATGTTTTTCTAACCAGCCCCCAGGAGGCTCTGACAGCCGTCCATGAGGCGCTCGCGCAAATGCCGGGAGAGCCCGGCCTGATTGCCCTTGAAGAAAAGGTTGTCGAGCAACTTAAGAAGGCAAGCTTCGAGGAACGGAAGCTTGGTTTCCTGAAGCAGGCACAAGCGCGCATCGATGCCAAGCAGTTTGACGAGGCTGTCCAGATTTTGGAGTCCGCAGAAATCGAGTGCGGAGAAAGTCCCGACATCGCATCGTTGTTGATGTATGCGCGGGAGCAGCATCGAAAGGCTGAGCTTGCCCAAAAGGCCGCGGTCGCCACGCGGGATGCGCAGGCGCTGATCTCGGCCGGAGAGTTGGAATCCGCGGTCGCGTTATTGCGCCCCGTTGCTTTGGAGACCAAAGATCCATCCGTCGAGCAATTGCTTCGCCAGGCAACGGCTAGCGCGGCCGAGTTGGTTCGCCGCATCGACGCCGTTGTTGCCCGCGGAATGGCGCTGGGCGACAAATATCCTGAAAAAGCGCTTCAGTTCCTCTCCACCCAGCCGCAGGATATTCAGAACCACCCCCGCGTTCGTGAACTGATCGCCAAACTGAATGCCGCTAACGAGCGAGAACAGTCCATCACGGAAGCAATCGATAGTGCCAACGCCGCCCTGCAGAGGCACGACCTGCGCAACGGTTTCAATGGACTTGAAACTGCGCAACGTACACATGGAAACTCTGAGCGACTTATCCTGGCTATCGATGAATTCAAGAAGCGGCGAGCGGAGATAGCCAATCAACTGCTAACTGGGGCCATTGAGTCGGCTACACAAGCCATTCAGCAAGAGGACCGGCCGCGCGCCGCTGAAGCACTCGGCAAGGTGGCCGATGCGGCTGAGTTTGCGGACATTGGATTGCAGGCAAGCCTGAAAAGCCTCGCTAAAGAGGCTGGGAAGTCTGCCCCTAAGAAGAAAGCCCCTTACCAGCAAGCGCCAACCAAGCAGGCAGAGCCAGTTGCAACAACAAGAGTAGCCACAACCACAGCAAAGGCCAAGCCGGGACTTCCCCTTGGACTCTTGCTTGGAGTCATTGCAGTATTGGTTCTTGCAGCCGCAGGCGCCGGCTACTGGTTCTTCCTGCGTCCAGCGCCTGTCCTGCCAATGGGCGCTCTTGAACTCAACGCGACACCTTATGCGGAGGTTGTAAGCGTGATCTCTGACAAAGGTAAGGCCGTTGCTCTTCCCGCGGGAGATCACTGGACTCCAATGCGTCTCGACGATGTTCCGGCCGGCAACTATACGGTGACATTTAAGGGCCCAGACGGATCGACGCAACAGCAACAATGCAGTGCGGCTCTATCCGTGCAGATATGCTCCATTCAACTCAAGCCGATCGACGACAACGCGATCGACCAAATCGTCGGAGGCGCAAAGTGAACCTGCGACCGCTGGTTTTCGTCTTCTGCATCTTGCTCTCGGCTGTCACCGCGCTGGCGCAGGGTCCGAGTGAAAAGCCGAAGGATCTCTTCGATCGAGCCAAAGGAGAAGACGGCGACAGGGCCAAACAAGTTCAGGATTACTGCGAAGCCGCCCAGTTGGAACCTAAGAATAAAAAGTACGAAGACACATGCAATAGCTTCCGCGGGGGTCTCATTCAAGACGACACCGCCAACCTTGCCATTGCGATTTCCGCCTACAAGAATCATGACCTGGATAAGGCCGAGTCCTTTGCCAAGCTGGTCACGAATTACGATCAGAGGCTATCCGGCCAAGCCAAATTCCTGCTCGACCGTGTAAGAAACGAGAGGCTTCTCAATCAGGTGAAGGCGGCCTGGGATAAAGGCGACTTTAATGCTGTCGACACGCTTGCGCAAAACATTACCAATGCAGACCTCAAGGCATCCGCGAATACATATGTCAACAACGTTGCCCTTTATAACAGTTACATGAATCAGGCCAGGAATCTGCAAAGCAGCAACCCGCAGGAGGCAATCAAACAGCTTTCGTTGGCCCAGAGTCTAAACCCGAATGGCCCCGGCAATCCATCCAAGATGATTGCCGATCTACAGAAGCCCGCGCAGCCTAAAGCCGCCGCGCCGACCGTGGCTCCCACTTCCGCACCTAAGACTGGGGGAAATTCAGCAGCTGAAAACGCCAAGAAAATGGCCAAGTTGTCAGACGACGCGCGCAACGCTGAGAAGCAAGGCGATTTGCTTGAGGCGCTGAAGGATTATGGCGAGGTTCTCAAGCTAGACCCGGCCAACACCGACGCGCAGAATAACATCGCGAGAATTGGACAGGCGATCAGAAGCGATCCAGACGCTGTAAGGAACGAATTGAAGTCGGCGATACGCAGTTTTTATAACTCTCAGTTCGACGATGCCCAGACCGCGCTCAAAGACTATCTGAAGTCCCCGAAGACCGCCGAAAGCCCGGGAGTGGCGTACTTCTACCTCGGCGCATCCTTGCTCGAGCAGGCAATGCTTGAGACTCCCAGAGCCAAGTGGCAAGGGCCTTCCGCAGACGCCCAGTCGGCGTTTCAACAAGCCCGCAAGGCCAATTACAGCCCAGCGCGACAG
>CAZSVJ010000165.1:0-7901 GCA_964610185.1 uncultured Occallatibacter sp. | reverse complement strand
CGCATCATGTCGGTCACCGAGAAGACGCTTTGCCTGAGTTTTGAAATTCGCATGCCGCACAGCTCCGGCTTGCTCAACCTGGCGTTTCCCGCCGTGGTGGCCAACACCATTCTGCGCCGCCTGACCTCGGACTGGGGCCGGAGCCGCCGACACGCCGGAGAAACCAGGGCCCGGATCGGAGCCACGGCGCGCAAAATCCGCCTGGGCGGTTCGTTGCAGTTGCCCAGCGTGCGGCTAGCGGCAAGCAGCATTGAAAACCTTGAGCCGGGGATGGTGCTTCGCCTCGATCTGCCCGCCAACACTGTCCCCATCTGGCAGGTGGCCGGGCAACCGTTCTCCGAGGCGCAGGCCATCCGTCAAGGACCGCATCGCGGAGCGCGCATGGAACGCCGCATCGGCGAGGCTGAGTGATGAAGACATTTCTTGACTGTTGGATCGACGCGGCCACGGCCTTGTTTTCGCAGGCGCTGGCCGGAGAGCCGGAGCTAGTCGAGTCGATGCCCAAGCCGCTTGCGGCAGGCTCGTTTGGCTTTGCCGCAACCATCTCCGGAGACGATCAAGGCCGCTTCGCCGTGGTTCTCGATGCAACGGTTCTGGAAACGCCGCTGGTGGGCGAGGGGATGGACCAGAAAGCCGGCTGGGGCGAACTGTTGCGCGAAGTCGCCAATTCGGCTGCTGGAGAGCTGTTGGCAGCTACCGGGAAAAAGTGCCAGGTTGAAAAGTTCGAAGCCATCGATGGAGAGAGCAAGGTCTCCCGCGCGTTCCAGTTGAAGTCGGGCGACCGTTCCTGGACAATCCTGGTCCGGGACGAGGTGCGCGCCCCGAAACCGGCTGCAAAGCCCGCGGCAGCATCGCCGGCCGCTCCGCAAAAAGCCGCTGCCGAGGCTTCGATTTCCGCAACGGCCTTGAGCCCTGAGCCAGTTTTGAGTTCCGGGATTGAGCTTCTGCTCGATGTCGAGCTTGAGGCTACGCTGCGCTTTGGTTCTCGGGAAATGCCGCTGGGCGAACTGCTCGACCTGGGACCCGGCGATGTGGTGCAGTTGGATCGCAACATCACGGACCCGGTCGATCTGATCGTCGGCGACAAAATTGTGGCCCGCGGCGAAGTGGTGCTGGTGAACGGAAACTTTGGCCTCAGGGTCACCGAAGTTGCCGCGCCCAAGAAGCGGCTGGAGAGCATTCGATGCCTCTTTTAAGCGGGAGGGCTGGTGGAAATCTACCCGCGGCAGCTGCAAGGATGCTGGCGGCGGGCGGGCTCGTGGAGGAACCGAGCCATAGGGAGAGTGCGCGGGCCAGAAAAGTTCCATCAGCGAAACGGCTTAGCCTGTTTGAAACTTGCGCCAATCAAGGTTGCGGCTCGGGCTGGCTGCATCTATTTCGGAGCCGTTCGGCGCCTGTCTTTGAGGCTGGCTGGAACTGCTCGGCGGCATGTACCGAGGCGCGCGTAGCTGCGGCGGTCGGGCGCGAATTGGACGGTACTGGAGCCCGCATCGAGAACCACCGCCACCGGGTTCCGCTGGGGCTGATGATGTTGGAGCAGGGTTGGATCGACGCTGGTCAGCTACGTCGGGCGCTCGGCGCACAGAAGACGGCCGGCGCCGGAAGGCTGGGCCACTGGCTTGTGCAACAGCAAGGGGTCAGCGAGAGCTTAGTCACACGTGCCCTCGGTCTGCAATGGAGCTGCCCGGTGCTGCCCATGGAATATCACGACGCCGAATCTCTGACCGCGCTCATTCCACGGCTGTTTGTAGACGCTTTTGGAGCACTGCCACTGCGTGTGGCGGCGGGCAAGCTTCTTTACCTGGGATTTGAGGACCGGCTCGATCCGGTCCTGGCCCTGGCCATCGAACGGATGACCGGATTGAGGGTCGAAAGCGGGCTGGTGCAGGAATCGTTGTTTCGCTCAGCGCACACACGGATGCTGGGCTCCAGCTTTCCTCAGGTGGAACTGATCGAGGCCAACTCGGAGGCGGGCATGGTCAAAGCGTTTTCGAGTTCGATTGAAAAGGCCCGCCCGGTTGAATCGCGGCTGGTTCGCGTTCACGACTTTCTGTGGCTAAGGATGTGGTTGCGCCCCATGACGGGAGCGGTGCCGGAGATTGGGTCCGTCCAGGACCTGATCTGTTCGATCGGCATGCATTAAAACAGCGGGGTCGGCTTGTTCGATGAGTCTTGCCGGCCACAAAGATGTTTCTCACGAATCGCTCGCAGGAGCCGATAAAACAAGAAGCAGAGGAGCTCGGGAATGGCAGAAATTCGAACACTGATCGTCGACGATTCATCGGTGATGCGCAAGATTGTGGAGCGTTCGCTGCGCCAGGCGGGCCTGGACCCGCTCGTGGTCTATGAAGCCAACAGCGGCATCGAGGGGCTGGAGGTTTTGAAGTCGAAGCAGGTCGACCTGATTCTCTCCGACATCAACATGCCTTCAATGGATGGGCTGGAGTTTCTTCGCCAGCTCAAGGCGCAAAACCTTGCTCCCGGCGTTCCGGTGGTGATGATCACCACCGAGTCGAGCGAGGAGCACGTCAAACAGGCCATTCTGGCCGGAGCGCAGGGATATATCCGCAAACCGTTCACTGCAGAGCAGGTGAAGGAACGGGTGCTGTCGTTGTTGAAGGCCGCAGTCTAGCCGGAGGTAGAGACGTGCTATTCAATGGTGTACGGAACTCCGCAATCGCGACATCGCGAGGGAGCGGCGAAAAGGAAATGGAGCGGGCAATGCCGGTATCGATGCGTGAATCTTTGGAATTGGTTTCAGATCCGAAGAACCTGGATGAAACTGTCGACGAAGTCTTTAAGATGCTGGGCATCGAGTGCCAGCGCGACTCGGGACCGGTCAACATGGATCCCGAGTCTGTGACTGCCGTTGTTGGCTTTGGTGGTCTATTGAGCGGAGCCTGCCTCTTCAAGAGCAATTCCGCGGCGGCTATGAAGATCGCCGCATACATGACTGGCATGGAGTTCGAGGAAGTCGACGACACCGTTAAAGACGGCATCGGCGAAATCGGAAACATGCTGGCCGGAGCATGGAAAGGAAAAGTTCCCGGGCTGGCAGCCAATTGCGGCTTGTCGATTCCAGCGGTGATTACTGGCCGGGACTACAATCTCCACGTCCAGGCCCCGGAGTTCAAGCTGGTTCACGCCTACAAGTTCGACGATTGCAACTTTGAAGTGACCATCATCTGCGACGGCATTCAGTAGACATACGGCGCTGCCAATGCGGCGCCGTGCCGGAATTCGATGAGTTCACCTTGAACGCTCAGGTCTGTCTGCCGCGGATCGACTTTGTTGCCATTAGCCTCTCCGCGCGACCGCACGGCTCAGCCCGTGGCGGCGCTTTTGTGTGCCCGTAGAGGTCTCGCTACGTCACCCTTACCTGGCCGCACATTCCTTTTCCGGACCCGTTCTTGCATCGTTCCCATTCCCGATCGAACCATTCTATTCGTATAATTTTGCTCTAATCCCTTCCACGCCCATCCGGTCCTCAACCTGCAATGCTTCTCGTGTTACAGGAGAAGCGCTCAATGGACAGTGGATATTATGCGGCGATGACCGGGCTGGTGGCGCGAACCCAGGCCCTGGACACGGCGGCCGGGAATCTGGCCAACGCGCAGACACCAGGCTACAGGGCAGAGCGTGAGTACTTCCGCTCCGTGCTGTTGGGGCCCGACGCATTCGACTCGCAGCTTGGGCAGACGGTCAACAACTACGGTCTGCTGGGTGGAGACCGGCTGAGCATGGCGCAAGGCGCGCTTCAGCAGACCGGCAATCCCCTCGATCTGGCCATCGAGGGCCAAGGTTTCTTTCAGGTGCAAACGCCCAATGGCCTTCGCTACACCAGGGATGGCGGCTTTCACCGCGCCCCGAATGGGCAACTGGTAACGGCGGCGGGCGAGCCGGTGCTTTCAACAACAGGCCAGCCGATTCCCGTTCCGCCGGGCGAAGTAACGATTGGCGCAAGCGGCGTGCTTTCTGTGGCTGGCGGCGTGGTGGCTACGGTAGGTGTGTTTACCTTTCCGCCCGGCGTTCAGTTGACCCCGGAGGGTGCCAATCGCTACCTCCCGCCGCAAGGGACTGTTCCCATCCCCGCGACCAATGCCGCGGTTCACCAGGGAGCGATCGAGGCAGCCAATCAGGACGTCATTCAGGGTTCTCTCGATTTGATCGTCATGCAGCGTCAGGCGGAGATGATGCAAAAGGCGCTGACCATCTTCCACACCGAGTTCAACAAGACCGCCGTCGAGGATCTGCCCAGAGTGTGAAGTACAGGGACTAAGGGACTACGGGACTCGGGACAAAGCGAATTGGGCAAACGGATGGAAGGACTGACAAGCGCGAGGGCGTCAAGAAATGGCATCGGGCAGCATCGAATCGTCCCCCCGGTCCCTGAGTCCCTAGTCCCTCAGTCCCTAGTCCCTGTACTCAACAAGGAGCGGTAATGATTCGAGCATTATATACAGCAGCCAGCGGAATGAGCGCACAGCAATTGAACCTGGATACCATCGCCAACAACCTGGCCAACTCGTCGACAACCGGGTTCCGGCAGCAGCGCCTGGAGTTTCAGGACATGGTCTACCAGAACCTGGTGACGCCGGGAGCGGCGCAAAGCCAGTCCACGGTCTCGGCCGGATTGCAGATCGGGTTGGGCACCAAGTCGGCGGCGACTGAGGTCATCATGACTCAGGGTTCGCTCAATCAGACCTCCAATCCTTTGGATGTGGCCATCGAGGGTACCGGTTTCTTCCAGGTGCAGCGTCCGGATGGAACCATCGCCTACACACGCGCCGGCCAGTTTCAACTCAACAACCAGGGAACCATCGTTACCTCGGATGGCGACCCGGTAATTCCGACCATCACCATTCCCTCCAACGCAACGGCGGTCACCATCACCCAATACGGAGTGGTGAACGCGACCCTTGCCGGACAGCAGAACCCGTCGCAGCTGGGCCAATTGCAACTGGCCACTTTCCCCAATCCGGGAGGCCTCGAAAGCATGGGTTCGAATCTGTTGCAGACCACGCTTAGCTCGGGCGATCCGGTTCTTGGCAACCCCGGCGGGACAGAAGGATTAGGCACTTTGCAGCAGGGGTACTTGGAAAACTCGAATGTGGACGTGGTGACCATGTTCGTGCAAATGGTGCTCGCGCAGCGGGCATACGAATCGAACTCGAAGGTTATCAAGGCTGCGGACGATATGTATTCGCAAGTCAATAACATGACCCGATAGAGATGAAGCGGTTTATGAATCATTGCGGTGCTGGAGACAGAATGAAAATGACTTGGACAATTCGGCTGGGCATGGCGCTGGCGGCTCTAATGGCATCGGCCGGAGCTTTTGGACAGGCGGCAATCGCTTCGTCGTCGAGCGCCATGGTCATGATTTCGTCGACTGGGCCCAACGCAATGGCCATGCGCGATGGGGGCGAAGTTGTCCGCGAAATCGACGACCCGCCTACAGGCGCGCGATGGCTGCTGGTGCGCGGTTCCATCCATCCGGGCGGACCGGGCCGAATGATTTTGGCCCTTGCACCTCGCGGTCAGGCCCTCAATGCGGCCGGGGGCGGGGTTGGCAATGCGATTCTCAGCGATACGCGAATCGAGATCAAAAGCGGCTCTGAACAGTTGCCGGCGGAAAGCGCGCCGGCTCAGCCGGTGATTCGCGCTGGAGACCGGCTGATTGTCGAGGAGAACACACCGGTAGTCGAGTCCAGGCTGGAGGCGGTCGCGCTGAACCCGGCTGCAATTGGATCTGTGCTCAGGGTGAGGCTGGCAATTGGCGGCAAAGTGGTCCGCGCCGTAGCAGTGGCGGCGGGGCGAGCAACGTTTCTTGCCGAAACCGATGAGGCGAGGCCATGATGTCAAGCAACTATTCAATTCCGTCTTCGCGTTCATTCTTAAAACTGTTGCAAGGCCGGATCCTTCGCTGCGCTTTGGCGATCGCTGTTGCTTTGCTTGGGGTCAGCTCAGCTCCGGCTGCCGGCAAGCACATCCCATTTATTCCGGTAGCCAAGCCCACACCTCCTGAAGAAGCGTTGCAGGCTTATGTCGAGCGCGTTCGGGCACAGCAGGCGGCCGAGGTTCGCACGCCGGGTTCCATCTGGAGCCCTGAGGGCCGTCTAGTGCGGCTGGGGACCGATGCCAAAGCTGTCCGTTTGCACGACGTGGTTTCGATTGTGGTCACGGAAAGCCTGGCCGCCTCAACGGACGGACAAGTGAAAAACTCCCGGGCTTCGAACGCCAACTCGGGGCTGACCTCGTTGTTCGGGCTTCTCAAGAGCTCGAATGCCCTGAAGAATCTGGTCGGCATGACCGCATCCTCGGGATTGGCGGCGCAAGGGCAGAGCACGACAAACTCCAGCTTGTCGACCACCTTCGGCGCGGAGGTTGTGGATGTATTGCCCAACGGCATGCTGGTGGTCCAGGCCACTCGGCAGTTGACCTTCTCGCAACAGACGCAGTTGATCAAGTTGCGCGGCCTGGTGCGGCCCGAGGACGTCAGTTCGCAGAACCAGGTACTTTCGACAGCCATGACCGACCTTGAGCTCGAAGTAACGGGCAAGGGAATCGTCAACGATTCGACATACCGGCAGAATCCGTTGGTGCGCTTCCTTGAGCGGATCCTGATTTTCTAGGGAACCTCTGAATGAGCCGGAGTTTTGAAAGGGCACGGCGGGGCACCCTCTGGGTCCGGTGCCGCAAAGATACGAAAATCGCCGATATGACAGGAAAACTTGATGCGGGAATACGGAGACAATTCGGCGTCTTGCAACTTCAAATCACTGCTCGGGCGGTGTATCGTACTCGCGGCCATGTTGTGGCTGGCTGCCGCGATGGCCGAGGGTCAGAACGCTGCGCAGTTGGCTCGCGTCAAGGACGTGGCTACGATCGAGGGAATTCGGGACAATCAACTGGTGGGTTACGGGTTAGTGGTCGGCCTGAGAGGCACGGGAGACAGCTCGCAGACGGTCTTTCCGGCGCAGACGTTGATCTCCGTGCTGGAGCGGTTGGGAATCACCGTACCCCAAACCGGCTCAAACAGCGCCAGCAACATGCAAGTGAAGAACATGGCTGGAGTTTTTGTTGTGGCCACGTTGCCGCCATTCAGCCGCCCCGGCTATAAGCTGGACATTACGGTTTCATCGGCGGGCGATGCGCGATCGCTCGAAGGCGGCATTCTGTTGATGACCCCGCTTTATGGGCCGGATGGACAGGTTTACGCCCAGGCTCAAGGAGCGCTGGTGCTGGGCGGTTACATGGCCACCGGCGGAGGCAATTCCAAGCTGCTTAACCACCCGACCACGGCCCGAATCCCCGGCGGGGCGTTGGTAGAGCGGGCCGTTCCATTCGACCTCAAGCAGATGCATGTTGTGAGCGTGGTCTTGAACGACGCTGATTTTCACACCGCGGAGCAAATGGCTTCGTCCATCGATCGCGCGCTGGGTTCCGGCCGCGCACATGCTGTCGACAGCCGCATCGTGGAGGTTACCCCTGCTCCGAATGAGGACATGGCGGCCTTGCTGGACCGGGTCGAGGCCGTCGAGGTCGAGGTGTTCCCGCGCGCCCGAGTGGTCGTTAATGAGCGGACCGGAACCGTTGTCATCGGGGGCAAGGTTCGCCTACAGCCGGTTTCAATTCTGCACGGCGGCCTGTCGGTAAATGTAATCTCCGAGGTGAAAGTTTCCCAGCCCAATGCGCTTTCCTCGGGTACGACGGAGGTTGTTCAGCAGACCACAGTGCAAGCCGTGGACAAGCCGGTCAACCGCATCGACCTGAAAGAGGGAGCGACAGTGGAAGACTTGGTCCAGGAGTTGCAACGCACGGGAGCCGGAGCTCGGGACGTGATCTCGATTCTGCAGGCCATGAAGGCGGCCGGCGCGCTCGAAGCCGACCTGGAAGTT
>CAZSVJ010000164.1:0-8057 GCA_964610185.1 uncultured Occallatibacter sp. | reverse complement strand
ACAGAAGATCCGCGCCAATTGCTTCCCATTCCTGTATGCGCTCTTCATTAGTTGTGCCGATTTCAGCGTCGAGCATCCACGTTGCTCTTAGACTGAGCTTCAAGAAGGAGCGCTAGGCATGGCCATCGATATTGCGCGCCTCGAAGACCAGCTCCTGCAAATGTCGACGGAAGGCGCGCCAGGGCGGGAGTTCTGCGAGGCTATTTCCGAGTTGGCGCGCACCGGGCGGTTTGTGCAATTGCGCGAAATTTTGCCTGGCATTGTGTATGACGAGCTTTACGCCCGGCACCAGCACGATCCGGTAGCCTTTGTGGCCGATTGGCGCATGTTGGCCCATGAGATGCGCCAAGGTTTTGTCGACCACGCGCGGCAGAGGCTTACCTCGCTTACTCGCCTTCAACAAGCCGATGGTGGAGGGTTCACTCCGGCGTGGCAGGAGATACAACGCGCTCTCGATGGCCAGCAGAACGATCTGCTGCGCGCAGCTTTTGCGATGGAGCTGCTACAGATGGTGGAGCCTGCCGTTCAGCGTGCCACAAACCTGCGCGAATGCGTGGTTGAGGCTGCCAGCTCGGAAGATGCCGACCGCTATCTGGACGAAGCCACGCGCTGCTATTTCCTCGGTCTCTTCACTGCCTGCGCCGTCATGTGCCGCTCAGTGCTTGAAGAGGCTCTAAGGCAAAAACTTCCCACTTCCCTTGCCCACCTTGTCCGCACCCGCTATCGCAACACCGCGACCCTTGGCAATCTGCTTCACGAGGTAAATAACAACCTGATCCTCACCGGCATCGATCCCGATTTCCCTCGCGTGGCCAACCAGGTCAACGACGCCGGCAAGAAGGCCGTACACCAAGGTCTTTTGTCGGAAGATGAGGCGCGTGCTTGCCTGCAAGACGCGCGCCTGGCGCTGCAACTGCTCCTGCGCCAGTAATGAGGTTCGAGGGTAAAGGAAGACTTGGTTTCGGCGTAAGAAGCGCCTCTTCCCTTTCACTCGATGATCGTTACTAGCTTCGAGCGCCCATCGAAGGTGATGTTCCAGTTCCGCAGAATATCCCTGCCGATCAGAATCGCGTAGTGTCGTTCCTTCGCGAATACAGCTGAAACGATTCGAATGGGATCAAATGGCCGGAGGCCCGTGCCGGGGAAGCTGATGGCACCGGCATGCTCTCCACATCGGTGTGTAGCGCCGATCGCCGTTATCTCGCTCCCCTCGTTGGTTTGAAAGAGCTTGCAATGGTTGGCATAGACCTTGCTTATCACGGTGACAGATGCACCGGTATCCAGAAGTGCTCTCATTGTGCGAAGTTCGGGACATTCGAGGCCGAGATCACGCCAACCCTCAATAACGTCACGCGAATTCATCACTGTGACGTTGATGCACGGGCCTGGGTCACCTTGGTCGAACGGATCCCAAGAAAGTTCGACGCGGGCCATGCTAAGACACGCAATAAACCGGCTCGGTCACCCAAACCTGCTTTACAAGAAATTCTCGACTGACGCCGAATTTGCCTAGGCCGGCCTTGAAAGCCTCGGCATAAGTGCCGAAGAATCCTTCGACGACAATGTCACCTTGGATCGCGACATACTTGCCAGGCTGGGAGCGCAACCACTCCTCGTGGTGCTGTTGAAACACCTCAAGCTCCGTGGAGAACGGGGCAGCGGTCATCTCGATCCCCTCCTTATCCTAACGCGCTAAGCGCCGATCCTTGGACAGAAATTAGCGTTATCGCGTTATTGCACTATAACCTAATAATGCAGGAATGCAATAATGCAGTCAAGAGGAATCTGGGTCATGAGTCCAAGAGAGAAACACATCCCAGACGATGCACACCGGACCTCCGTTTGTCTCGCCGCGGAAGACAGGGCGGCCATAAACTGGATCAGAGAAGTTCGCCGAGGCAAGAAAGATAAGCGGACGACCAACAACGACATCCTCTTGGACGCTCTTTGGTATTTCTTGGAGAAGACCGAGGGGAAGAGCAAAGAGCAAATGCGGGCAACAGTACCGGCTGTTTCGGTAGACGAGCGCTCGCAAAACAAGGTCACGGAGATGCCAAGGCCGAAAGGCAAACGCTGAGATCGCAAACCTTCCAGCGATCAATTACTAGCTCGACTGATATGCGCCTTTTATACTTAATCTTCCATGTCTTATTCTGCGGCCGTCGATCAACTGAACGCAATGGTGCCGGAGCTCTACGCGAGCCATGGCCAGCCGCGGCGCAAATTCTCGCTGGATGAGATTCGGATCCTGCTGTCCGCGCTCGGCAATCCGCAGCGGCGCTTTCCGTCTGTGCTGATCGCCGGAACCAACGGCAAAGGCTCGACGGCCGCCACGCTGGCTTCGATCCTGACTGCGTCCGGCCTGCGCACCGGACTTTACACCTCGCCGCATCTGGCTCGAGCAAACGAAAGAATCCGGCTCGATCATGCGGAGATCGACGATGACGCTTTTGCGGAGCTCTACTATCGCGTCCACGATGCCGCGCAGCAGCTCGTGCTCGACGGTCAGCTTCCTCAACTGCCCAGCTACTTCGAGATACTCACCGCGCAGGCCTTTCAGTATTTTGCCGACAAGCATGTAGAGATCGCGGTGCTCGAAGTGGGCATGGGCGGACGGCTGGACGCGACCAACATCGTCGATCCGCTGCTCTCCATCGTCACCGATATCTCACTCGACCACACCGAGTGGCTGGGTTCGACCATCGCAGCCATTGCGCGTGAGAAGGCTGGCATTTTGCGCCGTCGCGGAACCATGATTACCCTCCCGCAGCATCCTGAAGCCAACCAGGTTCTTGGTGAAGTTGCCGCGGAATTGGGCGTGCGTGGGATTAATGCAGCCTCGTTGCTGCCGCCTGCCGAGGTGAATTCCGATGGTTCCTATTGCGTTCAGGCTCTTGGCGCGACCGTCCGTGTGGATTCGCCTCTTTCCGGCGCCCACCAACATCGAAACGTGGCGCTGGCCATCGCCGCCGCCGCTGAGTTGGCCACCAAACATGGTTTTCCCGTTTCACCGCAAGCTATCGCCGAGGGAATTCGCAAGACGGTCTGGCCAGCCCGGCTTGAGCGCATTGAGCGCGACGGTCTCCATTGGATTCTCGATGTGGCTCACAATCCGGCCGGGGTATGGGCGCTTCGTGCGGGCTTGAATCAAGCCCTCCAAGCCATCAGTGGCCCTTCAGAAGCCGACAAGCGGCACGTGCTGATCTTCAGTTGTCTGCGCGACAAGCCAGTGGCGGAGATGGCGCAGATTCTGTTTCCGCTCTTCGATCTCGTGATCATCCCGCCGATCCACACCTCCCGAGCCGCCGCTCTGGCCGACCTATTGGCCGCAGCCGCTGCCACGGGCACGGAAGCTGTCGGAGTCGATTCAGTCGTCCAGGCCTTGCAGCTCGCGAAACAACGCGCGGAGGGAGGCCTGGTGGTGATCTCAGGTTCGGTATTCCTTGTGGGTGAGGCGCGTACCCTTTTGCTCGCGCATGGGGAATGCGGAGAGGGGTTCGAATCGTGACCCCGCGACCCAATCCGCTACCCCGATTTTTCCGTTGGCGTACAAATGTCTTACAAGTTCCTGTAATGGCATTGGTTACAGCAATTTGCGGTTCCATTTCTCTGCTCGTGTCGTTCCTTGACAAGGGTGGCCGCGCCCAGCAGCGCATTGCCCGCTTCTGGGCGCGAGCATTGGTGAGTCTTTCCGGCTGCTCGCTCACCGTTCGCGGGGCAGAAAACCTGCGCAAGGTTCCGGTTGCCGTCTACGCCTCTAACCATACTTCGTACTTTGATACGCCGGTGATTTTTGCCTCCATGCCCATTCAGTTCCGCATTTTAGCCAAGAAGGAATTATGGCCTATACCTTTCATAGGATGGTACTTAGACAGATCTGGGCAGCTTCCGATCGATACCGCCAACCCGCACGCTACACTTTCTAGCCTGGGCGCTGCCGTCAAGGCATTGCGTTCGGGAATGCCGCTCTTCGTCTTTCCAGAAGGCAGGCGTACCCCCACGGGCGCGTTGACAGAATTCCTTTCCGGCGCATCCTACCTGGCCATTCGCGCCCAGGTGCCGCTGGTTCCCATCGCGCTCAGCGGCGTCTACGAGCTGTTGCCGATTCACACGCGCCATTTTTATTCGGGAAAGCTGACGCTGGCCGCCGGCGAACCGATCGAAACAAAAGGAATGACACTTCGCCAGATCGACGAACTGACAAGGCGGCTGCGCGACGCCATCGAGAATCTCAGGGTCTCAGCCGGCCATGAAGCCATCGATTCAGTGGAGCAGGCAGCGGCTCGCGCAGAAATTTGATCTCAAATAGGCCCGAAATATCTTCCCGCAATGCCGCATTTCTTTTTAAACTGGTGCTTCCATGCCCGTCCGAATTGCCATTCCCGAGCCGACCAGCGGCGACCCAGCCTACAACGAGCGGTCGTTGCCGCCCTACATTGCCGCCCTGGAGGCCGCCGGGGCTACGCCGGTTGTCGTCCCGCTAAATGAGCTCCAGGATAGCGTGGCCGAGCTTCTGGCGGGAGTCCACGGAATACTGCTTCCCGGCAGCCGCTACGACATTGACCCACAAAGATTTGGCGAAGATCCAATCCCGGAATGTGGTGAGGCCGACCCTGCCCGCACTGCCGTTGACGAGCTGATGCTCCAGGACGCATTTAATCTGCACAAGCCGATTCTGGCAATATGCCACGGCGCTCAGGGCTTGAATGTCTGGCGGAATGGCTCGCTGATTCAGGATTTGAAAACGGGTGTCAATCACAGCCCAGGCCGCACGGTGGCTGAGGCGCATCCCATCCAAATTGAAGCGGCCTCCAAGTTGGCTTCGCTTTTGCGGGAGGGCGAGCCGGCTGAGGCCCAGGTCAACTCAAGCCACCATCAGGCGATCCGCACTCCTGGCGATAATCTGCGAGTCATCGCCACGTCTCCCGGAGACGGAGTGATCGAGGCTGTTGAGCTTGACTCGCCCGATCAATTCGTCTTGGGCGTGCAATGGCACCCCGAGCGGACGTATGCTCAAAGCGCGCTATCCCGCGCCATCTTTGCCGCTTTTGTAGGAGCGGCAGAGAGCTGGGAGCCACGTCAAATTGAAGGGTCCGCTCCGCATCGCGACTCTTCGGAATGAGGCTTCGGCATGGAAGAAAGCTCCGACGCCTTCGGGTTTAAGTTGAATGCTTTGCTGAATCAGGCCGGGGTCGGCCCGCTTGATCCAGCGCTCGCCACTCGCTTTCAGGACTATCTTTCTCTACTTCTTCGCTGGAATGCTCGCGTGAACCTCACCGCCATTCGCGATGTAGACGGGATTCTCACTCGGCACTTTGTCGAGTCGATCGCTTGCGCCCGCGCACTTCCAGCGGGAATCGTCACGCTGCTCGACTTCGGCTCCGGGGCTGGGTTCCCAGGGATTCCCATCGCTCTCTGCCGCCCAGAAATTGCCGTGACCCTTGCCGAGTCCCAGGGCAAGAAGGCAGCATTTCTTCAGGAAGCTGTCCGCGTGGTCGGAATTTCCGCAAAGGTTCATTCCGGCCGCGCAGAGTTAGTTGCCGCGCAATTCGATTGTGTCGTGCTGCGCGCGGTTGATCGAATGGAGCAAGCCATCCAGGCGGCGGCTTTGTTGGTCGCTCCAGAGGGCTGGCTCGCATTGATGACGACCCGCGCGGCTATTAGCAGTGCTCAAGCCGCAGCCGGAAGTGTTTTTTGCTGGGAAGCGAAAGAAACACACCCAGCAAGCGGCGACCGGACGCTTTTACTTGGTAGGTTAGAGAGGCAAGGGATCAATATCTAGGTTGACTTCGCGACGCCCAAAGAATCGACCGCATTCCGCGTTTGTTCCACGTGGAACATCATGGGAACGTCGCCCAAAGTGGGAAATGTTCCACGTGGAACAAGAATCAATCAGCCCAGTTCGGGCGCAGTCTCATATTGGATCGTGCTGAACCATGCTGAACCGTGCTTACTAAAATGCCCCTTCACCCGCCATAAATTAGAAAGTTTTCCACCGCGACACCCAATCAGTGCGCCCCAATCCACTAACCGTACGTTCGCAGCGAAACCCTTCCCTGTCATATGTTTGATTTTCCTCAGGCCCTCGCACCCCAAGGCGCTTTCCACAGCTTCGTCCCGTTCTCCACAGCACAGATCCCTACCCCCGCACTCGCGTTCCCGATAGTCTTGATTGCCATGGGCAAGATTCTTGGTGTCGTCAACCAAAAGGGCGGAGTTGGCAAAACCACAACCGCCATCAACCTCGCGGCTTGCTTGGCGCTGGAAGGCCTGAAGGTACTGCTGGTCGACTGCGATCCCCAGGCTAACGCCTCCTCCGGCCTCGGATTTCTGCGCGACGACAACCGCCATTCCATTTACGAAGTCCTCATGGGAGACGCATCTGCGGAACAGGTCGTGCTGCCCACGCAAATTGACCTCCTCTGGATCTTGCCCGGATCGAAGAACCTCACGGGCGCCAATATTGAGCTTGCCGCGGCCAGCGACCGCGCTGGCCGTCTCCGCCAGGCGCTGCTGCCAATTCAGGCTAATTACGATGTCCTGATCCTGGATTGCCCGCCCGCGCTGGACCTGCTGACACTTAACGCCCTGGTCGCATCGAATTCCCTTATAGTTCCCATGCAGGCCGAGTACTTCGCACTTGAAGGCGTCTCCGAGTTGGTGTCGAATCTCGAACGGGTGCGAGCTGCCTTCAACCCCACCATCACCATCGAAGGCGTTTTGCTCACCATGTACGACGATCGAACCAACCTGGCTCAGCAAGTTACCGAGACCCTGCGCGAGTTCTTCCGCGACAGTCTCTACCGCACCGTCATTCCGCGCAACGTTCGCCTGGCTGAGGCGCCCAGCCACGGAAAGCCTGTGGCTATCTACGATCCTCGCTCCAGGGGAACGGAGGCCTATTTCGAGCTAGCCGCCGAGTATCTTGCTCGAAACGGGATCGTTAGCCCCCGTGCCCTGGAACGAAAAGCCGTGGCGGCCCTGCATCCAGAACGAGCCAAGAGTGTCCGATTCTGGCCCTATTCATGATGGCTGCTTTGCTGACGGGAGACTCGATCCGCAGCCATTTCCGTGAAACTAGCGAACGCGAATTGTTGAAAGTCCCGGCTCCATTTACCGACACAAAGGATTTAGAATCATGATGATAGCAGTTCCAGAAACCAAATTCGATCCCAAACGCCGCGCCTTGGGCAAAGGTCTGGATTCCCTTCTCCCACCGGTGCAAACTCCCACACCCTCACTCGTTGAGCCGGAAGGCGGCAAACCCCGCGAGATTCCCCTCGATCAGATCGATCCCAATCCATTCCAGACCCGCTCCCAGGTAAACGAGGAACAACTGGCCGAACTGGCGGCTTCCATCACTGCCAATGGTGTAGTTCAGGCTGTGCTGGTGCGCCCACTGGCCAATGGCCGGTTTCAGCTCATCGCCGGGGAGCGGCGTTGGCGAGCATCGAGCCTAGCCGGCAAGACGACGATTCCTGCCAATCTGCGGCAGGTTTCCGACGAGCAGGCGATGGAGATCACCATCGTCGAGAACCTGCAACGCGCCGACCTGAACCCGATGGAACAGGCCCGCGCCTTCGAGCGGCTTTCGCGCGACTTCCACATGACGCAGGAACAAATGGCGCAGCGCACCGGCAAGGATCGCGCCTCTGTAGCCAACTTCCTTCGCCTGCTGCGCCTCCCGGCGGCAGTACAGGCCAAAGTCGAGGCCGGGCAGCTCAGCTTCGGCCACGCCCGGGCGCTGCTTGCCTTCGAACATGCCGAGGAGATCGAAAAAGCAGCCAAGCGCATCGCTGGACTTTCGCTATCTGTTCGCCAAACAGAGACCTATATTCAGAACCTACTGCACCCCGAGAGGTCCAACAAGAAGCTCTCCAAACCCGAGCCTCCCATCGATCCCAACGTTCGCGAAGTTCAAGAGCGCCTTCAGCGTGCCCTCGGCCTAAGAGTTCAGATCGAAGACCACAACGGCCGCGGCAAGGTCATCATCGAGTACGCCAAGCTTGAGGACTTCGACACCCTGCTCGAACAACTAGCAGGTGAATGAGAAACGC
>CAZSVJ010000163.1:0-8077 GCA_964610185.1 uncultured Occallatibacter sp. | reverse complement strand
AAGTCCAAAAAATGACCGACGAAGAGATCCGCAAGATGGAAGAACTCTCCCGCAAAAAAGAAGCCGAAGTCATGCAGGTGTGACGAGAAAACTAGCCGGGCAAGGGGCATCCTGTCCCTCTCTGCTTATAAAGTCAGTGACGACCATTGCTGGGGCCGAGGATGGACCGCCTGGTAGGTTTTTCATCTTCTGATCGAACAGCTTTGACCCACGGTGTCGTCGAGCAAGATTAGATCTCCAACGACCGCTGCACCTCACTTAATTCTTTCGCAAGACACGCTTTGCACTCGCATGCAATAATTCCGACACTTCCTCGGGGTTCCTCGGCAGTCCGTTGAGCATGAGATTCATGCGGAGCGGTAACGTGAGGTCGTATGTTAAAACAGATTCTGGATGTCGTCGGGTGCGTTGCTGGTCTGTTTGGCTGCATTATCGCTGTGTTCATCGCCTTACGGCAAGACAAGCAGCTCTCAGGTCTGCGGGGCATTGGCGAAGAGACCAAGGAAATCGGGCGCGATACTCGCGATACAGCTCGCAAAATTGAGACTGATAGTTATCGGCATGAAATAGTCAGACAGTTCTTTCACCTCGGAAAAGAGCTGACGAATCACAAGTTCAAATGTATGTTGCCTGTGGGTTGGCACGGCAAGCCACTCCCTTCAATTCACGCTGGAGATTACCACGCTCTTCATGTCCTTCAAAACCTATTGGGAAGCGAGAGTCTGGACCTGAGCTTTCAGGGGTCTCGAGGGGAGGAGCGCATGGAAGGATCGGATGGCGATGTAATTTTCCTTTGCACACCTCAAGCAAATCCCGCATTGAGCGAGCACGCTCCACCTCTCGAAATTGGGATCAATGAATCGCCTGCATCGCCTCCTCAGTTTGATGGCATAGAGCTTCCCTGTTGGTTTGCGGACGAAATCCTGCAAGCACCCGGTGGTGGAACGAGGCGGACGAAGAAAATCTGGATTTGCGAGAACGAGGGTCGTCTGAAGTCCCCCGCTGAAGGCGAGTACTTGAGGTGCTGTGAAGGCCAGAAGCATGTGCCTAAGTGCAGCGTTCAGAAGGACTACGCCATCGTTCTTCGGCTAACCATGAATGAGACTCGAAAGCTATTCGTGATTGCGGGAATTCATCAATACGGAACCTGGATTGGTGGCGAGTTCTTAAACCGATTGGCGACTGAGAGCGATAAATGGATCTTGCCGCACGAGAAAAATGCTTTTCTCCAGGAGAATGACGTTATGTCAATTGTCTGGGGAAACTTTGACACAAAGAAGCTCTCCGTCCAAGACCTTGGAGTTCACGAAAACCACCTCTGGATTCGCCGTCGGGATGGATGGGGATCGATACGCCCTGCTAACTAAGCGGGGGCGGATGCCAACCCCGCCCCACCCTGAACTGACGGCCTGGTGCCCCCTCCATCGAGCGCTCTTTGTCTCATCTCGTAAAGGTGGGTAACCAACTGCACCCGCACCCCGAGCCGGAGGCATCCGCCCCACCGCAGGTGGTTGCAGATAATTACCCTCCATCGGCGCATCATTGGAACAGAGGCGAAATGAATGAATAGCTACAAATCCTGCCTGTCAGGCGCCCGCCCGAACGGCACTGTTGACCAAATAAATAACTCCCCCCACCCCCTGGGCGGACCCTGTAACTCCTTTAAAACGAGCTTCCGCGGGCTCAAAAACGGCCAAAATTGGCTGTCAGTTCGGCCTTTTTCTTGCGCATTTTCCGTCAAAAGAAGGGTACGAGGCTACTTCTTTGGCCGCCTATAGAACGGCAACGGTACCTGCCTGGCGCGCACCTGATTCGCCCGCACCTGGACCAGCACATCCTCGCCGCTCGCCGCAGTGGCTGCAGGCACCAGCGCCATCGCAATGTTGGTTTTCAGAAATGGTGCAGGCGAGCCGGATGTGATGACGCCAACCTCGTGGCCTTCCAGATCCAGCACTGGGTACCCGTCGCGACCGATGCCGCGATCGACCATTTCCAACCCGACAATCTTCCGTTTCGGACCCGAGGCTTGAACGGCTAACAAAGCCTCGCGTCCAATAAACGGACCCTTGTCGAGCTTAAGCCAGCGGTCGAGTCCAGCCTCAAACACATTGATCTCCTCGGAAATTTCGTGCCCGTAGAGGCTCATGCCGGCTTCGAGGCGCAGCGTGTTCCTTGCGCCCAACCCGCACGGACGAATCCCAAACTCCTCGCCTGCTTCCATCAGCGCGTTCCACATCTTTACCGTGGTTGCCTCGTCGGCAGGCAGATACACCTCAAACCCGTCTTCGCCCGAGTAGCCGGTGCGCGCGATCATCGCATTCGGCACGCCGGCCACTGTGCCCCAGGCGAACCAATAATTCTTGATCGCGGCCAGATCGACCTTGGTCAGCTTTTTGAGCGTCTCAAGCGCCCGCGGACCTTGCAGAGCAAGCTGCGAATAGTAGTCGGAGTAGTCGCTAATGTGGATCGAAGGAAATGCGCCCACCTGTTTGCGAATCCATGCAAAGTCCTTGTCCTTGGTCCCGGCGTTGACCACCAGCAAGTAGTCGTTGGGGCTGAGCCGGTGCACCAGGATGTCGTCGACAAATGTTCCCTCAGGCGTGAGCAGCGCCGAGTATTGCGCCTGCCCGTCCTGGAGCCGCGACGCATCGTTCATGGTGATGTGCTGGATGGCCGCGAGCGACCCTGGCCCGCGAAACTGAATCTCGCCCATGTGGCTCACGTCGAACAGCCCCACGCCGGTGCGGACAGCGAGGTGCTCGGCGATCAAGCCTCCACCAGGGCATGGATATTCCACCGGCATATCCCATCCGCCGAAGTCCACCATCTTGGCCTTGAGCGCGCGATGCGTTGCATTGAGTGCGGTCTTGCGAAGTTGTGGGGCAATGGCGGGGCTGGTCATGGCTATTCCTCTTGAGCTGCACGGCGGTACTCTACTTACGATAGGGACTAGGTTTCGGCGGGTCAAACGGTCATCATCTGTCGTTGGGCGTGTTTGAAGAAGGTCTGGTGCGCACCATGCAACACTTTCGTGGAATCCTGATGCTTGTAGCTGCCGGGATCGCCTTCTACCGCGGATGGAGAATTCACACGGGAAATCATGCGCTGATGGCTTACGTGCTGGGCGCGTTCGCGCTTGGGCTTGCGGTCTGGCACCTCACACGCTCTCTGCCACAGCGGCGCACTTGAGGCTGCGCGCCGGGGAACAATGGCTCTTCAAGAAATACTTCGTCGTCCAAGCAATCTCTTCCGCGGCAACTAACCAAAAGATTTCGGGTCATAACCAATGAGCAGGTTTCACGTTGAAAACCGGCGCGGAGGTCCATGATGATGGCTGCGAATGCATTGGCGCTGATGAGGTTCGGCTTCGTGCGAGGCGGTGGATTTGTTGTGATGCTTTTTGGGCTGGGAATTGTCGGAGCGCTGGTATGGGCGTTGACGCGGCCTGAAAACAAAGAATCGGCCAAGAACTGAGCGATCTGAAAGTGAGCGGCTTACTTGCGCCGCGCGCGCCAGAACGCGCTGACGCTCAGGTAAAGAAAAACCAGCAGAAGCGGGACGGAAACCAGGAACTTCTGGTGATCGGGCCCGTGCGCAAAGCTGGCTCTGTACATCCACAGAGCCCGGGCAAAAACAATCACAAAAAGGAAGAAGAAGACGCCTGTGACTTCGAGCCAGACGATTCCGCCAACACGGCCGAAGGGGCGCAGGAAGCCGCCCACGCCGCGTGCAACTCGCTTGGTCGCCTTTCCAGCAGCCTGACCGGCGGCCCGACCCCCAGCCCGGTCTTGGGCAGCGGCTTCAAGGGAGGCCTGGCTGGGCGAAGCATTCGCGGCGGCCTTTGCGCCGGCGGCCACGCGTTCGCCCGCCATGCGCCCGGCGACGCGGAGGCCGATTCCGAGGGCCCGTCCGATGGTTTGAGGTTTCATTCCGTTATGATGGTAGCAGCGACGCTTGCTCAACCGTTTTTTTGAAATTATTGCGGGTTGGCAGTTGCTCCCGGACGGCGGCGGACGTAATGTAAAAGAATCCTACGCCGCGACCGACTTCGTTCGGGCTGGCCGCCGCTCCTGGAGGTACCCTTGACGTCTCGTGTGCGCGAACTGATTCAGCAACTTGGTGAGGCGATCCATGAGTCGGTGATTGAAAGCGAGCAGATCGCCGGAGTGGTGCAGGATATCCGCAAGCACGGATTCGACGTGCTGCTGATGCTGGAGGCGACGATCGGGCTGAACGAGGTCACCGCAAAAAACTCCGATGAAGTCGCGGTTGGCGTTGGCCAGGGCGACGGGGAAGCTCCGTTCACGCCGAACGATCTCCACTTTCTGCGCTCCCTGCGCATCTCCGTCGAAGGCGAAGCCGAGAACGCCTCCGACTCCGACACGAAGTAGGTTGACTGCCCTGCATAGGATTCCGCTGGCGGCCCCACCGGTTTAGCGCGATAATCAATACATGGCGACTCAGCCTATCTACGAAGATCCCCAGGCGGAACTCATTTCCGTGCGCGAGTACCTCACCTCGAGTTACCGCCCCGATTGCGACTATGTGGAGGGACGGATTGAGGAGCGCAACTTGGGCGAATACGATCACGGCT
This sequence comes from uncultured Occallatibacter sp., assembly GCA_964610185.1. Taxonomy (GTDB): domain Bacteria; phylum Acidobacteriota; class Terriglobia; order Terriglobales; family Acidobacteriaceae; genus Telmatobacter. The sequence continues at coordinate 3,483 of CAZSVJ010000163.1, read as the reverse complement.
TCTTACAAGCAATTATCGCTGCCTTGTTTACGAATAATCGGGCGTCGTGGCAGGTGCGGACAGTAACTGAAGTGAGGATGCAGGTGAAGAGCGCGCGATTCCGTGTCCCCGATGTGTCGGTGCTCCGCGCGGATGCTCCACGGGAGCCCATCATCAGGCATCCACAGTTGATCGCGATAGAGATTCTCTCACCAGAAGACCGGCTGAGCAAGCTACAGGAAAAGGTTGACGATTACCTCGATTTTGGCGTGGAGAATATCTGGGTCATCGATCCGGAAACGCGGAAGGCCTGGACTGCGGACTCCACCGGCTTTCACATCGTCCAAAATGGCGAGCTCATTGTGCCTGGGACGCCAATCCGCGTTGTGCTGGGCGAGTTGTTTGCGGAGATGGATAGGGCATAGCCAAGGAGCAGTCAATGGCGAAATTGACTGTCAGTAAGATCAAGCACGTCTAGACCGCGGATATAGATATAACCCAGAGATTTGACGTCAAAGTGCTCGATGAATACGTAAACACATGCATTACGGCTGCTCAGAACGCTCTCCAGAGCGCCGTTCCTCCGGGCTTCTCGGATTTTCACCGCGACGTTTTGAAGCGTGTGACGGAGGGCATGCGATCTGCTCATGAGTCCATCAGGAAGCTCTTGAGAGATGGGCCCTCTGCATCATCCGTTGATGCAATAACGGTCGCCCGATTGCAACTTGAGACTCTGTATTGCTTTTGCTTTCTGTTGCAGGATTCGAGCAACGTCGCTCGGTTTCTGTAGAGCGGCTGGAAGAAGCAATACGTTCGGTTCCTCCTGATGCGAGAGGAATGCATAAACCTCCCAAGATTCGATGACTATGTAAATAAGGTCGCTGTCCCATCATTTGACGAGATGCGGAAGCTGATTGGTGTGACCGATGCGGAGAAACTCACCATCGAGAGCGACGAACTTGGGACGCAGATGCCAGCGGGCGTCAGGAGGGAAGTCATTGTGGAATTCCCAACGCCCCGGAAGGTAATTGACAGAATAGTGAACCTCGATCAGAAAGGAATGCTTGAGCGCCTATACCCGGAATATCAGTGGCTCTGTTCGTTCGCGCACGGGGACCAGAATGCTTCAATCCTCCGAACCGCGTTGGACGACAGAACACCGGCGTCTGCGCGTCCGAGTCCTGGCGCGAGAGAAGACGTATTCCAGAGACAAATAGCAGAAGATTCGGTGCTGTATAGCGCCATATGCGCCGTTCAGGTGGCGACGGAAGTTGCATCCATCTACTCTGGGGATATTGAGCTCATGGCCAAAGTTACAAGCGCCTGGACCAGGTTGAGTGGGTTTAGTTTCCTGGCGCGCTCCGTCTGGGAAAGAAGAGCAAGCAAGGTGTTGCCTTTGATTTAACTCTTCAGCGCCACGCGAATATGCAGTTCTTTCAACTGCTGCTCGGTGACGGTCGTCGGCGCATCGACCATCAGGTCAATGGCCTTCGCAGTCTTCGGGAAGGCTATGACTTCGCGCAGGTTCGACGCGCCGGTGAGCAGCATGACGATGCGATCCAGGCCGAGCGCAATGCCGCCGTGCGGCGGAGTGCCGTATTCAAGCGCGTCGAGGAAGAAGCCAAAACGCGCGCGAGCTTCTTCGTCGCTGATGCCGAGCGATTGAAAAATCTGCTGCTGAATGTCTTTGCGATGAATACGAATTGATCCCGAGCCGAGCTCGAGTCCGTTCATGGCCAGGTCATAACAGTTAGCTCGCACGCTGGCCGGATCGGTAAGTAGATTCGCCATGTCGTGCTCGTGCGGCGAAGTGAATGGATGGTGCGCGGGCATCCACTTTGCTGCGGCCAGGTCGTACTCGAACATGGGGAAATCCACGATCCAGATGGGGTTGAATGCGGCTGCTCCATCGACGCTTTTTCCGGTAAGCGGATCGGCATCCGCGACAGCTGTTTCAGTGACGGTAAATGCTCCATGCCGCTCGGCATATTTCTTGGCCAGCTCGGTGCGGAAATTTCCTGCGGCGGAGTAGACGTTGATCTCGCGCTCAGAAAGCCGGCCTTCAAACTTGGTGTCGCTGGCCTTTACCGGATGAGCCGGATCGCCGGCAACGATGATGACGAAGTCGGCTTCGGCGGCGCCGGCGAGTTCGCGGACCTTCACTGCGGCCTCGGGAAATCCCTTGGCCAGGCGCTTGAAATCGTCAATGAACTTGGCGCCCTTCTTGAGATCGAACATCGGATGATTGTCTTCGCGCTCCTTGCGGCTCAACTCGCCGACACTGGGAATACGAAGTGCAACGACGGGGAGCGCGGGGTCGATTTGCAGCGTAGCGAGCGCGGCGTCACTGAATGCTGAGCGAACATCGGTGAGGCCGGGCAGGCGCAGATCGGGCTTGTCGCTGCCGAACCGGCGCATGGACTCATCGTAAGTAATGCGCGGAAAGGGCGTGGGCAGCATGACGCCGGCCGCACGAAAAGCTGCCGCCAGAAACTGTTCGACGACACCAAAAACCGTCTCCTGGTGGGGGAAGCTCATCTCCAGATCGACCTGCGTGAATTCAAGCTGGCGGTCGGCGCGCAGGTCCTCGTCGCGGAAGCAGCGCGCGATCTGAAAATAGCGTTCCACGCCGGCCACCATCAGGATCTGCTTGAACTGCTGGGGGGATTGCGAAAGCGCATAAAATTGTCCCGGGTGAATGCGGGAGGGCACCAGGTACTCGCGGGCGCCCTCCGGCGTGCTCTTGAAGAGGACCGGGGTCTCCACCTCGATGAAGTCCTGCGCGTCGAAATAGTCGCGAATCGACTTCACGGTCCTGTGGCGGACGACGAGATTCTTCCTCATCTTCGGCCGGCGCAGATCCAGGTAGCGGTAGGTGAGCCGGAGGTCCTCGTTCACCTTGTCCCCGCCCGCATCATCGAGCGGAAAGGGCGGGGTCTCGGAAATGTTGAGAACCTCAAGGATGGACGCCTCCACCTCGACCTCGCCGGTTGGCAGTTCCGCGTTGTCCGTGCCGGCGGGCCGTCGTTCCACCTTCCCCGAAACGGATATCACCGACTCCGGCTTGAGGCGGGAGGCCCGCTCGCTCAGGCCGGCCTGCACCTGGGGGTCGAACTTGACCTGCGTGAGGCCGTGCCGGTCGCGCAAATCGACAAAGATTATCCCGCCCAGATCGCGCACCGTGTCCACCCACCCCGACAGGGACACGCTTGCGCCGAGATCGGCCTGGGTAAGCTGGGCACAATGGTGGGTACGCGGCATGGAACCGAGGATCAAAGCGGCTTGGGCGCCGGGGGATCAAACAAAAAGACTGAAGACCTCAACCAAACGACCTCCAGTATTGAATTCCATTCAATACTGGAGGCCTGAGGTCGTTTGGTTATTCAATACTGGAGGTCTGAGGTCGTTTTGAATTCTCGCCGACTTGAACGTAAGCCGGTTCAGGAAACGATCAGGCTCTCGCCCGTCATCTCCTTTGGCTTTGGAAGGCCCATGAGCTGGAGG
>CAZSVJ010000162.1:0-8087 GCA_964610185.1 uncultured Occallatibacter sp. | reverse complement strand
CCTGCTGCATGTTATGCGTCACAATCACAATAGTGTACTGCGATTTCAGCTGAAAGATCAGGTCTTCGATCTTCGATGTGGAAACCGGGTCCAGGGCTGAAGCCGGCTCATCCATCAGCAGCACTTCCGGATCGACAGCGAGCGCCCGCGCGATGCAGAGCCGTTGCTGCTGCCCGCCGGAGAGGCTGGCGCCCGACTTCTTCTTCAGGTCGTCTTTCACCTCGTCCCAAAGCGCCGAGTTCTTCAACGACTTCTCTACAATCTCGTCCAGCGCGCGGCGGTTGCTGTATCCGTTCAGCTTTAGACCAGCGGCCACATTGTCGTAGATCGACATGGTGGGGAAGGGATTTGGCCGTTGGAACACCATGCCCACGCTGCGCCTGATTTCCACCGGCTTGGCATCGTTGTAAATGTCCAGCTCGCCAATGCGGACCGTGCCGGTGACGCGGGCAATGGGATTGGTTTCATGCATGCGGTTAAGGCAGCGCACAAACGTGCTCTTGCCGCAGCCCGAGGGACCGATCAGCGCCGTTGCGTGGTTCGCCGGTATGTTCAGATTGATGTCCTGCAACGTGTGATTGGTTCCGTACCACGCATTCAGGCTGAGGACCTCGATGCCAACGCCCACTTAGCTTGCCCCTTTCAAAACGCCGCGGCTGGTGACGAATCGCACCAGAGAAACCGCAAGCACGATTAGCACAATCAACACCAGGGCGCCTGCCCAGGCAAGCCGGTGCTGGTCGTCGTACGGCGAAAGCGCGTAAACATAGATTTGCAGCGGCAACGCGGCGATGGGCTCGTTGAGATTGACGCTCCAGTTGGGATTGCCCAGGACGGTGAAGATCAGCGGAGCCGTTTCGCCCGCAACGCGCGCAAAGGCCAGCATGCAGCCGGTGATGATGCCTGGTGAGGCCGTCTTTACCGTAATGGAAAGAACCGAGCGCCAGTTGGGAACGCCCAGCGCCAATGCCGCCTCGCGCACCGCATGGGGCACCATCAGCAGCATTTCTTCCGTGGTGCGGCACACAGTGGGGATCATCATGATTCCCAGCGCCACACCGCCGGCAAGCGCGGAGAAGTGCTTTTGCCAAAACACAATCAGCGCGTAAACGGCCATTCCCATCACGATGGAGGGAACGCCGTTAAGCACATCGGCGGTGAAGCGCACAGCGTTGGCGAACTTTGTTCCGCGCCCAAATTCGGCCAGATAAATGCCGCCGCCGATGCCCATCGGGACGCCAATAACGCTGGCTAATCCGAGCAGTATCGCAGAACCGACGATGCCGTTGGCCATGCCTCCGCCTGGCTCACCTTCCGGAGCAGGATTGTGGGTGAAGAAGGCCAGATTGAGCGAGTTGGCGCCCTTATAAACGAGGTAGACGAAGATGGCCACGAGCGGCGCCACAACCAGAACGGTTGAAAGCACCGCCAATCCGGTGGCCGCGCCATCGGCCAGCGACCTCATCCGAGCACGCAATTTGTATTCTGTTGCCAGCTTAAATTCTCCTCGGCGGTGTTCGTTGCCAGATTCTAGTACCTGCCGTTCGTTCCTTCAGGGGCTAAAGCCCGCGTCCTTTTTGTTGCATCTTCGGCACGCGACCCAGAGGGTACCCCGGTCGTGCCCTGACACAAAACGTCCACCCGTTCCACTCATCGATTTATTCAGCTTGCTCCTCGCTCTCAGCTTCTAGTTCTTAGCTAGAAGCTAATAGCTAGAGGCTAAAAGCTGTACTTCAGTTCGCCTGCGCCGGCGCTCCGCGTGTAACCGCCCACACCAATAACCGTGCCAGCGCGTTCACGATAATGGTCACAATAAACAGCGCCAGGCCAATCTCAGTGAGCGCGCTTAGATGCAGATCGCTGGAGGCCTCGGCGTATTCATTGGCGATCACGGACGCCATCGAGCTTCCATTGGCAAGCAGCATGCGGTGAATCTCCGGGCTGTTGCCGATCACCATGGTCACCGCCATGGTCTCGCCCAGCGCCCGCCCGAGGCCAAGAATGATCCCGCCCACAATGCCGATGCGCGCGTTGCGCAACACGCCCATACGAATCATTTCCCAGCGCGTTGCGCCCAGCGCCAGCACCGCCTCGCGCTGCGAATGCGGCACCGCGGTCATCACCTCGCGAGTCAGCGATGAGATGATGGGCAAAATCATAACCGCCAGAATGACGCCCGCGGCAAGGAAGCCCAGCCCAGTGGGGTTGTCGTCAGTGAACAACGTTGTCCAACCAAACAACTTGATCAGCACGGGGTTTACGTGCTCTCTGAGCAACGGCACCAGCACGAAGACAGCCCAGAGTCCGTAGATCACGCTGGGAATTGCCGCCAGCAGTTCGGTGATAAATGCCAGCGGACCACGCAGCATGCGCGGACACATCTCGGTCAGGAAGACGGCCACGCCAATTGCTAGAGGAACAGCGATCAGCAGCCCGAGGAACGAAGAGACCAGGGTGCCATAGACAAAAGGCAGAGCGCTGAAATGCCCGTTGACCGGATCCCAGTACATGGGCAGCTTGGTATCGGGATCGACAAACGCTGAAAAGAAGAACTGGAAGCCGAAGCTCTTCCAGGCAAGCTGGCTGCGCACCACAAGCTCGAAGGCAATGAGCGCCACGATGCCGAAAATGCTCAGCGCGCACAGCACCATCAGCCAGCGAAATCCGCGATCGGCAATTGCCGAGTTCCCGCGCGAAAGCAGGAACTGGCGAATCGCGGAAACCTCGGGTTGAACCGCTTCCGGCGGGCGCGGCTCGCTGGGAGAGCCCAACGCCGGCCCCAATGTCGGTTGGGAGATGCGAATCTCTGGCACTTGATCGATCACCTCACACAGGCTACCCGGTCAATGTGAACAGAAGGTTACAGAGCTGCTAAATCACACGCATTCAACGGGGATTTCGTGGAAAAGCTGGCGCAACCAGGCAATTTTGGGTCGTTTTGGCGTCAGCGCCGGCGAGACTACCTGTTTCCAGTAAGCTAGGAATTGTTTCTCGGAAGGCCAGATCCCATGCGTCCAACTTCGTACTTATTCGCAATCGTTCTCGTCGCCCAGGGTCTTCAGGCTCAATCCCTCGATCCCATCCCTGTCCAATCGAATCTGCAACCGGACACGCCTCACCATGATTGGCAAGCCTCATGGATCACGCATCCTACGATCCCGCTGCGCGAGCCGGTGGTGCTCCACTTTCGGCGCACGCTTGCGCTGGCGGCAGTTCCGTCGAGCTACATTGTCCGCGTCAGCGCCGACAACCGCTTCGTCCTGTTTGTAAACGGCCATCGAGTCGGGGACGGTCCTGCTCGGGGCAACCTGGCGCACTGGCGCTACGAGCGCTTCGACCTAGCGCCGCTGCTCGCGCCCGGCCAGAACCTGATCACCGCAACGGTCTGGAACTTCGGCATTTACGCTCCAATTGCCCAGATGACCGACCGCACCGCTTTTCTGCTGGAGAGCGAGGCTGCCGGAGCCACTTCCATTAGCACGCCCATTGGCTGGATGGTCGAGCAGGAGCAAGGCCAGCGGCCGCTCCCGCGTGTTGCCAACGGTTTTTTTGAATACATGGCGTCTGGCCCCGGAGAAGAAGTCGATGCCGCTCATTACGATTGGGCCTGGCAGGACCCCGGCGCGGCGGGGGCGGCTTGGGTTCCTGCCGCCTCGCCCATTCGAGAGAGCATTTACCCGGACGTAAATAAAGCGCACTCCGCAGACACGACGGGCGACAATCCGTGGGGTCTGGTGCCCGATGAGCTTCCGCACATGGAATATGAGTCCGCAAACGCCGGCGAAATTGTAAGAAAAGATCCATCCGGTCTGCGCGGATTCGACTCAATCCCTGTCCTCATCCCCGCCGGCAAACACATCCATCTTCTCCTCGACCGCAAGACCCTCAGCACTGCCTATCCGCGACTAACCGTCTCCGGCGGCAAAGGCTCCAACATCACCCTCACATACGCCGAGGCCCTCTACGACAAAGACCAGCACAAGGGAGATCGCGACGAGGTCGGCAATCGCGTCGCTCTTGGAATGACCGACAGCTTCCTTCCCGACGGCGGCGCGCATCGTGTATTTGAGCCGCTCTGGTGGCGCACCTGGCGCTATCTCGACATCGATATTCAAACCGCTTCCGAGCCGCTCCAATTGGAGTCCCTGACCGCCAACTTCACCGCCTATCCATTTGAAGAGCGAGCCTCGTTCCACTCGCCCGATCCGGACCTGGCAAAGGTTTGGGAGATCAGTTGGCGCACCGCCCGCCTCGACGCCCATGAAACCTACATGGACACGCCCTACTACGAGCAGCTTCAATATGTGGGCGACACTCGCATCCAGGCCTTGATTTCTTATGCCGTGGCCGGCGACGACCGGCTCGCCCGGCAGGCAATTGCGGCCTTCGACGAGTCAAGAACGCCGGACGGAATCACGCTTAGCCGCTATCCCAGTTCCCTGCCGCAGACGATTCCAACTTTTTCCTTGCTTTGGGTTGGCATGGTCCACGATTACTGGCTCTACCGCCCCGATAGCCAAGGCTTCGTCAGCTCCATGATTCCTGGAACCCGAACCGTCCTCGATTGGTTCGGCAGGCATGAGCAGCCAGACGGCCTGCTCGGCAAGCTGCCCTGGTGGAGCTTCGTCGACTGGGTCCCGTCGGGCGAAATCCCCACCTACAGCGCGAGCGGCGAGTCCTGCGTTACCACGCTCGAATACCTCGGCGCCCTCGATGAAGCAGCGGATCTCGAAAGGGCCCGTGGCGATTCAGGCACGGCCGGCCGCTACCAGGGTCACGCCGCGCATCTTCGCAAAGACATCTTGAAAAACTGCTGGTCCGGCGATCGAGGCCTGATTGCCGACAATCCCGACCTGACAAATTTCAGCCAGCATGCGAACATCCTCGCCGTCCTCTACGACGTTGTTCCGAAAGAGCATCAGCAGCAACTTATGCGCCAGATTCTGGCAATACAGCCCGGCCCAACGCGCGACGGCGTGCTCAGCGCCTCGTACTATTTCCGCTTTTATCTGGCACGCGCACTCGAACACGCGGGTATGGCGGACGAGTACCTTGACTCCATCGACCCCTGGCGCAAGATGCTGGCGCTTCACTTCAGCACCTGGCCAGAAGTTCCCGGCAACACCCGCTCCGATTCTCACGCCTGGTCGGCGCATCCCATCTATGACCTGCTCGCGCTGGTAGCCGGTATTGAGCCTGGAAGCCCCGGCTTTGCCACGGTTCGCATTGCTCCTCACCTCGGCTCGTTGCCCTCGCTAACGGCAACCTATCACCATCCGCTGGGAACCATCAAGGTCGAATACTCCCGGCGCGGCGCTGGCATCGACGCTACCATCACGCTCCCGGAAAGCCTAATCGGCAGCTTTGTTTTCAGGGGGAAAACATGGCCGCTTAAGCCCGGCAGGAACGAAATCCAGGCGCCATAGCTGTGTTTTCCGGGTGTTTTCAGGAATCGAGCCTTTGACGCAAGGTTCATCTGCTTACCCGCACTCTGGAAAATCGATGTACCACGTGGAATTCGTGTTCCCCCTTCGCACAAAACGTGTTACAACTCCATCATGGCAAAGGGAAAGATTTCGATGCCGCCCGGACATGTCAACCTCAGAATGCTCGCCGAGCACCTGGAGCTCTCTCAGACCACCGTTTCGCTCGTCCTGAATAACTCACCCTCCGCCAAGTCCATTCCCCAGGAGACCCGCAACCGAGTCACCGAAGCGGCGGAGCGGCTTAACTACCGCCCCAACTATTTTGCCCGTTCCCTTCGCCAGAGCCGGTCGATGAGCGTCGGCGTTTTGGCGCCGGACCTGAGCGAGGGCTACTTTACGCGTGTCATGAACGGCGTCGTCCAGGAGTTGACCAGCGCGCACTACTTTTACTTCACCGCCTGCCATGACTGGAAACGCGAGCTCATCGAGAAGTATCCGCGCATGTTCGTGGAACGCGCCGTAGATGGCTTTCTGCTTCTCAACACGCCCTCGGACCACATTCAAGTCCCGGTACCGGTAGTGGCAATCTCGGCTCACAGTACCGCTGAGAATGTGACCAACATTGTCCTCGATCACCATCTTGCCGTCGAGCAGGCTCTGACTCACCTGTACTCGCTCGGCCATCGCCGCATTGCCTTCATGCGCGGCCCTCGCGCCATCCCCGACTCGGAATTCCGCTGGGAGGCCATCCAGCAGGTGGCCCAGGAGATTGACCTGAAGCTTGATTCCAGCCTGACCATCCGCATCGACTCGGCCGGATGGTCGATGAAGGATGGGCACCACCCCATGGCGCCTGAGATTGGCTACATTCCGATGAAGGCGCTGCTTGAGAAGACGCGCGACTTCACCGCCATCTTTTGCTTCAACGATATCGCCGCCATCGGCGCCATCCGCGCGCTCAGCGATGCTGGGCTTTCGGTTCCAAAGGACGTTTCGGTCGTCGGATTCGACGATATCCAGTCCGCGGCCTATTCCACGCCTTCGCTCACGACCGTCCGCCAGCCTCTTACGGAGATGGGCAAGCGCGGCGCCCAGATTCTGCTGGAGCGAATCGCCAATCGAGAGAGCCCGTTTCCGTCGGAAATCGTGATGGCTCCGGAGTTGGTGGTTCGCGAATCGACAGGTCCGGCAATTGTCAAACCGACAACCTGAGGCGCATTCGAAACGAACAGGGCAGTCAGCGCACGTTCTCGCCCGCAAGCTCAAGCACGTAAAACTGTGCTACACTAAAATCGGTGCTCCATGAAGACGAACGTCACGCTGAAAATTGAAGCCGATCTGCTTCGCGAAGCCCGCATCCTGGCTGCGGAGGAAGGCTCCTCGATCAGTGCTCTGCTTGCGGCCAGGCTGGAGCAGGCAGTGCGTGAGCGCAAGGGATACCACCAGGCTCGCCGCAGTGCGGTCGCGCGGCTACGGAAGGGCTTCGATCTGAATTGGACGCCTCCTCGTTCGCGAGACGAACTCCATGAGCGATAAGTACTTCGTCGATACCAACATTCTGGTGTACGCGCATGACCGCACTGCGGGATTCAAACGTCTGCGCGCCCAGAAGTTGTTGGAGCGGCTCTGGGATTCGGGCCAGGGCGTATTGAGCACCCAGGTATTGCAAGAACTGTGCATCAATCTTCGCCGAATAGCCGGCAATCCGTTGCCGATGGGTGAGGTTCGCCTGCTGATCCGCGAGTACTCAACCTGGGAGATCGTTACGAACACTCCCGAGTCGGTTCTTCTCGCGCTTGAAATCGAGAATCGCTACAAGACTTCCTTTTGGGATGCGCTCATTCTTCAAGCTGCGGAGCGGTCGGGCGCATCGATCCTTTATTCGGAGGACTTGGCAGCGGGACAGCGCTACGGGGCAGTTCAGGTGGTCAACCCGCTGGTTGATCCAGCCGCTGCGTGACAGAAACTCACACTGGAATTTGGGAAGGCAGACAGGAGGCACAGTTCCGACTTGGGTGCCAGTCGCCTTCACCCGCAGAAGGATTCAAACCAGCGGCTGATGTAAACCTGTGCGTGGGCCTCGCCGCAATAATGCCGCGCGTGGGGCGCGCTGGCAGCTTCTTTCGTCCATTTCAGAACCGTCAACTGCGCATCGTTGCACTGGATCACAATCCACCGCACCGGGTTATCGCTCTCTGTGCCGCAAATTTCGCACCGATAAATCGTGTCGATCATCGCTGGGCCTCCACAGCAATTCTCAATTGAGGTTTTGTCACCAGATGTCTGACTCGTTATTCGAGCATTTGCAAATCCAGCGGCTCGACCAGAAAACAATCCATGGTTCGCATGGCTGCGAGGGCTCGCTGCAAGGTCGAAGACTTGCACGGCTCGACGGTCACCACAAAGGGCAGCGCGTCGTGCGGATAACCGGGCTTCTGGACAATGGCGCGAATGTTAATCTTCTCCTCGGCAAGCGCGGCGGTAATTGCGGCCACAATCCCCGGCCGGTCTTTGACCAGGAAGCGAATGTAATGCGGGACCTCGAACTCGCCGCTCACCTTGGCCGGGGCTGATGGAATCTCCACCCGTCGCGATCCATGGGCCAGCGCCAGCAGATCGCTCACCACGGCCACCGCCGTCGGATGCCCGCCCGCGCCGTGT
>CAZSVJ010000161.1:0-8087 GCA_964610185.1 uncultured Occallatibacter sp. | reverse complement strand
CCCGAGTCAGCCTACTTTACCGAACGGGACGGCCATCGAGGCGCGATCCTCGTTGTCAATCTGGAGAGTGCTTCCGACGTGGCAAGGCTGGCCGAGCCCTGGTTCCTCACCTTCGACGCCACAGTCGAATTTCGTATTGCCATGACCGCCGACGATCTGGGGCGCGCGGACTTGGGCGCGCTGGGAAAGAAGTGGGCGTAAGGAACATGTCCGGCGCGGATCCCCGCGGCATCCTCGCCAATTTTGGAGTTTCGGCCCCTTGGGAGATGCAACATGGTTCCGCGCCGGAATCCTTAAATCCATCGGTCAAAGAATGAAGACCCACATGGAAACGCCAAAGCTGTTCTTCGCGTTGCTTATTTGCTGTGTTGGTTCCGCGCGCCAGGGCCAGGCGCAGGACGTTCATGTTCGCGTTTCGCCCGATGTGAAAACAGGCATCGAGGGTTTCACTGAATTTCCGACGATTCAGATGGCGATGGATCATCACCCCTTCGCGGGCGTAGGCCCTGACGGCAAGCCGGGCCGCGTCTTCATTGAGATTGCTCCCGGCACCTATCACGAGCGCGTCATCGTCACCCAGAACCACACCGACATCACCTTGCTGGGCATGGGCAAATCGCCTGCCGACGTGGTTATTACCAACAGCCTGAATGCCAAGCAGGCTGGCGGGACCTTCTTTACGGAAACAGTCGAAATAAACGGCGCTGGCTTCGAAGCCGACAACATTACCTTCGAAAACACCGCCGGTAACACCGGTCAAGCCGTTGCCGCGGCCGTGCGTGCCGATCGATCCATCTTCAAGCACTGCCGCTTTCTGGGCCACCAGGACACGCTTTTCGCCGACTACGGACGCCAATACTATGTCGACAGCTATATTGAGGGCGGAGTCGATTTCATCTTCGGCAATGCCACAGCCGTATTTGACCATTCGGAAATTCACGCCAATGCTCCGGGCTATTTGACCGCTCAGTCGCGCACCTCGCCCGATCAAACCACCGGCTACGTGATCCTCAACAGCAAGGTGACCAGCGGGATCGAGCACGCTGCGGGGACGGATGCGGCAGCCGCGTCGAAGCAGGTAACCAGCCTCGGCCGGCCCTGGCGGCCCTATTCCCGCGTCGTCTACAGCAACACCGAACTTCCCGCCGACGTGACACCTCAAGGATGGAATGCCTGGGGAAATACTCCCGGCACGCCGCAAGCCTTCTATGCCGAGTTCAGCAGCACCGGGCCAGGTGCCAACCCGTCGTCCCGCGTCTCCTGGTCGCATCAGCTTACCGCGCAGCATGCCGCGAAGTTCCGGCCGAAAGCGTTTCTTGCCGGAAAAGATCGTTGGAATCCGGAAGCGGAAGCCGCGAAGCTGCCGTAATTAAATGACGTGCCATTGACGAAATGTACAGAAAAGCTGTACATTTTAGATTGAGAGACATTCCGCATGGCTATTGAGACTACCTACACCGCCTTGCGCGGAAACCTGGCTTCCTTTTTGGATCGAGTAACAGACGACCGCGAAGTGGTGATCGTGCGTCGGCGCGGTGCGCGAGATGTGGCAATCGTTTCCGCCGATGAGCTTTCCAGCCTGACTGAGACCGAGTATCTGCTGCGTTCGCCTAAGAATGCAGAACGGCTGCTCGAGTCCTTGGCGCAGTCTGTAGCACTTGATAAAGAACCGGTTCCGGCACAGTCCGCTGAAGTTGCTCTTCAGGAACTGCGGCGCTCCCTGGGCTTGGAATCACTTTCGATAAGCAAGGATAAGCGTAGCCGATGAGCAAGAAGATCGAGCGAGCAGCCGTCTTTCTTCCTAGGTTCCGCGAAGACCTGGCCTACTTAATCAAGACCGATCACAAGGTCGCCCTCCGCACGTTGGAACTAGTTGAGGCTGTATTGCTTGATCCTTTCATTGGAATCGGAAAGCCGGAGCCGCTGAGGTTCGAACTGGCCGGAAGCTGGAGCCGGCGGATCACTCAGAAGCACCGGCTGGTTTATCGAGTTACTCAGGAGCGAATCGATTTTCTACAGGCGAGGTATCACTATAAGTAGCGGATTGGGCTTGCCTGGGAGTTGGCCGGACAAGCGATAGTCCTATCGCAGGTGATTGAAGTTCAGCGCTTCCAATCCGGACTCATTTAGCTTCTTCACAAATCGCGCGTCGTCGGTGACGATCAGGTATTGGCGCGAGACGATTGCAAGAGCACTGTCGGTCAGGCCAAGAAACGGAAACTCCGGTCTCTGGGCCGCATCCATGCTTGGAATCGACAATTCATCGATTTCAGCGAAGGTCTCGTGGAACTTCCTCAGACATGCGGCCTTTGTCTGCTCCGGAAGATCGTTGGCGAGGTTGCTGACCTCCGTGAGAACATGAGGCGTAGTGACTGCTTTGCTGAAGGCTTCCTTCAGTCTCAGGAGAATGTCGAACTCCTCCTGGCCATATTTAGCAAGCTTCTTATACTTCGCATCGCCGACGAGCCCGACGTTGTATAAGCCGATCAAGTAAAGAAGCGCAAGGTTTGAGTCGATCAAAAGGCCCTGATTGCGATACCTTTCAACGAGAATGTCGGAATAAGCGCTCATTACTTCCAAGCTTTCAAAGATTCTGCGCGGCCGTTCTTCGAATCAATCGTGATCTGTTTGTAAATGCGTGGGCCCTCTTCGCCTCTCACGATTGCGAATGTCGGCGATTGGTGGCTAATGTATGAGATCACTACCGACCATCCTTTTGGGCTTGGCTCCACTTCCTCAAGCCGAATCTCCTTGGCGTCAGGTAGCAGATCGGCAGCAAATAGCATGGCGGCTTGAACGGCCTCTTTCATTGCCATCGGGACAACGCGCTTGTTTGCTTCCGCGAGAATCTTCCCAACGACCCTAGCGGGGGATTTGGTTTCGGGCATGGCTGCCTCCTCCGGATCTACGGCAATGATACCGCATATTTCAATCGGCCAAAGCCGTCTTTACATCCCGCCCCGCGCCCTGCCACACTAGGGAGTGGACACCCAGACAATCGTAATTCTCGATTTTGGTTCGCAGTATACGCAGCTTATTGCGCGGCGCATTCGCGAGCTGAATGTCTTCTCCGTAGTGCTGCCCTGCACCGCGCCTCTCAGCGAGATTCAGGCTCTGCACCCGCTGGGGATTGTTCTCTCCGGCGGGCCGTCGTCGGTGTACGACGCGGATGCGCCTGCCGCCGATGCCAAGGTGCTCGAACTGGGCGTGCCTGTCCTCGGCATTTGTTATGGGCTCCATTTCATCGTTCACCATCTGGGCGGCAAGGTGCTCTCCGCGCCGCGCCGCGAATACGGCCATGCCGAGGTGACGATTGAAGACCGCGCAACGCCCCTGTTTACTGGGTTGCCGGAGACGCTACAGGTTTGGATGAGCCACGGAGACGAAGCGCTGGAGCTGCCTGCGGGTTTCCGGCGCACAGCTGTGAGCGCCAATGCTCTGGCGGGAATTGCCAACGCCGAAAAGCGCATTTGGGCGGTGCAGTTTCATCCCGAGGTGCATCATACCCCACTCGGTCCGCAGCTTATCAAGAACTTCGTCTTTTCCATCTGCGGAGCGGCAGGCGATTGGACACCGGCGCACTTTATCGAGACCACTGTATCTGCCATTCGCAAAAAAGTCGGCAAGGATCACGTCATATGCGGTCTCTCCGGCGGGGTCGATTCTTCGGTGGCAGCGGTGCTGGTGCATAAGGCCATTGGCAGCCAGTTGACCTGCGTCTTTGTCAACAACGGAGTGCTGCGAAAGAACGAGTTCATGAGCGTGCAGAAGAACCTGCGCGACAAACTTGGTCTGAACATCGTTGCCGTCGATGCGAGCCAGCGGTTCCTCGCGCGGCTAGCCGGCGTGACCGATCCCGAAACAAAACGCAAACGTATCGGCGCGGAGTTCATCGCCGTCTTTGACGATGAGGCGACACGCATTGCGAAAGAGACCGGAGGCGTGGATTGGCTGGTGCAGGGAACGCTTTATCCCGACGTGATCGAGTCCAGCAGCGTAAAGGGTCCGAGCCAGACCATCAAGAGCCACCACAACGTGGGTGGGCTGCCGTTGGGAATGAAGCTGAAGCTGATTGAGCCGTTGCGCGATCTTTTCAAGGATGAAGTCCGCCGCATTGGCCGCGACCTCGACATGCCGGATGACATCCTGGGTCGCCAACCGTTTCCGGGCCCCGGCCTGGCCGTCCGCATTCTGGGCGAGGTTACGCCGGAGCGCGTTGCCCTCTTGCAGGACGCGGACGAGATTGTGGTGGCGGAGATCAAGGCGGCTGGTCTGTACTCGCAAATCTGGCAGAGCTTCGCCGTGCTGCTGCCGGTGATGAGCGTGGGCGTAATGGGCGACCAGCGAACCTATGCCTACACCGCGGCGGTGCGGGCCGTTCATTCAGAAGACGGCATGACCGCGGACTGGACGCCGCTGCCCTACGAGGTGCTGAAGCGCATCTCCAGCCGAATCGTCAATGAAGTTCGGGGAATCAACCGCGTGGTATACGACATCACGTCGAAGCCTCCCGGCACCATTGAGTGGGAATAGCGACCCTTTGGAGAACGTTTGCGGCGCCGGACTTAGCTGTAATTGTGGCATTAAATTAAATATGTGCCATACTATTTAAGGGGTGCCATATGACTGTTGAAACGGCAGTTCTTGGTGAAAGTGGCAGGATAGTTCTTCCTGTGGCGATCCGCAACAAGTTCGGACTCAAGGCCGGTGATCGGTTGACGGTCTGCGATAGCGGCGATTCGATCCTGATTATGAGCAGAAGGATGGCTCTTGAAAGCATCCAGGCCGGTATCATCAAGCATCGAGGCAGTTTAAGCGGGGTGCTCGACGAGTTTCTTGCCGAGCGTCGCCAGGAAGCAGTGCGCGAGACAGAGGAATTGGCCCGTGGATAAGGTTGTCCTTGACGCCTCGGCGGTTCTGGCAAGAATTCACAATGAGCCCGGCGGGCGGCGTGTGGATGCTTTGCTTGACGCCATAGAGGCGGGAGCTGACGTGCAGGTTTCAATCAGCGCTGTTAATTGGTCCGAAATCCTGACCCGTCTGGGGCGGGAAGCTATCACGAATGCTTCCCAAAAACTATCTTCGCTGCTTGCCGGTGTCGAACTGGTTCCATTCGGCCAAACCGAGGCGGAACTGACAGCTCAGGTGGCGGAAGGTTGTCCTTCACTCTCTCTCGGAGACCGAGCCTGCGTTGCCTTGGCAAGTCGTCTCGGCGCAACGGCTTGGACGACGGATAAGATTTGGGCGCAAATGCCCGTTCGAGCAAAGCTTGAGATACTCCGCTGATTTAGCTCATGCCGTTTTCGGCCGGCTGAACCAGCCAAAGACGAGGGTTCCAACCAGAATCACTCCGAGCATTCCGATCCATGTGAGGCCTGCCAACTGGCCTACCAATGCTTCCCTGGATTCAACTTCGCGCATGTTCCGGCCTGCAAGGACGAAGCCTGGATGCGGGCCATCGACCCGCTGGATGACAGCGGCGATGCGCACGCCATTGTCTCTGCCGAGAACCGGTTGCCAACTAATGCGATCCTGCTGATGTGTGCGGACGTAGCTGAAGACGCCGCTTGGCGGGACAGGGATCTTTCCATTGAGCTGCGCCTGCGAGGCCAGCGGCTGGCCCCGATCGTCGTAAACAATGACAAACGGCGAGAGGCTACGAGCTATGTCGACCTTGCCTGCGCCGCCTGCGAGGGCGGGCAGAGTGTCCGGCTGCGGTATTGCGTTGCGGTTTCCCTGTTCAAGCGCGGTTGCCACGTCGGTAGCCATGGCAATTTGAGGATCGTTGGCGCCCAGGCGAAGAACCTGTTGCGGAATTGCGTTGAGAGCAAATGCAAGGCCGGTAGCGAGCGCACCGAGTACAAGGGCGTTGAACAGCAAAGCGGGCCGGGAGAATGTTTCGCGAGCCGTTGAAAGGTGCTCCTTTGCAAGGGAAGTGACGAGGTCCCGGAGGACCAGCGGAATAAGGGTGCGACGGGAGAGCGAGCGATCGAGCAGCGCATCGTGAAAGGCCTGTCGCATGGCCGGCGCAAAAGCCTCGCGAAAGGGCGGGGGATAAAGGCGCATGGCCGCTGCATAGAATCGCTCAAGCCTGGCGTGCTGAAACTGCGATTCGCTCATGACCGGCCCCCCTGCGGCAACAGGCCGAGCGACCGCGCCGAGGCGACCGCCGCGTCAAGCCTCTCAAGCTCTGCGGCCAGCACGCTATGCCCAAGCTTGGTTAGACGGTAGTAGCGGCGGCGTTCGTCATCGGAGAGGCCCGACTCCGCAACCAGGCCGGCGAGCATCATCCGATCCAGCGAGCCATAGAGAGTTCCCGGACCAAGCTTGACGCCGCCGCCTTCCGGCGCGCGAGCGTCTTTCATCATTTGATAGCCGTGCTTTTCGCCTTCAGCTAGAGACAGCAGAATGGCGAAAACAGCCGGCGACAGCGGAGGAGCAGGTGCGATTCCAGTAACCATGACAAGAGTTTATATCCGTTGCGGATATATGCAACAGAATTATTTGGCAAATTCCTGGCTTGGATCTGCTTACGGAAACATCCCGGATCTTATGACTGTCAGCTCTGGGATGTCCGAACGAAGAGGCCAAGCGGCTTCTTGTAGAAGGCAAACGCAATCAATAGCGCAGAAGTTCCGGCTCCGAGGTACATCGAAGAAACGATTAGAAGCTGCACAAATGGTAGACTCCCTCCGCCCTCGCCGAATAATTCCGCCATCAACGCAGACAGTCCGAACGCGAAGCCAAGCAGGGCGACACCGCCCCATTGAATCCAAGTTCTGGAACGCGCTTGGCCCGATCCGGGATTCTTTTGGGTCGTATCGAACGGGATCAGGGCCATGGCAAGGGCCGTTTGCGGAGCGGCGATCAGAACGAAGCTCAAGACAATCGCAAGAAAGTGCAATGAGGCTGAACCGATCATCTTTTCCGGGAAAAGAGCAAGGATCAAAACGAAGGCGACCATGACGATCAGGGCTCGATTCCAGAGCCCCGGAGCGACCGGCAGATCGATGGTTCGCACCTCTCGGACGACAAGCAAAACCGCGCCAATTGCAAGCGCGGCCATGACAATCGAGAGCGCGGCCAGCTCGCCAACACTATTCTTTCCGGCCCATTCATTTACATGCCGGACCATGGCGATGGAGTCCGCCGCAAGCGTCACAATCACGCCGAGCGCGAGCGCAATCTGAGTGCGCGCGAGATACACCCGAGTCAGCGCGGTGGCTTTGTTACGCCGATACGGCCGCAATGCGCGCAGCAGTGAAAGAACAGTCAGCGGGATGGAGAGTATCACACAGAAAGAGCCGATCGCGTCATACGGATCCTCCCCGAAAGCAATGATTGCGGCGAGAGATGGATCGTGCTTGGTGAACATGAAGAAGTAGTAGAAGGCCGCTGCTAATACCAGCGAGGCCAGTGAGTTCAACTTGAATTCTGTGGGCAAATTCCCTCCAACTCGCTGCCAAGCAACCTGTCAGGTGTGAGCTGGCCCAGCGATCAAGTTGAATATATTACCGTTGCAGATATATCCGCAAGAGATATATTTGAAAATTCGATAAGTCTCCTAATTCCCGTTCATTGGCCTTCTGGGTTAAGGGCTGGCTGCGGGCGCAAGGCAGCTATCTCGCGGGCCATGGCATCTAGGCGGGAAAGCAACTCAGCGTGGCGTTTGTCGTCGACGGAGGGCTCGAACGCCTCGATGTAAAAGGTGCCGTTGGGCTCCAGAACGCACTTGCGCACCTGGTGAAAGTCCTCAAAGCCCTGTTTGTGGATGACTGAGAGCAGCTCCTCGCGAGTGAGGGACTCGCGTTCCATGACGCGCTGGTCAAGCTGGCCGTTGCGGACGAGCACGGCTGACCGGCCCTCGAGCGCGCGGGTGAGCCGCGGTGAACGGAAGAGCACGCGGACCACCAGCCAGTTGATGGCCAACAGGCCAAATGCGCCGATCACGCCGCCGGTCACCGAGTTGTCGTCGCCAATGATCGCGTTCTGGACGGTGTTGGAGAGCGAGAGCAGCACCACCAGGTCAAATGGGTTGAGCTGGGCCAGTTCGCGCTTGCCGAAGAGGCGCAGCAGCACCACCAGCA
>CAZSVJ010000160.1:0-8115 GCA_964610185.1 uncultured Occallatibacter sp. | reverse complement strand
AGAAAATCCGCGCTTGCGGCCAGGGGCAGGGCCAAATAGATCAGGCTGAAGCGGGCCAGAAAGAAAAGGTTGGCCGCTACCAGGATCGCCAACTGAAGCCGACGTGATCCGGCAGCGGCCCAGTAGAGCAAGCACACCGCAACCAAAAAGACAAAGAAAGGCGCCGCGCTGACCAGCATGTAAAGAACCCAGACAATAGTCCATGACCCGCGTAGGGCAGGTCAACCGCACCCCCAACGCAGCCAGGTACTGTGTTCATGGTGAAGGCTTTCTAGCGTTGCTCGATCGGATGGCCAAGAAGAAAGCTGCTTTATGAACCCACTTCATCACCTCGTTTGATCTCCAAGAATCGTAGATCGGAGAGACGCGGCAGACGCTTCCTGGTTCACGGGCAGTTTTTGCACTACTTTCGGTAGAAAATTACAAGCTACAGATTACTAAAGGCTTATAGAGGCATCTGGACGAACGCGTTGCCATTTCCACAGAAAAAAGAGGTGTATCTCTTGCCAATAGTTGGGCAAAGGGGGTGTCGATTTAGTAAAATCGGGGGATGGTTATTCGAAGGAAATCACGCAACATGAGCTTGAAGACTCCGCTGGGGATTTGGATCCTGGCTGGAGCTTCATCGGTTGCGCTGGCCGCTGTGGTGGTAGTTCTCTCCACGCAGCCAGTGCATGCGGATGCGCGGCTTCCCCAACCCGCTTCAACCCCGTCGCCGGCTTCTCCTGTTTTTAGTGCAACCCCGGCAATGCAAACGGCCAAGAAGACCCCCGAGGCCGAAAGGGCAGATAAACTCCACGGAATTGCCTCCTGGTACGGCGCCGTTCTCGACGGCCATCTAACTGCAAGTGGCGAACGGTTTGACATGTACGCCATGACGGCCTGCCACCCCACCCTGCCCTTCGGTACCCTGGTGCGCGTGGTCGACAAAAACACAAAGAGGTCGGTGGTGGTGCGCATCAATGATCGCGGCATCCTTTCCGAGGGGCGCATTATCGACCTCTCCTACGCCGCCGCCCAACAACTGAAAATCGTCAAATCCGGTCTTGCTTCAGTGGATGTTCAGGTCATCTCGCTCGGCCGGCCCCGCCGTCACAAGCAATAAGCTGCCTTGCACAGCATAAGAACGGTCAGCCTTCGGGCTGGCCGTTTCTACTTGGCGGCGCGCTTGCTTGCGGGTGTCCTGTCGCACGGGTTAGTATGGCCCACGAACGGGAGATCTTATGAATCGCCGCGAATTCTCCGCATTGCTGCCGCTGCTGGTTGCCGCTCCGAGCCTCGCACCCAAGGCTCAGGCTCAGGCTACCCCCGCCGTCCCGCCCACCCACGCTCCGGCGCAGTTGCCCACCCTTACATCGGGCGTGTACCAAGGCGATGTGGTTCCCGACCCTAAGTCGCCGCACGTGATGCACCACTACATTCTGGGCTTGCTCCCGGACAACATCCGGCTGGAGGCGCATGGTTCGATTCTGGCGCCGGGCGCGCCTCACGAGAAGGTTGGCCATCACAAGCACACGGAGATTTGGTTTCTCCGCGAGGGCAAGGCCACGCTCATGACCGCCGGCGTTGAACGCGAGCTGAAGCCTGGCGACATGGGCGTTTGCATCGCCGGCGACGAGCACTGGATCGGGAACGCCAGCACCACGGCCCCGGTGTCCTACTTCGTGCTTACCGTCGGGCCGCCGGAGTAAGGCTCTTTCCGATGAGGAGAGCTCGCGGCGGTTACGACGGAGGGAGCAGGGGCCTTCAGGCCCCTGAATCAAACGCAAAAACGATAGGCTTTAGCCACGGGCATTCTGTCTGCGGTCGAAAACAGTGCCCGCGCCTGAAGGCCCTCCACTCCGTAGGCCGTGTTCAGGGGTCTGAAGACCCCTGCTCCCTCCGAGGACTCATTTCTCCATCGATTCCAAATCAAGAAATTCGTTCATGGGCAAGGCAAAACTGGCTTAGCCTTGATTCCGAAGATCTTTCCCTTGACAATCGACAAGAGTCAATATAAATCTATTGTCGAATGACGAGGGGAACGAGATGCCGCCTTCCACTGACTTGTTGCAGGGAACGCTGGATTTGCTGATTCTGCAAACGCTCGCGCTGGCGCCGATGCATGGCTGGGGAGTTGCGCAGCGGATTCAGCAAGTCTCGAACGAGGTGCTGCAAATTGGGCAGGGGTCGCTTTACCCGGCCCTTCACCGGCTTGAGTACAAGGGGTGGATCAAGGCGGATTGGGGCAATTCTGAGAATAATCGCCGGGCGAAATTCTACTCACTGACCGCGACCGGCAGGCGGCAATTGGAGGCTGAGCTCGAGACCTGGGAGCGGCTTTCATCGGCGATCGGTCTGGTGCTGAGCAGGGTTCCGGAGGCATCGGCATGATCAAAGACAAATTTATGGAATGGCTGACGCGGCTGCGCTTTCTGGTGAAGCGCTCAAAGCCGGTCGATCTGTACGATGAACTCCAGTTTCATGTGGAGCAATCGACGGCGACCAATGTTGCGGCGGGCATGACGGCGGAAGAGGCGCGGCGGCGGGCGCTGATCGAGTTTAGCGGCGTGGAGCGCGCGCGGGAGCAGACCTTTGAGCAGCGGCCCGGTTGGTGGCTGGGCACGGTAGCGCAAGATGTGCGCTATGCGCTGCGGCTGCTCGTCAAGTCGCCCGGCTTTGCCGCGGTCACAGTTCTGACGATGGCCCTCGGGGTTGGGGCGACGACAGCCATTTTCAGCGTCGTGGATGCCACCCTGCTGCACCCGTTGTCCTACCCACAGCCGCAACAATTGGTGCGCATCGAGGACGACCTTCCCGGCACGGGGGCGCAGGATGTTGGGATCTCGATTCCGGAGTGGAAGGATCTGCAGCGCTCCGGAATCTTCGAACACGTTTCGGTGGTGGGGGGCGGGTCTGTGAACCTCACCGGCACATCGCAGCCTGCGCGAATTGCATTCTTGGCCGTTTCGCCGAATTACCTGGCGTTGCTGGGGGTGAGGCCGGAGTTGGGCCGCTGGTTCGATCCCCAAGATCAAACCCCAGGGTTCAACCTTGATGTGGTGATTAGCGACGGATTGTGGAAGCGAGCCTTTGGGACGGACCCGCATATTCTGGGTAGAAGTTTGCGCCTGGACAACGATGAATATCGCGTGGTTGGTGTGATGCCATCCGGATTTCACGATCCGGGAAGAACAACGGAGCAACGGAATACCGAACTGTGGGCTGCATCCGGTTTTGCCGCCGCACCGGCTCCGCCCCCCCTGCGCAGTTCACGGATCCTTCCGGACGCCATTGCGCGGCTGAAGCCAGGACTGACGATTGCGGCAGCGCAGAGCCAACTGGATGCGCTCGTTGCAACTTTGCAGAAGCAATATCCGGCAGATTATCCGGCCGAGAGTGCATGGAGAGTGCGGTTGGTCCCGCTGAAAGAAAGTGTGGTTGGCAACGTTCGCCAGTCATTGATGCTGTTGCTGGGCGCGGTGGGTTCGGTCTTGCTGATCGGCTATGTGAATGTGGCGAATCTGCTGCTGGCGCGTGCCAGCGCGAGAGGCCGGGAGATGGCCGTCCGCCAGGCGTTGGGAGCGGCTCGAACTCGACTGGTCAGGCAGTTGCTCACCGAGAGCCTCATTCTTTCGCTGCTCGGCGGCTTGGCCGGCGTGGCAATTCTGTTTTCCGCCAGAGGATTTTTGCTGCGCATGGTTCCGGAGAGCCTGCCGCGAGTCAGTGACATTTCGATTAGCTGGGGTGTCTTGCTGTTCGCGCTCGGTGTGTCGATTGCAGCCGGCATGATCTTTGGCCTCGCTCCAGCGTTACATGCCGGCCGGCTGGATTTGGTTCACACGCTCAAGGGTGAAGGGCGCGGCACAACAGGGACTGGGGAGCAAGCTCGAACCCGCCGCATTCTTGTGGTCGTCGAATTTGCGCTCTCCCTGGTGCTGATGATTGCCGCCGGCCTTCTGCTGCGCAGCTTCTGGGATTTGCTCACGGTGCGGCTGGGATTCGATCCGCAAAACGTCATGGCCGTCCGCTTCTGGCTGCCTGTGCCGAACGATCCAGCTACCGATATTTACGGAACCACCGCGCAAGAGGCGACCTTCATACGCGAAGTACTTCGCCGCGCGCGGACGCTGCCTGGAGTGAAAGAGATCGCCGTCGGAAACCTACAGTCCATCCCATTGAATCACATTCGAAACTTGGCTCCATTCACCGTGGAAGGGCGGGATGTTCGCAGCAACGAGCCCTCCTTGGTCGAAAGTTCATCCGTGACGCCGGAGTATTTTCACTTGATGGGGATTCCGCTGCTACATGGCCGTTTCTTCAGTGATCTCGACAACGATAAAACGCCCCAAGTGGTGGTGATCAATGAGGCATTTGCGCGGACCTACTGGCCCAACGACAACCCGCTGGGCAAGCGCTTGGTGATTGGCCGGGCACGACGTTCCACGACCTCAGCCCCTGCCTGGAGCACTGTGGTTGGCGTGATCGAGAATGCCCGTACCGAGTCGTTGGAGCAAGCAGGCGTCCCGCAAGTTTACCGCAGCCTGTACCAGAGAGGAGATAAAGAGCTGGCGGTATTCCTGCGCGGCCAACTGAATCCAGCCGCCATTCCTGGAGAGGTGCGCGAACAGGTGCAGTCCATCAACCCTGAGCTTCCTGTTTTCGGAGCGGCGGCGCTCACTCAGGTGGTTTCAGAGTCTCTCTCGCAGAGGCGATTCTCGATGGAGATGGTTCTGTTGTTCGCGCTGGCGGCGCTGTTGCTCGCTGGACTTGGCATCTATGGAACGATTTCGTATCTTGTCAGCGAGCGAACGCACGAGATTGGCATTCGCCTCGCGCTGGGTGCGAAGAAGGGGAAGATTCTGCAAATGATCCTGCGCCAGGGCTTGGAGCTTGCCATTGCCGGCGCCGCGCTGGGGCTGGTTGGCGCACTGATTGTGTCGCACTTGATGGCTGGGCTGCTTTACGGCGTCTCACCCACCGATCCCCTCACGTTTGTGGGGGTCACCGTTGTGCTCACGGCTGTGGCGCTGGCGGCCTCATATATTCCCGCCAAGCGGGCGATGCGTGTCGACCCGCTGGTTGCGCTGCGCTACGAATGAGGCCGCTGCCATGCGGGCTTGCCTCTTGTCCTGCAATTTGCGTCACAATCTTCAATTTATGGAACGCGGTAGAGCTGGACCCGCACGATCGTGCCCGGATTCAGCACCAGGATCTCTCCCTGCGCATCGTCGTCGCCTTCGATCCAACGGGTCAGTTCCCATTTCCCGCCCGCAAACTTGCCTGTCTGAACCACGCCGAGTCCCACGTTCGGAGGTCCGGGAGTGTTCGGAGCAAAGTCGACGCGCATGCCGCCTCCGCCAAAGTAATACTCATCGGGACCGGTGGAAATCACCACCGCGGCCGCCTCGAGCGGGGGCAGGGGTTCTTCCGGCTGTGCTCCTGGTTGTCTGGGAGGAGGAGGAGACGCCACCACTCCGCCTTTGGCTTGCGGGGCCAAGCGTGTGATCCGGCCCGTGTAGGTAAACGTCAGGGTGTAATTGCCCAGCTTGACCTGCTTGGGCGGGTCGCCCTGGACCATCCGTACAGCGGTCATGGCGCCGGTGCCCTGATGAGCCAGAATCATCGAGGCCATATTGTCGAGCATTCCATATGCGGCGGCAAGGTCCGGTGGAATCGGCCTATTGCCGTCAATGCCAAATGGAGAAAAGCCGATCGCGCCGTACTTGCCGACGGCCACAATCACATTGGCCGCATTGGTTCCCGTTTCTGGAATGAAGAGCGGGTTGCCGTTGCGCATAAATCGTTCGCAAACTTCGTCGAAATAGGGCAAGTACAGATCCGGCGCAAGAATATCCACGTCCGGCGCTCCGGCCCGCCAGATGTCATGCACCTGAGGCATCGGGCCGCCGCTGGGATACGTTCCCGGCCAAGCGTGATTCGGCTGCTGTAGCCACCCGTTCACAAACATGGGAATGTCATAGCCTGCCTTGCCCGCCTGAACCACCTTTTCTACAAAGCGCGCATAGTTCCACGCCATGAAGATCTCGTCCGCGGGCCAGTGAAGTTCCCTCCAACTGATTTCATGCTCGCCCGCGCTCATGGGCGGGCTGGTCGTCTGAATCGGAATCTGCAAGTCAGCCGGCTTGCCGGGACCGAAGACTTCTTCCCAGGTTCCGGAGCTCTTGTAGCCATTTGCAGCCCAGACCGCGCGGAACTCGGGAATGAGCGTATTCTTGTGCGCTTCCAGGTAATTCATCAGTTCCGCCGGGACCGGTCCGGCAAACGCCCGGTTGGCCGCCGGAGACCGATCGCGCGAATCCCGCAGCACTCCCACCTCGTTCTCCACCTGCATCATCAGCACGGTGTGCTGGGCGCCATCGACTTCCTTGATGTGCCGCATCAATGCCGCGAACGCGGCTGCGTCCGCATCTCGCGTGGCGTCGCCCAATGTGCTGAGCAGTTCCACGGGGCCGGAGATCGATACGGTGCTGCCGTTGTCGATTTGAATGCGCGGAAAGCGAGTGTAATCCTTCTTCACCCAGTACGGCGCAAAGCTGGAAGTGCCGTTCTTCCAGGAGGCGAACCAGATAATGACCAGGCGCATGTGGTTCTCTCGCGCCTTGGCGATTACGCCGTCGATCTGGGTGTAATTGAAAGTTCCTTCTTCCGGCTCAAACTGCGCCCAGGAGACGCCAACCAGCGCGGTGTTCAGGTTGGCGGCGACAAGCTTTGGCCAGATAGGCTCCATCATTGGCAGACTGGTCGCCGCGTTGTTGGTGAGTTCTCCGGCGAGAGCCAGAAACGGTTTTCCATCCACAATCAGTTGGGTGGCGGCGCCCTGCTTCCGCAAGTGGGGCGCGCCGCTATCCGTCTGTGCTCCCGCCGATAGCGTCAAGGCAGCGCAACACGCGAGCAAGCCTAACGCGGATGCCAAATTCATCTTCATTCTCATTGATCGCTCCTGCTTTATTTTCCGATGCGGCAAGCCGTCTTGCGCGCTGCCTCGTGTTCGCTTTCATCCCGCTGATGCCTTTCTTAGACAGGCTCTATGGGCGAGGTGAAGCGCTCTAGCTGAACCAGATTCCTTGCTCCTCGGTAACGATGGGCCTCACTCTGCCTTTCAGCCACGCCGTCGCAATGTACGACTTTTCTTCGGAAGTAGAGTAACCGCTGGCGTCCACGGGGAGCAACTGCCCGGCCTTGGCTGGAAAGCCGGATTCCGGGTATACTGGAGATTCGGCACGCCGGCTGAGCGGTTGGTCTTCATTGGCCTGCGAGCGGCGCAATTCCGAGCGTGGATTCAACGACGCTCGAACGCCGCTGATTCTGTCTGCGACGAAGAGAATCTGAACAAAGAGAATTTGGAGCGAAGTCATGGCACAGGTTTGCGATATTTGCGGGAAAGGCCCGCAGTTCGGCAATAACATCTCTCACGCGCACAACGTCACGCGCCGCCGCTGGAGCGTGAATCTACAGGCGGTGAAGGCGCTGGTCAACGGCGCGCCCAAGCGCATCAGGGTGTGCACCAGTTGCATCAAGACTGGCAAGATCGCCAAGGCGTAGCAGCCAGGTGTTTTCCCACCATCCCACCCTAGCCGCAAAAATCCGCCTCGGGTCGCCGCGGCGACCGAGGGATGGGCACACAATTTACACCTCAAGATCGACGCGAACCCCGTCCCAGCCGGACGGGGTTTTGTTGTGCGTAGAACCCACCTTTAATCGGCCTTCGCAACCGGAGTGCGAACTCGGCTACGGCTTCTCCCTGGTGAACGTCAGGCTGGCGGAGTTGATGCAATAGCGAAGGCCGGTTGGCGCGGGACCATCGGGGAAGACATGGCCCAGATGGCCGCCGCAGCGAGCGCACGTGACTTCGACGCGGCGCATTCCAAAGCTCCGGTCTTCATGCTCTTCGATTGCCTTGGAGTCCGCCGGCAGCATGAAGCTAGGCCATCCGCAGCCGGAGTCGAACTTAGCTCCGCTCATAAACAAGAGCGCGCCGCAACCCGCGCAATGGTAGTTGCCGGTGTCGTGGTTCTGCGTGAGGGCGCCGGTAAAGGCCCGCTCCGTGCCTTTCTCGCGCAGCACCTGGTACTGCTCCTGGGTCAGCATGGTGCGCCACTCGGCGTCGCTGCG
>CAZSVJ010000159.1:0-8194 GCA_964610185.1 uncultured Occallatibacter sp. | reverse complement strand
TTCCGATTTATAGATGAACTCCAAACCGCCCGAATTCGATTCGGAGCGTACTACGCGGGCCTCAATCTCAATCTTCATGCCCTTGTAGCTAACTGCAACCATCCCGCTGGATACTGGAAGGGGATCCTCAAGGCCTTCCAGGTCCATGCCGTCTTCGCTGATCTCCCGGCATCGTGCCGCCACGGTCGAATCCTCAATGGTGAGGTGAACCGGAAGATCGACCGGAAATCTTGGAGCCCGATATACGAAATTCCTCATGATCGCTCACTCAATCGGGTGCGCTTGCTGGTTCGCACTCCGTGCAGGACTGCCCACCGCCGGTTGGCTTCTGCCATTGCCCGGCAAACTCTAAACTAGGCCGGATGCTAGCAGCTTTGGTGCAGCATGTCCATAATCCTATCGATTCCCCTGAACTGCGTCGCATAAAGCGATTTTCGCTCAACTTATCCACAGATAACCGTGTCGGCTCCCGGTTCAGATGTGCAGGACAGCCTATTCACGCATCGTTTTGAATCAAAAAAACTTAGAATGTAAAAAATCCGAGATTGCGTGAGCAACGTGACAAGTTTGGTGCGGAATCATCGCGCTTCGGTTGATTTCTCCGAAAAGTGCGGGATAGTATTGCCTATCATTTGAATGATACTAAAGTAACCATGCAGACTCGCGCGATGGGTACTGTAGGGTCACATTTGAGAAACAGGGGCCCCCGTAATCAAACCACAGAATCAGCAGGTTCAATACATTGAGGGGACAAACCATGCCCGCGTCTGCGCAACCCCAGGAACGAGCTTGCCCGGACGCCGTGGGATTCAACCCATACGCGGGCCGGCATGTGCTGATCGTTGAGGACGATGTTTCCTTAGCGAAGTTCCTCAGCGATGAACTTCGGGCAGAATCCTTCGCTGTCGATTTGGCTCACGACGCCGAAGCGGCGCTAGCGATCCTTGAGGACGGCAGGCGGTGCGATCTGATGATTCTCGACCTGAATCTTCCCAATCTAGACGGCATAAGCCTGCTACAGCGCGTGAGGCCGAGCAGGCCGCGGATGCCTATGATCGTGCTGTCGGCGCGGAGCCGCGTCGAGGACAAAGTGAGAGCCCTACAGAACGGAGCGAACGATTATCTCGTCAAGCCGTTCTCGATTATCGAGCTTGTGGCGCGGGTTCAGGCGCTGTTGCGTCACAATTCGGGACCCATCGAAAACGTTTCCAAAGTGGGGGATCTAACCTTGTACCGAGAGGAGCGCCTGGTTGAACGGAACGGCAGGCGGATCGATCTGACACCTCGCGAATTTGCGGTTCTCGAGTATATGATGCGCAACGCTGGACGCTCTGTACCCCGCGCCCAGCTCTTCGAGGAAGTGTGGAACACGCCGCACGATCCTTCCACCAATATCGTCGACGTCTACATGAAGTATGTGCGTGACAAAGTCGACCTTCCCGGGGAGCAAAAGCTTACCCACACGATTCGAGGGATCGGCTATGTGCTCCGCGCAGAGTAAAGACCTGTTTGCGAGCGAAGGTCCGTGCGATTGGATGGGCGGCGAAGCCGACAGGTTCCATGCCAATCTGTCCTTCTGTCTCCACGCCATCGGTCAGCCGCTGACAGTTCTGCGCTGCGCGGTAGCAGCCTCGACTATGCAAGGCATCACCCCCGAACGGCTACAGAAATATTTGAGCACTTCGGCTGAGCAGGTCGAGCTTCTGTGCGGCTTGTTCGACTGCATGCGGGAGTTTGTGGATTCAAGCCAGACCGGCGGGGAGCGCTCACCTGTGGAGGTTTCGCAACTGTTGTCCTTGGCCGTTGAAGATCGGATGCCATTGTTTCAAGCATCTGACCTGGCGATCGACGTAAGCATCCCGGCAGAGCTCCATTCAACCACGCTGGCGGATATGAACAGGTCATTCAAGGCTCTGATCTCCGTCCTCAGGGTTGCGGCGTCCTTCTCAAACCAAGGCGATGTCATCGAGGTGAGGGTGACGCCCAAGAACGATGGAGTTGAGTTGATGGTTCAGAACGAGGGCGCCCAGCGTAGAAGCTTCACTCCGTTGGAGCGCTTAAGCCTAGCTGTGGCGGAGGCTAATATCCGCAGCCAGGGCGGACACTACGTGTGCGCCGGAGACCCATTTCGCGTGTCAATGACGCCGGCGGTTCAGCATCCGGCCCACAATCGACTTCTGAATATCGCCCAATTAAAGGCCAAGAAGGATCGCATTTTAGCGCCCGCGGGTCAGCTTTGTTCATGAGATCGACCGCAAGATCGGGCCCCCGCTTCCAGGGAATCTTTTACCATCGACGAAGGGAGAGGCTTGATGGCAAGTATGGTTACGCAATTCGCCAGCCACGAGGACCGAGACCCAATCGACGTGTTCATTGTCTGCCCAAACTCCAAGCTCCGTCAGAGCCTGAACGACAAGCTAAGTCTTCCCCGCTGGAACGTGGTTCAAGCAGAAACCGCCGCTGGAGCGCTCGAGATGCTCCACCAACATCGCGCAGACGATGGCATTCTCCTGCTTGATCCGAATCTGCCGGATTTGGATCTTAACGACTTTCTCGACATCGTAGAGGTTCGGTATCCGAACCTTCGGCTAATGACTTTGGACTCCGAAACCGGGCATTCGAAGCGATCTTTGGCCAGTTTTGTTCACCACATCCGTCCCTGATCCAAGAAGGGACTCCGGTTTCTAATGCGCCTCTAAGAACCGGCAAAAGGAGAAAGAATTCATGGCAAGTCTCGTCGCGCAATATACGCGTCAAGAAGATCGGATGCCGATCGATGTATTCGTTGTCTGCCCCAACGCCAGGCTCCGCCAAGATCTGAAGGATAAGCTGGGACTTCCCCGCTGGAATGTGATTGAGACAGGAAGCGGCGCTGGAGCGCTCGAGTTGCTCCAAAAACATGACGCTGACGATGGAATCCTCCTGCTTGATCCAAACCTGCCGGATCTTGAGTTGAACGAATTCCTCCGCATTGTAAAAGTTCGGTGTCCGAATCTTCAGCTGATGACGCTGAACTCCCATACTGGCCAGTTGCTGGTTGGAGGCGCTTCGCCAACCCCAATTTCGACGCGGCTTGCAGAACTTATCAACCGCGGGGTCGGCGCGTCTCCCAGACCCGCTGCCGAGAACGATGAAGAAATTCCTCGTCATACGCCCGACGTCAGGCTCAATCTGCGTGGCATGATTGGCGATTCCGAGCCGATGAAGCGCACCTACCATTTGACGCGCATGGTCGCAACCCGCGACACAACGGTCTTGGTCACAGGAGAAAGCGGTACGGGCAAAGAGCTCATCGCGCAGGAGATTCATTTGATCAGCCCGCGGCGAAAGCAGCCGTTTGTGGTGGTGAATTGTTCCGCCATCCCTGAGACACTGCTCGAGGCAGAGCTCTTCGGTTATGTGAAGGGCGCGTTCACCGGCGCGGTCCAATCGCGCATCGGACGAATACATTCAGCGCACGGCGGCACGCTGTTTCTCGACGAGATAGGCGACATGCCGTTGTCGCTGCAAAGCAAGATTCTGAGATTCCTGGAACAGGGAGAAGTGCAGCGCCTGGGGGGACTCGACAATCTGAAGGTCGATGTTCGAGTGGTTGCAGCGACCAATGCCGATCTCAAAAAGCTGATCTCTCAACAGCTCTTCCGCGAGGATCTGTATTACCGCCTCGCCATTTTTCCCATCCAGCTTCCGCCGCTGCGCGAGCGGATGGACGATCTTGAAGAATTGGCGGAATGGTTCGTTTCCAAATACGGCCGTGGAACTTCGCTAACCCGCGAAGCCTTGCAAATGTTGCAGCAGCACAACTGGCCGGGGAACGTAAGAGAGTTGCGCAACGTGATCGAGCGGGCAACGGTATTAGTTGGTTCGGGAAGAGAAATCAAGCCCGAACACATCTTTTTGTAACTTAGCTTCCCATTGTGGGCAGGCCGTCCCAGTTTGGCACGCATCGTGCTATTAGATAGGCAAATGCTGCCCGGTTCTCATCCAGTTCCAATAAATGGCGTCGCGCCACCCCCGCTGCACAACCCGGGGATGCTGGCAGACGCCTTTTCTGAGTTCATATCCGCATCGTCGTTGCTGGAGGCGTCTTACCGCGACCTGCAACAGGAAGTCGCGCACCTCGGATCTGAATTGGCGCAGCGCAACGCCGCTCTCACCAGAAGCCTGGCGGAGAACGATCGAATGCGCGCGGCCCTGCAGCAAATCATCGATTCGATGCCCTGCGGCGTGCTGGTGCTGGATGCGGCCGAATCCATCGTGATGATCAACCCGGAAGGGCGCAGGCTTCTGGAGCTTGGAAACGCGCATGTCCGCAATCTGCGCGAGCTTTCCGCGATTAGCCGGATTGACTTCGAGTCGCTCGCAGGCAAGCCGGCAGATCGCCTCGACAACGAAATCTGCATTCCATCCGCGGCGGGCAAGCGCTGGCTGGCAATCGGCAACCGCAAGCTGAGCTGTCCATCCGCAGAGCGAGAATCGGGCGATCGGCGAACTCCGCTGCAAAGCGTGTGGATTCTCCGTGACATTACCGCTCACAAGCAGGCCGAGCGGGAACGTGAGTCGGCGCGGAACACCATGGCGCTGGCCGAGATGTCGACGGTCCTGGCCCACGAGATTAGGAATCCGTTAGAGAGCATGGAATTATTTGCCGGGTTGATCGCCGAAGATCCGGCACAAACCTCAGAATGGGTCTCCCACCTCCGCGCCGGTATTCGAATGCTTTCGGCAACCGTCAACAATGTCCTGAGCATTCATAATGGGGCCAATCCCCATCTCGCCTCTGTAAATTTGACTGCCTGCGCGCGAAGCGGCGTGGAGTTCGTTCGCCCAATCGCGGAACAGGCCGGCGTGACGCTTCTTTTTGTCGAAGGCGATGACAGCCTTGTAATTCATGGCAACGAGAACATGATTCGTCAGATGATTCTGAATCTCATTTGCAATGCGATCCGCCACACACCCGCGGACGGAAAAATCGAAGTATCGACGAAGGGGAGATCGAGGCAAGGAGCCATCCACGCGCTTCTCGAGATCAAAGACACCGGCTGCGGAATTCCCGCCGACCGGATCGATCGCATTTTTGAAGCCGGATTCAGTGGAACCGGCGACACGCCCGGCCTTGGCCTGGCTGTTTGCAAGCGTCTCGTGAACCAACACCGCGGAGAGATTCGCGTATCAAGCCGCGTGAACCGCGGCAGCACCTTCCAATTGGAGTTCCCAGCCTTATGACGAGAGATGAAGCGCCTTCGGTAATGGTGGTAGACGACGAACCGGGCATTCGAACCGCGCTCCGCGCCAACTTCCTTCGCCACGGATGGCAAGTTGAAACTGCCAGCGGTGTTCGTGACGCAATCTTCAAGCTCGAAGACCGCGACTTCGACCTGGTTGTAACCGATATTCGCATGCCGGATGGAACAGGCATGGAAGTGATGCGTTCCGCCCGTCGTTCCGCTCCCGGCGCGGCCATCATCTTGCTCACGGCATACGGTTCCGTTCCCGACGCGGTGAGCGCCATGCGCGACGGTGCTCTGGATTATTTGACCAAGCCGATCTCGTTTGACCAATTGCAAGCAACGGCCGCCCAGGTTATGCATCGGGCCAAGCAAGCTGAGATCGTCGATCCCAGCTCCGCGGGAGATATCGTTGGACGCGCTCCGACATTGCTGCGCGCTATACAACGCGCTCGATCGGCAGCCGCCACGGGCGCCGATGTTCTGATTGAAGCGGAAAGTGGAACAGGCAAAGAATTGCTGGCGCGATTCATACACGATTCCAGCGATCGAAGCCGCAAGCCGTTCATCGCATTGAACTGTGCCGCGGTCCCCGAATCACTGCTGGAGAGCGAGTTGTTCGGCCACGGCAGGGGCGCATTCACCGGGGCAATCGCCGCCAAGCCGGGCAAGTTTGAACTGGCGGACGGCGGAACGATTCTGCTCGACGAGATTGGAGAAATGCCGCTCCACCTGCAACCCAAACTTCTGCGCGCCCTACAGGAACGCGAGTTTGAAAGGCTCGGTGAATCACGATCCGTGCGCGTCGATATACGAGTCATCGCCACCACCAACGTCTCACTTGCCACGATGGTTGAGCGCGGCGATTTCCGCGGCGATCTGTACTATCGGCTCAACGTGATTCCTCTGTCGCTGCCGCCGCTGCGCGAGCGCAAAGAAGACATTCCTGTTCTTGCCCATCACTTCGCCGCCAAGTTTGCCCGTCAATTGGGAACCGAGCCTCCCCGGCTGCATCCGGAGTTCCTCAGCCGCTTGCAGTCGCACCACTGGCCCGGCAATGTGCGGGAGCTGGCAAACTTCATGCGGCGAGTTCTTACCCTCAGCGGAACCATCGAAATCGATGGACGCTGTTTCGAAGCAGAGTTCCAGGGAACCGCGAGATCTTCGATTGCATCTCCAGTCGCGTTTCCGGCTCCTGCCGCGGGCACTCCCATCCGCCAGGTCGAGCGGCTGCACCTGGAGAGCACATTGGCGCTGACGGATGGAAATCGAACCCACGCGGCTGAGATGCTGGGCATCAGCCTGAGAACGCTGCGTAACAAGATTCGCGAATACGGTCTTCCACCCAGGAGGTACGCATAACATGTCCACATTCTCTGCGATTCAAATGATGCAAGGCTACCTGCAGGTGGTTACGGACCGCCAGCAACAGATCACGTCGAACATTGCAAATGTAGACACGCCCGGGTATCACAGCAAGGATGTGAACTTCCATGAAGCAATGCAGCGTGTGTCGAATGGAAATCCCAACATACAATTGCAACCTGTTTCTCAAGAAGAATTTGGACTAACAGAGCGCCCAGACGGGAACAACGTAGACATCGACCGCGAGAGCCTTCTGCTTTCGCAGACGCAACTTCAGTATCAGCTCGGCGTGCAGCTGGTTAAGTCGCAGTTTCACACGCTGCTGACGGCTATCAAGGAGTAACTAATCATGGGACTTTTTGACATGTTGAGCATCAGCGCATCCGCCCTGACCGCGGAAAGACAGCGGGCGGAAGTTACCTCCGCTAACTTGGCCAACGCGGAGACGACACATACCGACTTAGGCGGCCCATATGTGCGCAAGGAAGTAGTTTTCAGCGCCACTGGCGGCTCGCCGTTTCGTACCGTCCTAAATCAGATTGGCCAGTTTTCTCAACCACCGGCGGGTACGGTTCGGCTAAGTCAGGTTGTAAGTGACCCAACGCCGCCCGTGCGGCGCTACGAACCGGGGAACCCGGATGCGGATGACTCGGGGTATGTAAACTATCCCGCCATCAACCCGGTAAACGAAATGGTGGACCTCATGGGAGCTTCCCGCGCATATCAGCTAAATGCGTCGGCGGTATCGGCGGCCAAGCAAATGATTCAGGAATCTATCGACATTTTGAAATCTTCGTAAGTCGGGAGGCAAAAGATGAGCAACGTTAGTCTGGGCGGAATTCCAAACTCGTACATGCCGGATACCACGTCCTTCGGCGTAGGCAACGACAGCGAAGGAGTCAGTTTCGGAGACGTGCTGAAGAACGCCGTACAAGGCGTCAACCAACTGAATCAGTCGGCCACTGCGCAGGTTAATAACATGCTGCAAAACGGAAGCGGCGACGTGAACAGCGTCATGATTGCTGTCGAAAAGGCCGATGTTTCATTCCAGCTCATGATGCAGGTTCGCAACAAAATTGTGAGCGCATACCAAGACATAGAAAAGATGCAGTTCTAAGGCGGAGACGAGATGGCAGGCCCAAACGAAGCAATCACGCAGGCACGGCAGTTCTGGGAGACCCGCAGTTCGGGGCAGCGTTGGCTCCTTCTTGCCGGGGCATGCGCAACGGCGTTGCTTGTCACGCTCTTTGTCCGGCTGATCGGCTCGCCCGATTATAAGCCGATGTCAAGCAGCCTGGAGCCCGCCGAGGCGCAAGCGCTCTCCGCGCAACTCGATGCCGATGGCATTCCCCATCAAACCAGCGCCGACGGAAAGACGATCAGCGTTCCCGCCGACAAGATAGCTGAAGCCCGCATGAAGACCGCGTCGCAGGGCGCGGCGCACAGCGGGCGGCTGGGGTTCGAGCTATTCGACAAAATGTCGTGGGGCCAGACTGAATTCGACCAAAAGGTCACTTATCAACGCGCGCTTGAAGGGGAGCTCGAAAAGACGATCGAAACGCTCAGCGATGTGGAAAGCGCTCGCGTGCATCTGGTGATGG
>CAZSVJ010000158.1:0-8263 GCA_964610185.1 uncultured Occallatibacter sp. | reverse complement strand
AGCAGACCATGGCCTGGATCATGGACACCTACTCCATGCACATGGGCCACACCGTCACCAGTGTGGTTACAGGCAAGCCGCTCACCATCGGCGGTTCACGCGGCCGCATCGAGGCCACCGGGCGCGGCGTGATGCTGGCTTGCGACGAGAGCCTGCGCTATCTCAATTTGCCGCTCGACGGATGTAGAGTCGTCATTCAAGGATTCGGAAACGTCGGTTCCAATGCCGCCCGCCTTATGACCGAGCGCGGCTACAAGATCGTGGGAGTTGCCGAGATCGATGGCGGCCTGCGCAATTCCTCCGGCATCGACATTCACCAATTGATCGAATACAAGTATCGCAACGGCACCACGCTTGGATTCCGCGGAGCCGAGGCCACGCCCAGCGAAGAGCTGCTCGTGTCCGACTGCGACATCCTCATCCCCGCCGCAACCGAGAACGTGATTACCAGCCGCAATGCCGGTCAAATCAAGGCCAAGATCGTCGTCGAGGGCGCCAACGGACCCACCACCGCGGTGGCCGACGATATTCTCGCCGAGAAGCGCATCTTTATTGTGCCTGACATCCTGGCCAACGCCGGCGGCGTAACCGCCAGTTACTTTGAGTGGGTGCAAGACCGCCAGGGCTACTTCTGGAAGGAAGCCATCGTCAACGAACAGGTTGAATCCATCCTGCGCGACAGCTTCGACGATGTAGTGCGCTACTCCGAGGCTCACAATGTAAACAACCGCATTGCCGCGTACATGCTCGCCATCGATCGCGTAGCCCTCACCATCCGCCAGCGCGGCATCTACGCATGAGGGGCCTGCCGCGCCGAACTGAGTAAATACCGGGAATGGATTGATCCAGGCTCATCCTGCATTTTTTATCGGAAGCGAAGATAACCAGACCCATCCACCAGCCCTCTAATGGACGGAAGCATCAGTCCGATGGAGGAACGAGATGAGTCAACTGAGTCGCACCCGTTTAAGAGTTACCTGCATGGTGTTGGTCTGCGCTTTCTTGGCGCCGTCCGCGGCCATAGCCTCGCCCAAACAGCTAACTCCCGAGACTGTCCATGCGCGCATCCTCAAGGCCGGCCTGGGTAACTTCGCAGCCGTTCAGCTACAGGACGGAGTCGCATTTGGGGGCAGAATTGTCAGCATCGACGACCAATCCTTCAGCCTGCAACTGCACAACGATCCTGAAGTCACAGCGGTGTTCTATAGCGATGTCGTCCAACTCAACACCGGCATCTCGCATGCGGCTTTCTGGACCATCTTTGGAATCGGCATTGGTGGAACCGTCGCTATGGCTGTGATCGGCATTCATGAAGTGAATAAGCACTCGCAACTGCCAACAACGCCCGCCTCGCCGACGGCGCCTATCTTTCCGTAAGGCACGCATGGATGCGAATCGTCCGGAGCGCGAGCCGCATCGACGTCGGTCGCACTCGCCGTCGATCTAGAGCCGCTTGACAGCGAACAGGCCAAGCCGCTGATTGCCTCCTACGCGATGAGCATTTCGCAACAAAGAAAGTAACTGGACGCTCGACAGATGAGTCGTCCCTCCGGTGGAAAGTCATGAAGGCCGCTCTCATCGCAATGTTCTTCGCTGCATCCGCGTTTGCCCAGAGCCCGTCCGCCTCGCCAAGAGCGGCGTGTGGCAAAATGAATGTTAACTTCAATGTGAAACTGTACGACACCCCGCAAGCCATGACGCAGCCTGGCCCCGGAAAGGCCCTGATTTACTTTGTTCACGAGTCTGGCGGATCTTCGTCGCCCGCGTATCCCACGACGAAGTTCGCCGTTGACGGAACCTGGGTTGGCGCCGATCATGGCGACTCGTTCTTTTTTGTTTCCGTCGATCCCGGAGAGCATCATGTGTGCGCGCTATTGCAGTCCTCGTTTTACGGGGGTGGCTTGGAACTGGCGCATCTCAGTGCGGAGGCAGGGAAGACCTACTTCTATCGCACGCGATTTATCTTGTCGGGAAGCGTGCAGTTATTGGACCTGCAACAGATCGACGCCGATCAAGGCAGGTATCTCGCTACTGCCTTTCCGCTGAGTGTCTCGAAGCCGAAGAAGTAGATTGCCGGGTAAACTTTTTACCTCATGCCGTCCGTCGGTAGTCGCAAACCAGCACGGTCAGGTCGTCGTCCTGCAGCTTCGCCCAACTCTGCGCGGCCGCGATCATGCGGTCGGCCGCCGCATCCGAGGTTAGTCCGGCGGTCCCGCTTAGCGCTGCGCTAAGCCGCTCTTCGCCAAAAAGCTCTCCCTGCTCGTTGCGTGCCTCCACCAGCCCATCGGTATAAAGCAGCAGCCGATCTCCCGCTTCGAGCGGCAGCGCCTTGTCGGAATAGGTTGCACCCGCGGCGGCTGCCAGCAGCAGCCCATTCTCCACGATCTCCGTCACCGTCCCGTCGCGCAGCAACAGCATCGCCGGATGCCCTGCAGCCGCATAGCGCAGCTCGCGCGCAACGGCGTCTAGATGCACATATGCGGCGGTCACAAACTGCCCCTGGGTGTTGCCGCACAGCGCTGAATTCATTCCCGCCAGCAGCCGCGCCGGCTGCGCCGCGTGCTCGCGCTGCGAAACTGCGGCCATCTTCACCATCGATGCGATCAACGCCGCCGGAATTCCGTGCCCGGAAACATCGGCAATAAAAAGTCCTGCCTGCCGGTCGCCGGTCAAAAGAAAGTCGTACAAGTCGCCCGCCACCGAGGTCATCGGCACATACCGCGCCGCCACGCTGAAATTTGCTGACCCAGGATATGCCCCTGGCAAGATGGAGAGCTGAATGCGCCGGGCCAGTTCAAGCTCGCTGTGAATCTCCCCCAGTTCCACATCCCGTTCGAGAGTGCGGCGCGCTGCAACATATCCCAGGCACCCGAGCAGAACAGCAAACCCATATGGCTCGACGCTGGGTAGATCCCAACGATCGCCCAGCGTGTTGTCCCACAAGGCCAGCGCTACAAACACCAGCAGCCCACGGCGAAGAACGACCAAGTCCCGACCCGCCTTGGCGATGCGCAGCGACTGGAATACGATCAACGGCAGTGCGATCACGACAAGAACATCGTTGACTTTGTGAAACACCGGCAAAGGTCCCACCACAAACGTGGCCACCACAAGAATGCCGAACAGCGAGCAGAGAAAAGCTGCAAACGCCTTCCCTCGTTTGGGAATGAACCCCACAACCTGAAAGAAGATGAAGCCCGGAATGGGTATCAGAAAGTCGGTCGCAAGGCGGAGCTTCGCCAAGAACACAGTGTCCGGGATGCTCATGCGGAGCAGGTGCGAATCGAGCCACAATCTCTGCCCGTAAAGATGCGCGAAGATCGCCATCCACGCCAGCAGGGCATCGAACCTGCGCCGGAGGATCAGGAATCCTGCTGTAATCGCAGCCACGGTAGAAAACGCGGCCCCGAGGAACAGGTAAGGCTCATCGCGATGAAATGCCCGCAGCACCTCTCTGGCAGTCAGTTGGGTGTCGATCAGAAGCATCGCTACGAATGGTAAATCATCCCGCCAAAGGAATAGATGGCCCTTCAAAATGCCATCAGGACTCCGTTTCGCACCGGCAGTGCAATAATGAAGCTAGCCAAGGCGCCTCTCCCGGTTCCACGCAAACTGCATGAACCTGCCCAACTCCATCACGATGAGCCGGATCGTTATGATCCCCCTCCTGCTCTGGATTCTTTCGCCGCACTTTACCTGGCTCGGCGCCAACGGCGAACAAGAGATTGCCGCATCGGTCCTGTTTGTGCTGGCATCGATTACCGATGGCCTTGACGGCTACCTCGCCCGCAGGCGCAAACAGATCACTACCATCGGCATGTTGCTCGATCCCATCGCCGACAAGATCATGGTCACAGGCGCGCTCATCGCCCTGGTGGCCTACAACCCGCAGGTGGTCAAGGTGTGGATCGTGGTGGTCATCATCGGCCGCGAATTTCTCATCTCAGGCCTGCGCTCCATTGCCTCGTCCGAAGGTTTCACCATTCAGGCCAGCGACCTCGGCAAACTGAAGACAGTCGTCCAGATCGTGTCCATCGTGGCAGCCATTCTGGCCCACCACTGGGTTCAGTGGCAGGCCGGCGTCCTTATCTTTCCGGTCAAGTGGATCGCTATCGCGGCCATGTATTTCACGGTGCTGGTGTCGACCATCTCCGCTATCGATTACTTTGTTGGCTTCTGGAAGCAGATCGACCACGCCTCCAACGCCACACGCAAGAAGAAGTCCTTCGTGCTTACGCGCCGCAAGTCGACCAGCGCGCCTTAGTTGCCTTCGACCCCCTACAAGTTGAGGAAAAAGACCGGAGCGATGGAGGCCAGCACTGCTCCGGCTTGCACTGCCAGGATGCCGAGCGTTTGCCTTGGCGCTCGCGGCAGCCATTTGATTGCGAAGAACGCCAGCACCGGCAACTGGCCGGCCATAAGCAGTTGCCAGAGGTGAGCGACCGCGCCTTCATCGGGCCTCCCGTTGACAACGACCTCGGGGCCTGTGCCGACCAAGGCAACGCGACCGAGCACCAGCGCCAGGGCGGTGAGCGACATGGCTACAGGTATAAAGGCGCTTGGATGCTTCAGCATCGCGCGAAAAGAATAAGCAGGTTGATCCATCTTGCCTCCTTGAGTTGGGGAAATGCGCTCGCATACAGCGGACCAAATTACGTTTGTCCCGGCGCGAACACCGCCGATGTCATCGAGCAAAAGCGCCTCAAACTCCGGGCCGTACCGCTCTCTCCAGGCGCGTGGATAGAGGCGCGTGAGCAGTTGTGCAATGCGCAAATTCATAGCGGCTCCAGCCTCTCCGCTCCGGCATTGACGAACTGTTGTAGTGTAGCCATCTTCGCGCGCAGCACGCGCATGCCTTCAGCGGTAATGCGATAGGGACGTCGCCGCTCCTCGGGTTCAAGCGGCTCGATCCAGCCCACTTGCTCCAGCCGGGCGATGGCGCCGTAGAGCGTTCCCGGACCCAGGCGCGTTCCGCAAAGGCTGGCAATATCTTCAATCATGGCGTGTCCGTGCTTGGGACCGCTTGCCAGGCTGGCCAGCACCAGCAACGGAGGGTCGGAATAGTGACCCATTCCCGGGTCTTGGTCGGCCAGAACTACGTGTCGCGTACTACGCATGACGTAGTTATCTCACAGGTCGTGTGAGAGCGCAAGCAAATTCTTTGCAAAACAAAAGCCCCGGCGTGGATGCCGGGGCTCTCTGTGATTACCTCTCAGGATTTATGCCAGCGCGGGAACCGCTTCCGGGATAGGAATGACCTGTGGCCCGACCGGCACTGCCACCTGCGCAGCACCTGCCGCCGCAGCCTGCGCATGGCCGTTGCGGGTCAAACGGTGGACGAAGTGGTAGGGTGGCCAAGGGCCGGAGACCTGCATCTGGCACTCGCGCATCATGGCGCTTGTGGTGGAAAACTTGTTCTGATAGCGCTCCACGCACTTGCGGTCGATCAAGTGGGCAACGTCCAGCACCATCTTGCCGCTTTCGGTCAGCCGGCAGCTCACTTCCTCATCCAACGGCATAAACAGGCGGTGCATCTGGAAGCTCACCGCCCGAGCCCGCGTCTGCCGTTCTCGCGTGCGCGCCGCGTTCTCGCGCAGATTGCTCAAATACTCCCGGCCCACGCCCTCTGCCGGCTGATGCTTGTCGAGCTCCTTGCCGCAACAGTCGTCCACGAAGATCTTCAGGTGCATCTCGGTTTTGCCGCGCAACTTGTCTATGTTGCCGAGAAACTGCCGTTGATTCGAGCGAATGGACTTGCGCAGGGCGTCGTCGTCGTTGAAGACCGTCCCAAAACGGAAGGGCAACACAGTCGAGTGCTGGAAGCAGTCTGCGATGACCCGCGCGTGGTCCACGCCCGATCTTTGGTTCAGGGTCTCCGCGGGGTTGTGTTCACTTACGATGACGGCCAGATCGCTGGCGGGGTAAAGAAAAACCTGATTGCCGCTCACTCCGAGGACGGATTCCATCGGAACAGGTTTGCGATGACGTGCCAGTTCTGGGAAAGCTTGCTTTTCACCGATGCAGTAGGCGTACCATGCCATGACGTGACACTCCGATTGCGTGCGCCGGTAAGCGCCGCTCGTTGGTGACTCTTATGGAGAAAGGAAACAACAGCATAGTTGGCGAGGTGCCGGACCATTGCGGGCAGGCCCGGTTGAACTATCGCGAATACTAGTCCCTTGAAATGACGACTGGCAATGATTCAAATCACGAAGTCAGCAAAAAGAGAGCAGGATCGGCCACTTCGTATTTATGTAATGGAACTATCTATTGATGACGCAAATATTAATTCCTCTGTGGAAAAGCTTCCTGTTTTGGGATAGAAAGCGAATTTTCGGCGAATCAAATAATCGGCGTCGATCGCCTGGAATGCGAGGAAGGCAGGCTCCTAGGGCAGAACCCGCCGGATGTGAAGATAAAGGATTACGTTTACCAGAATCGAAATTGCCAGGAGGGCCAGGGCGAAGAACGCGAACGTCGTTATCTTGGTGCCCACGGACTTCAGATCTTCGAGCAGTTCCTGCTGCTCCAGCGTATTGCGGTCGGTGGCCTCGCGGACCATCTCCAACTGGTCTTCGACCCGCTTCAGCGATGTGTTCTGCTCCACAATCTGATTGCGCAGGTCGCGATGCTGGGTCTGCAACTCGGCCAGACTATCCTCGAGAGGCTCGATATTTACCGGCGGCGGCGGATGCGGCTGAGGGTGCTGGGTCAGAACATTTGAGACTGCTGTCGCGATGTTTCCATCCAGCAGCGGCAGAATCTTCTGAACAAATGGCCCGACCGCGCGAAGAGCATTGGCGACCCACTGTAGGCTGAGCGGAGCTTCCCCCGAAGAGGCGGACGGGGTCGGATTGGCCAACGCACGCCCTGGCGACGGTGGCGCCGCTGCCGGCTGCTGCGAATCTCCCTGAGCCCCGTTGAGCGAGGCTGGGCTTCCGGCTCCGACCGGCAGCGGTGACCCGACGGCGCGCGGTTGCAGCTCGCCGGTAGCTCCTGCCCGCCGGCCAAACTCCTTCGGCCCTCTGAGACCAGAATCCTCGAAATCGTTCATGCCTGCCTTCTCCATCCACTATATAAGGCATTTACGCATCTTAAGAGACATCGGCCGGGGTGGTGAACCACCTTCTAAACCCCCGCGCACCTCCCGCTGTCGCGTATCCTCGAAGCTTAGGAGAACCGCTTGAATCCAGTTCTTGCCCGATCGCTGCGCAGCCTGCAACGGAACATCCTGGCCGGCATCATCACCATCGGGCCGCTCTTTGTTACTTACCTGATCTTCAGCTTCATTCTTGGAATTCTTGCCAGGGCGGGCTTGCCGTTCGTCCAATTGCTGGCCGCCATCTTCCCCGGCGATTGGTTTACGCAGCCGGCGTTGCAGTCAGTAATGGCTGTCGTGCTTACCCTGGTTGTGCTCTATGTGGTTGGCCGAATCACATCGCTTGTGGTTGGCCGCCAGGCATTCAAGCTATTTGAGTCCGCGCTCGACCGGCTGCCTTTTGTTGCCAAGGTCTACACGTCCGTGCGCCAGCTCCTCGACAGCATGATGGTCAAGAATGAGTCCAGCCAGCGCGTGGTGTTAGTCGATTTCCCCATCCCCGGCCAGAAGAGCATCGGGTTCCTTACCCGTACGCTGACCGATGAAACAACCGGCGAACTGCTGGCAGCGGTTCTGCTGCCCAATTCCATCAATCCGACATCTGCCTTCTTGCAAATCCTTCCCATCGACCGGGTCACCGAAACCGACATGAACATGGAGCAGGCCATGAGCATGTTGATGACCGGCGGCGCCGTCGGACCGGATAAGATCCGATTCACCAAGCCCGCGCTCCCAACGTACAAGGACGCTAAGCCGCCTGCGCCCTCGGCTTGACCTTGGCCAGCGATTTGTTCTTCGCCGCAACCCAAATATCGTGATCCATCTGCAACCCGAGCCAAAGCTGCGGCGAGGTGCCAAAATACGCGCCAAGGCGCATGGCCGTGTCCGCCGTAATCGCCCGCTTGCCGCGCACCAGATCGTTTACTCGCGGCGCGGAGACGTGAAGATCCTTGGCCAGCCGGTAGCTAGAAAGCCCAAGCGGCTCCATGAACTCAGTCTTGAGTATGTCGCCGGGATGGATTGAGTATGCGAAAGGAATCTTCTTCATGGCGTCTCCTAGTGGTAATCGACAATCTCAACTTCGTAAGCGTCCCCTTCCCTCCATCTGAAGCAAAGCCGGAACTGGTCGTTGATGCGAATGCTGTGCTGGCCCTTGCGGTCGCC
>CAZSVJ010000157.1:0-8327 GCA_964610185.1 uncultured Occallatibacter sp. | reverse complement strand
CACAGCGCGGGGCGGCTCTCGCGATCGATAAGCGGCAGCAACAACTGCGCCGACTCGTAGAACTTCTGCGCACGCCCCGCAATCTCCGCAATCAAAGCGCGCTCGTTTGCAGTTGGCGGCGCGTGCGGCGTTCGATGCAGTAAGGCGTCCAGTGAAACACCGTGCCTCGCAAGATCTTCCAAGGGAATATAGACGCGGTTGCGCGAAGCGTCCTCGGCCACATCGCGCAAAATATTCGTAAGCTGAAATGCAATTCCCGTCTTTTCAGCCAGCTTCTCCGCCCGCTGGTCCTGATAGCCGAAGATGCGAATGCATACCAGGCCAACCACCGATGCCACGAGATAGCAATAGCGATAAAGATCGTCGAAGGTAGCGTAGGTGTCGGGCGCATCGGGAGAATCTGAGGCGGCGTGCTGAACATCCATTGTTACGCCGTTGATTAGTTCATCCAGCAGGGTGAGTGGAATTCCGAATCGCTCCGTTGCATCGCGCACGGCAACAAATACCGGCTCTTCGGTATCTTCGCCTCCGCGAACCCTGCGCCAATCCGCCAGCCACGCATCGAGGCGCACGCGCCGCTCGTCGCGCGACAGGCTCTCGTCGTCGGCCAGATCGTCGGCCTGCCGCATAAATGCATAGATTGCGCAAATCGCATTTCTCCGCGGCACGGGCAGAGCAACAAAGGCGTAGTAAAAGTTCTTCGCTTCGCGT
Source organism: uncultured Occallatibacter sp. (assembly GCA_964610185.1). Classification (GTDB taxonomy): domain Bacteria; phylum Acidobacteriota; class Terriglobia; order Terriglobales; family Acidobacteriaceae; genus Telmatobacter. Next base: position 7,616 of record CAZSVJ010000157.1, on the reverse strand, counting down.
TTGGCAATCGCGCGGCACGATGCATAAGCCGCGTCCAACGTGACCGCATGCGACGCGGCCGGATTTGACGCGATGGGGTCCGGTTTGGGTTCGTGCGTCAAGCCGCCTTCTTTGCGCGCCTTCCGCCCCCGGTTAGACTCAGAAAGGGCAGCAGCTTGCCCATCACCGCCCTTAAGCCCAGAGTCATTTTTGTACTCTTCGATATTGCCGGCCGCGCGCTGAGAACGTCATAGTCCCGACGTTCGATTGCCCGCAATATCTCCAGGCCGCCTCGGCTGAACAGATCCAGATCGAGCGCAAGGTCGCGGCTCACCAACCCGATCAACGGAAGCCCATCTTCAAGAAGCCCGCGCGCGTAATCAACCTCGCAACGCATCAGTCCTCGAAATGCGGGCGTGGCAATTCCCTCCGCCAGTGTCCGATCGCTCACGTTAAAAAATTCCATGTCTTTCTGTGGCAGATAGACGCGCCCGCGCGCGTAATCCTGGCGTACATCTTGCCAAAAATTCGCAAGCTGGAGCGCCGTGCAAGTTGCATCCGAGAATCGGAACAGCGCCTCATCCGCCTCTCCGCAGACACAAAGCACAAGGCGTCCCACCGGATTGGCCGAATAGCGGCAATAATCCAGCAGGTCCTCCATGGTGGCGTAGCGCGCAACCGTCTGGTCCCGGCGAAAAGCCGTCAACAGGTCCGCAAAAGGTTCCTTGGGAATCCCGCACTGGCTGATCGTCTCGCCCAACGCTATAAAAACCGGATGGCGCGACATGCCCTTGTAGCAGGCGTTGAGCTCCTGCTCCCAAAGGTCAAGCATCGCCAACGCCACCGCCGGGTCGCCCACCTCGTCGCCGAGATCGTCGGAGATGCGGCAATAGGCGTAGACCGCATGAAAATGCGGCCGCAGTTCTTTGGGCAAAAACCACGACACCACATGGAAGTTCTCATAATGCGACTCAGCCAGTTGCTTGCAATAGGCGCGCGCCTCGTCCAGCGTTGGCGCAACGTCAGGAATGCGATAGCTGGCAGGGAGCGCGGCCCAACCGCTCTCGATGAGCTCTTCCTTCGAGCGCGGCGCAGACTCCAAGGCCTGCTCTAATGTTGGCGCTTGCTCCAGCTTTGGCTCTTCTGTTTCTCTTTCCGGAAGCACGGTCATCGCTTTGTCTCAGGGCACTATCGCGGTCTTGATCTCGCTGCTGCGCTTCATCAGCTTCTCAAAGACGCGGTTGAGTTCGTATAGGTGAGCGTGGCCGGTAATGAAGGCCTGCGCCTGGAACCGTCCTCCGGCAATCAGATCGAGCGCCTTGCGGCAAAGGGCCGGCGTGTGATGAAAGGTGGCGCGCAGCGTAATATCGCTATAGTGAATCCGATTCGTATCCAGCGTTACTTGCGTCCCAACCGCCGGTCCGCCAAAGAAATTCACCGTGCCGCCCTTGCGCACAAGTTCCACCGCTTCGTGCCACGCATCGGGTACACCGACGGCCTCGATCGCAATATCCACGCCCCTGCTCTTGGGTGTCAGCGCGCGTGTCTCGCGGATAGCTTTGCGAATGTTGGTTGTCTGCACCACGTGCGCCGCGCCCAGTTGGCGCGCTGCTTCCATCTGGCCGTCGTGCTTCACGATCGCGATCGCTTCGTAACCGGCCAGCACCGCCACGTGCAGAATCATCAGTCCCAGCGGACCGCCGCCTATAACCGCCAACGTATCTCCGGCGCGCGGGCGCGAATCCTCGAATCCATGCACCGCGCACGCCAGCGGCTCGGTCAACGCGGCGTGCTCTAGGGGCACGTGATCGGGAATGTGGAGGGTATTCTTGGCAACGATCCGCGCAGGAATGCGGATGAACTCAGCGTATGCGCCGTTGTTGAAAAGCAGGTCGTCGCAAAGATTCTCCTGGCCGCGCTCACAGAAAAAACAATGTCCGCAAGGCGCGGAATTCAGGGCTACAACGCGGTCGCCCGCTGCAAAGCCGGTCACTCCGTCGCCAGCTTCCACGACCGTCCCTGCCTGCTCGTGGCCAAACAGCGCCGGAGGAACAATCATTCGCGCATGGTAGCCGCGCCGAAAAACCTTCAGGTCGGTGCCACAGGTGAGCGCCGCGCCCACGCGCACAATCAGTTCGCCGGGCGCGGCGTTGGGGATCGGCACCCTCTCGATGCGAATATCTTCGCGGCCGTGGAGGATTGCGGCCTTCATCGTTGTCGCCATCAAGTTCCCCTTAACTGGCTCCCGCTCCAGGCACAGGTTCAAGCATAATCTTCATTGAGTCGCCCTTGGGGTGCGAAGCGATTTCGATCGCTTCCACGGCCAGTTCCAGCGGAAAGCGGTGCGAAATCAATTGCGTCAAATTGAATCCATTTTTGTAGCCGCCAAACACCAGATCGGTTACCTCATCCAGAATCTCAAACGAGGATGAGTATGACCCCATAAGAGTCTTTTCGTCCATGCACACTGCACCAGGGTCGATAACCGCTTCACCGTGCTGCGTCTGGGCAAAGAGCATCACCTTGCCGCCGGGGCGCGCCGCGTCCATCGCTGTCTTGATCAGCGCATTGCCTCCAACGGCCAGAATCACGGCGTCCGCGCCGCGCCCTTCGGTCAGGGCAAAAGCTCGCTCAACCACATTCTCGCTTCCCGCATCGATCGGATCCTTGAGCCCAAATTTGGCGGCGATCGCGTGACGCTCAGGATAAAGATCCGACGTGAGCACTCTTGCTCCGGTGCGCTTCGCAAGTGCCGCATGCATCAGCCCGATCGGTCCCTGGCCAATGACCAGCACCGTGTCGTCGGATTGAAGATTCAGCAGCTTTACGCCCTTCAGCACCGTATTCACCGGCTCTACGAACGCCGCCTGTTCAAACGGAACGCCATCCGGAATCCGCACCACGCCACGACTGGCAGCGATCCAATCCATCACGCGAATATACTCCGCAAAGCCGCCGCCTGACGGCTCGAATCCCGCGGTAACTCCAACTTTTTTGTAGAGCTCGCACTGGGTCGGCGTCCCCTTGCGGCAGTTGTAGCAATCCCCGCAAGGAACGTGATGATGAACCACCACACGCTCACCCAGCGCAAAGCGCGTCACGTCCTCGCCCACTTTGACGATGGTTCCCGACATCTCGTGGCCGAAGATGCGCGGCGCCGAATGCGACCCGGTGTGGATCTTTTTCAAATCGGTCCCGCAGATGCCGCAGGTTGCCACTTTGATCAGCAACTCCCCCGGCCCGATTTCCGGCACAGGCACCGTCTCCACGCGCATATCGTTCACGCCGCGATAAACCACGGCCCGCATGGTCGCGGGAATCTTCCCAGCGAACTGGCTTTCAAGGTTTGAAGTTTGGGTAGCCATTGCGATCTCTGATGTATGCCCTTTCATCGAGAAAGTCGAGTACAGATTCCCGGATGCCGATTGCAGCCTTCTTGCTATTCTCGCCCATCCGCATGAGACCGGACCAGTACCAAGGCCGAATTAAGATAAAAAGGATAAACATCGGCAGTTTGAATTGCCCACCTTCCGAAATAAACCGATTGAAATCAGGCAATTGATCCGTCAAGCCGTCGCTGACCCCCTTGAGGCAATAAAAGGGTATGCCGCGCATCGCCGCCAACTGCGCGATCCCAGCAGCCTCCATATCCACAAACTCAGCCCGGTAAGTGTCCGCCAGACGCCGCTTCTCCACCTCATCTGCGACCTTTGGGCTGGTCACCAGCAAATGTGGGTGCTCCACCCTCGTGATCCGCCGCGGCGAATTTTTGTCGCTAGGGTGGGATGGCAAATCTTCAGCTGTCTCCGCGACCTCCAATCCCTCAGCCTGAAACCGCTCCCCGGTCCGCGAATCGACGACCCCGGAAACCCAATAGCTCCGCCCCGCCTCAAGCTCTTCACTCAAGGCCCCGGCCCATCCTACGGAAACGACAGAAGAGACGGCCTCATCCCGTTCAGCTTCGGCAAAAGCCCGCGTCGCTGCATCCACGCCGGCCCCGGCGCACGCCGCTACCCACTCGCCTTGATCGAATTTCCAGCGCCAGATATGAACGCCATTACGTCGTTGATGCTCCCAGCCGCGCACCAGCGGCTTCAGCTCGCCGGGCATGGCGGCAATGATCGCGACACGCGTCATGCGCGTCCTTGAGGCGCGTAGCCGTGCGCCCGGAACCACTCAATCGCGGCGCGCATCGCCGGATACACCGGGACGATACGAAATCCCAGCTCCTGCTGCGCATGAGCGCTCGAGGCATACATCTTTTTCCGCCCCATGCGCACCTCCTCAAGCGTAGCCCTCGGCTCGCGGTCGCGAATACGCCCCGTAATCCACTCCTCGAAGAACGCATAGATCGCGGCTACCGCAAAAGGAATTTTCACCGTAGGCGAGGGAATGCCGGTGATCGCCGACATCTTGTCCAATATCTGCTTCAGCGTCAGATTCTCGCCCCCAAGAATGTATCGCTTTCCAGGCTGCCCAACTGTAAGCGCTGCAACGTGAGTGCGGGCAACTTCGGCCACGTCCACCAGGTTTAGGCCGGTGTCCATGTAGGCGGGAAACTTGCCGTTGAGAAAGTCCACGAAGATTCGCCCTGTCGGCGTGGGCTTGGTGTCATTGGGTCCAATCGGCGTGGTGGGATTGAGAATGATCACCCGCTGCCCACCCTCAGCCGCTGCAATAGCTTCACGCTCGGCCAGAAACTTCGATCGCTTATAGTGACCGACCATGTCTTTTAACGAAACCGGCGTGTCCTCGTTGATGACCAAGCCGTCGGTGCGAAAGTGCATCGTGGCCACGCTTGATGTGTAAACAAATCGCGGAACCTGCGCCTCTCGCGCCATGCGCAACAATTCGCGCGTCCCTTCAACGTTTGCCTTGTACATTGCCTCGGGATTGGGAATCCACAAGCGGTAGTCAGCGGCTACATGAATAACTGCATCGCAACTAGCAAGACCTGATCGAAGCGATTCAGGCTCGCTCAAGTCGCCCACATGCGTTTCGCCTGCAATGCCCTCAAGGTTGGCAAGATTGCTCTTTTTACGGACCAGCATCCGCAACTCGGCGCCCTCGGCGGCAAGCGCGCGCGCCACATGATGGCCCACAAACCCCGTCGCGCCTGTAAGAAAAATCTTCACAGCCTAGAATCTCTTACGCCATCTTAAATTGCTGTACGGCGTCGCCCGATTCGCAATCAAATAGCGGGCAAAACTCATCAGACAATGCAAAGATGCATTACAATAAGGAAGAAGGGGTGATCCGATGGCTATCGTGAGTACAACGTCGCGGGGACAGGTGACTCTCCGCAAGGAAATCTTCCGGCACATTGGGATCAGACCTGGGGAGAAACTGGAGATCGAGCTGTTACCGGGCGGCGAGTTCCGGGGCCGGGCAATGCGCAAAAGGAGCAGCATCAGCGATCTCGCAGGATGCCTGAAGGGCAAGACCAACGGCGCAAGGCTGACCATTGAAGAGATGGACGAGGCCATCGGCGAAGCTGTCGTTGAAGAGTTCCTGACAGGCGTTCAGCGATGAAGATGATCGCGGACACCAATGTTCTGTTGCGCTTCGTGCTGGGCGACGATCCGGAGCAATACAAGCTCGCGCTCGACACCATGGAGAAGTCGGAGGGTGTGGTGGTGACCAACCACGCCATCTGTGAGATGGCGTGGGTTCTGCGCAGCCGTTATGGCGTTCCGCGTTCCGCGATTGCGGCAACGATTCGCGGACTGCTCGATACGAGGAAGGTTGTGCTCGACTCGGCCGCGGTCAATGCCGGATTGACAACGCTCGACTCCGGCGCGGATTTCGCCGATGGCGTGATTGCTTACGAGGGGCGCTGGCTGGGCGGGGAGACGTTTGTTTCGTTTGATAAGAAGGCGGTTGCGGCGATTGCCAAGCAAGGGATGAAGGCTGAGTTGCTGGGGTGAATCGATTTGAATTGGAGGATTGTGTGCGCCTTCTTGTTTTGCATTTCCTTCTCTTTGCCACGAGCTGTAATTTGCATGCAGCCGATGGTCGTATTTCTTTTCATGGTCGGGCGAACTTTTATGGTGGAGATGGTCAGCTACGGATATGGCAGATAGGAACACATCATGAATACGAGTCTGACAACTCCTCTTGGGATACGGTCATCGACTGGCTCATTGCCGGAGTAAAGCCGAGTGAAAGGAAGAATTACGCGTCGCCGGCGTCTGCTGTTTATCTATTTGCAGATTTCGCGATCTGCCCAACCGAGCCATTCAAGAAGGGTTCTGTGCAAGTGGCAAACGTAAAATCCGCAGTTCACCGGCACTACGTAAGAGTCAACTAGCGCACTTAAGGTAGTTAAGAAAGAGTGAAAGTCCAGGGACTTGCATATGTCGCCGGACCTAACTTCTCTATTCCAATGCATCCGGAACCAGCGCGATGTTCTTCTCGCCGGCGGCCTTCTTCTCGTTGTACTTCTTCACCCAGTCTTCCCAGTGCTTGCCCTCGGCGCGATCTTTGCCGCTAAACTCAAGGCGCGCAATTTCGGCATAACTCACTTTGCGCTTTTCCGGCGCCGCCGGCGTGAAGTATTGAACATAGGATTCACTTAGCGTTGCCCCACTGTCCCGATTGAAGATATAGGCTTCAATGCGCTCGCCGGACTTGAGAGTTAGAGTTACATCGCCGCGATAGTCGAAGGCCTTCTCCAAAGCCTGGCGCAGTTCTTCCTCGCCAGCCAAATCGGGAACCCAGCCCTCTAGCTTCGCGTGTTCCGCGCCCGGAGCCAACTCCAGCTCTTCCACCTGCTGTAGCGTGTATTTCATCACTTCAGCAGTCATGCGTTGGTCTCCTCGAATGTAGGTACTGCTTCAGCGATCTTAACCAATTTTGCGGGCCCGTGCGGCGCGGACTCATCGAGCAGCTTCAGCGCATGTGAATCCTTGTACATGCTGAAGTTCCCCTTCACCATGCCCCAGAAGCCTTTCAGCGTAGTGAAGCCTTCAATCACCGCGGTAGGCTCGTACCCGCAACTTACCATGCAGTTAGCGCACTTGGGGTTGCCGCTGGCCACGCCGTACTCTTCCCACTTAGTGGTCTCGATAAGTTCCTTGTAGGTTTCCGTATAGCCATCTTGTAACAGGTAGCAAGGCCGCTGCCAGCCAAAGATGTTATAGGCCGGCGAGCCCCAGGGCGTGCACTCATACTTACGGTCGCCCATCAGGAACTCCAGAAACAGCGGAGACATGTTGAACTTCCAGGTCGGCTTGCGGTTGGACAAAATCGCCCGGAACAAGCGCCGCACGCGCGCCCGGCCCATGAATCGATTCTGATCCGGAGCCTTGTCGTAGCTATAACCGGGCGAGAGCACGATTCCCTCCACGCCCATATCCATCACTTCGTCAAAGAATCCACGCACGCCGTTGGGGTCGGTCCCGTCAAAGAAGGTTGCATTCGTAGTCACGCGAAAACCACGCTTCACAGCCTCTTTAATGCCTTCGACGGCGATATCGTAGCCACCTTCGCGGCAGACCGAAAAGTCATGGTGCTCGCGCATTCCATCGAGGTGGACTGAGAAGGTCAGATACTTCGAGGGCGTAAACTCCGGCAGCCGCCGCTTCAGTTCCAGCGCGTTGGTGCAAAGATAAATGTATTTCTTCCGCGCCACCATC
>CAZSVJ010000156.1:0-8412 GCA_964610185.1 uncultured Occallatibacter sp. | reverse complement strand
TGTGCTGCCCAATCAAATTCCAGGCCAGCAGAGAGAAAATCGCAATGCACGTCGACGCAAAGAATGTGAAGAAGGCCGATGCAAAAGCCAGCAGCAAGCTGGTAAAAAGCCCAAAGCCCTGCAGCGGAAATCCAAGCACGGTTGCCCCGCGCCGGCCATGCATCTCGACGGTTTCAGTCATCTCCAGCCCTCGTTCGACTAGAATAACAACTTGATGGCCGCGCCCGCACAAATCGATCTTTGGCCCGCCGAGAAGGTAGCCTCGCACGTTCCCGTCCTCGAAGCCGCCAACGGAATCCACTACGCCGCATGGGGCGAGACCCGCGTCTCCGATTCCGACATCGAGCGCCTTGTCGGAGCCGTCCCCGCCAGCCTCTCTGCGGCGCTTATCCACCGCACATATTATTTTGTGCCGCTGGCCATCGCCGACACGGGCGAGGTCCTCATCGCCCCCGGCTACTCCGTCGATCTCGGCGACCGCGCCATCTGCCATCGCAACGCAAACTTCGGCGACACCGAAGCCGTGTTTCTCTCCACCCGCCTGGTCGAGGACCGCTTCGGCCTGGCCTTCGAGTTCTTCATCAACGTGGCACACAACTTTGTCGAGGCCGCCGGGGTCCCGGAAAGTTTTTCGTCTCTGGCCTGGTCGCAAGCCGAAGCGCAGGTCCGCGGAGAAACGAGTCAAGACGCCTGGGAGACCCGCCGCCGAGCATTAGAGTTTAGGAATCCGGCCGTTCGCAATGGCAACGGCCAAGGCGTCATCGACGAGCGCTCCCGCAACAGCTACTTCGAGTCGTCCTTTTCCGACTCGCTCGCCGTCTACATGCTGTCATTGGCCGTCGACTTCGACTACCACGACCTGCGCGAGCGCGAGTACCCCTTGCTAGCCGCCCCAGCGTTAGCCGAGCGTCTCCGCCACGTAGCCACCCTCTTCCCCGCCAACCCCGGCTACGAGTTCCAAGTCCTCTACCGCCGCAAGGGATAGCGACGAGAGATAGCTTCCGAATAGGCCCGGTATACACCAACAATTAGCGCAAGCTTGCCGGATGCACATTGACATCAGAATTCTCATCCTGCGGTAATCTTGGTCGGAGTAAGGTCGCTAGCGCCATTCAGCTTATCTCCGCTGCGCCGCCGCTTGAGCCAGAGAAGGATCGCCGAAGTAGTCGCCGTTCCAATGAACCACATGAAGCCCGATATGAAAATGCGGGCAATCGGCGCGCGGTGCAATAGAACGTAAGCTGCGAACACGCTGAGGTTGAAGACGACGAGGAGCACGCAGGAAATCACCAGGATGGTTCTTGCCCTTTCGCGAGTCAGAACAATGACTAACAACATCGCCAGGCACACACCGCCCAATAAGTCTCTCGTGAAAACTAGCGCTGTATCAGCGGACGAAAACGGCACAATCGTATTGTTGAAATGCCTGAAAAGATCCAATCCACCGTACGCCAAGATGAGTGAGCCTGCCAGAGCTGGTACTTGGCGTCCCCGATTTCGAGCCTGGTGTCTGTGCGGAAGAGAGCCGGTGAGGAGCAATAAGCCCCCTGAGAAATTTACGAAGAGAAATGTCTTTTCCAATGGACTCAAGGCTCTTCGCCTGGCTCCCAAGGTACGCCGAGCGTTTTCGTTTCCCTGATCGGCGGCTTGACGGAACAAGCGGTCGGCTTCGGCGCGGTCCTGCGCGACACCTTGTCCGTAGTAGAGCATGTAACCGAGGTCGTATTGAGCATCCGCAATGCCCCGATCGGAAGCCTTCCGGTACCAACCAGCTGCGATCGCGCGATCCTGCTCCACCCCTTGACCGTAGTAATACGACGAACCAAGTGCGGATTCAGCCCTCGCATCGCCTTGGTCTGCGGCTTTGCGGTACCACTGAACAGCTTCGGCAAGGTCTTTCGGAACTCCCTGCCCAAACCAATATAGATACCCGAGGCTGTATTGCGCCTTGGCATCGCCCTTGTCAGCTGCCTTTCGAAACCAACTTGCAGCTTGGGAATAGTCCACGGCCACGCCCAGACCGCGGTAGTACAAATGACCAAGTTCCATTTCCGCACCCGTGTCACCCCGCTCGGCCTGAACACGGACAGTCTTCATGTGCTCGACAAGACTCCGCTCCTTGGTCATCTTGAAAGTCAGGTACGAAAGCAGCGCTGCACTGCAGATCAGCGCCGCGCAGATAGAGAGTGTCTTGTGGCTCCAAAATGATTTCATAGCACAACCTTCAAGCGGAATCCAGCACCCGTGATTCTAACGCCGCAAGCTCGGTACCATTCGCCGGGTGCCCCAGAGCCTGTCCTGAGCTTGTCGAAGGACATCGCCCATCAGACCTGGGAGACCACAACCATCCTGCATGGTCATCGCACAAGCTGATCTTGCGCGGGGCACCAACTTTACTCGAACAGCGGGACGAGCAGGCCGAGCACCTCATTGAGAATGACGGCCGGAACGCTCTCAAGCCTGCGGGCTTTACGCGCTCCAAGGTCTACCGGGCGTGGCTGGTCGCAACGGATCACGCCAGTGGTCCGCGTGCCCGCGCCGGCGAGCGAGACGGTAAACCCGGCAATCCGCGCGAATGATCCACCCGTTGTGATCGGCACCACGATGGGAGCGTGGGTAAGCGCATTGAAGCGGTCTGGGGAGACTATTAGAACGGGCCGAGTGCCCTGCTGCTCGTGACCGAAACTTGGATCGAGCGAGACCAGGTAAATCTCTCCGCGCTTCACAACTCACGCCCCACCGGAGGCAAATTGAGCCAGAGCCTGTCTTCCTCTGACATTTCCGGGGCAGGACTGGAAAAATCGCATTTCGCCAGCAACTCGTCCAGCGTGTAACGCGGCTTCCTCTGCGGCTCAAGGATCAAGCGATCCCCATCCACGGCAAGACCCACGGTAGAGCCAGCCTTCAACTCAAGCTGCTCTAGAATGGCCGGCGGGACAGCTAGCATTACCGATCCACCGACTTTGCGAAGGTTTGCTGTATACATAATGAACCTATTATATGTGAATATAACATTTGTGGATTTGCAGAGAATTGCCGGCCCTCGGAGCACAAAAGCAAGAAGGTAAGGGGTCTCGGAGGACTCTTGGCAGCGGCGGAATGTCCTTGCATTTCTGGCAAATCGAGCCCCGGTGGCCGCGCTTGGCTCACGAGCCGTTCGGCTGCGATACAACCTCAAGCGCATCCCGGTCCCAGCGCGCGCAATTCGCGGCGGCCTCATACGTACTCTGCAGAAACTGGAGCAGCGCGGCATCGGGATCGGCCGACTGCCTCATCGCTTCATAGCGCAGGATGAACTCGCCAAACGCCGGGTTGAATGACGCTTCTGCGGGTGCAATCGAATACTGCGCATAGCCCGGCGGCTCAGGATAGGCATAGCTATAGAAAAACGGCTCAATACTCGGTGCGCCCGGCGGCCCCGGCGCGCCAGGCCAGAACCCGCAACTGCTCACCTCGTGCGAATAGGCATCGCGCGTCACCCGATCCGGCAGCCCGGGCATGCTTGGATGCTCCGGCGCCGTGCGCCCCGAAAAGCGCGTGCAAGCCAGATCGAGCGCTCCCCAAAACAGGTGAACTGGGCTCACCTTTCCACTGAACCGCGCGCGAAAGATCGTGAAAACTCTGGCCGCTTGCAGCAGAACATGCCAGAACCGCTGCGCAAATTCCCCGTCATACGCGCAATGCGCCTTATCCCGTTCAAACGGGATGGGCTCCGCGACTTCGCAGGGCGTCGTCCATATCTTCACCGGAGTGCCGAGACTATCGAGCGCTTCCATCGTTCGCCGGTAAAACTCCGCAACCGTCATCGGCCGCAGAGCAATCGCACTGCGCCCGCCGTCGCTGGTCTCGACCAGCAGCAAATGGTCGATAAAATCGAAGTCGATCTGTAGGATGCGGCTGCCATGCGCCATCGGCATTGTGGTAAGGCCCCGAACGGTGGGGTAGAGCGTCACGTTCCACGAGTGGTTAATCGCCGGTGTGAGCGCCAGCCGGATCTTTCCAACAATCTGCATCCAGAGCTGGAGTGTGGCGCATGTGTCGCTCCACGCAGCCTGCGGCAAAGCCGGCCAAACGGGATTGACTTCGGTCTTTACGTCTCGGTCGGTCATGGCGTCTCGATGCCCAATAATAACTCAGCCTTTCCCCACCACGTGCCCAGATCTTCCGCCGTTGCGGGCAGAAACGGAATCCAGGCCAATGCACTGGGGGATTGGTATACTTCTGTCGAGAAACCGGTCTACGAGCAATGCGTCCCCATTCTCGTCCGGTTTAGTCCCACTGTCCTATGGTTCATAACAGGTGCTAAAGGAGATTGATGCATTCTTTAACCTTCAACGACGACTCGACCGTGAAACGCCTTCGCTGGGTAATGGTGGGCGCAATAATCTTCAGCCTGATCAATACTCTTGCAGGACAGCCGCCGAGCTTCTGGCATGATCCCGAGACAGCGATTCGTTTCGACGGCTTATCCATCCACAGCCAAACCAACCCAATGTTCGATTTCTTTTTGGGCCTGGGATGGCAAGCCTATCTCGCCTGCACGATGTGCTATTGCGCGGCGGCATTTCTGATGGTGAGCCTTCTTCCAAGAAAGATCGCTTTGGTGACGACCTTTTCGCTTATTTTCGCCCATTACTTCACCGGGTCGAGCTGGCTCGCGGTTCGCTGGCATTTTGGTGTAGAAGGCGCCGTTGTCTACGGCATTGTCATCGGCACGGTCATGACCCTGTCAGTGCTGCCAGCGGTTGAAGATGCCGATGCGGCAATCAACACACTCCGCTGGCCGATGCTTGGCACCATGATCCTTGACTATGCGGTGACGCTTGCCGGTCAGCCGGCGAGCTTCTGGCATCGCCCGGAGACCATGCGCGAGGGCAACCAGCTGGCTCGCGTGTTTCTCGCATATGGCTGGCCGGGCTACATTGTCTACGCTTTGCTGCTCGTCGCGGGAACGTTTCTGCTGTTGCGCGTGCTGCCTAGAATAGGCGCGATGATTTGCGTTTTGGCGACCACCCTGGGCGCCTTTGGCGGGGCGTCAAACTGGTCATTTTACGATTGGAGGATGGGAATTTGGGCTCCAGTCGCTTACGGCATTGTTGTTAGCGTAGCAATCGTCTCATTGGCATTTGCAAACAACGAAAAACCGTCAATGAACTTTATGCACAGCCTGTGCAATTGCGATGGGTAGGCCGACGGGAGCTATAGGGCGCCAACCGGTAATCGGCGGCGCCCTATGCGATGTGAAGATCGCGGGTCCTTAGACGGAGCTGCCGAGCTCAACGGACTTCATATCCTCCATCATCTGCCGCTTCAACTCATCGAGTTGCTTCCGATCGAACTTGAAGTCATCCGGCTTAAAGTTCTTGCGGAACTCGTCCATCTGCCGTTTGAGTTCCTCCATCTGCTTCGGATCGACTTTGAAATCTTCGAACTTGAAGTCCTTGAAGTCTTCCGGCTTGAAGTTCTTCCGGAACTCTTCCATCTGCTGCTTCATTTCGTCGAGCTGCTTCTGGTCAAACTTGAAGTCCTGTGACTTGATGCTGTCGCGCAGCTTCTCCGCCTGCTCGCGCATCGCCTCAGCCTGATCGCGCATCGCCTGAGCGTCATTCTGCGCGGCAAACTGCTGTGCAAATTCCGCATCCGGCAACAACTCAGCGACCAATGGGCAACGGTCCGCGCCAAGCAGATCCTGGAGATCGAGTTCTCCCTGCTTTCGCTTCGAGTCCACCTGTAACGTCAGCGTCTGCTGCTTCTTGTCGCGCAGAATTGTCACCTGCACCGGCTTGCCCTGGTTGGCGCGCAGCGAGCGGTCCCAATCCGCCAGCGTAGTCACCGCATCGGGACCCACTTTCAGGATGACGTCAAACGCCTTCAGCCCGGCCGTGGCTGCCTCGCTCTTGTGCGCCACCTGCTTCACCATCACGCCGCTCGGCACGCCCAGGTACTCGGCCATCTGCGAGGTCAGCGGCTCAACCATGGCGCCCACATTCAGCGTGCTGCCGAAGAACGGCATGTGGAAGCCGCCGGGCAGCCCCTCATCGCCGCCGCCCGCCAAGATTCCTTTCCCCGTTCCCTGCGCAAACACGTCTCCGCCGTTGCCTATCTTGTCCCAGACTTCGCGTTCCATCAAGCGGCGGTCGGCAAGCTCCACGGTCACCGTCTGCATGTTCCCATCGCGGCTGATCTGCATGCTCACCTTGCGGCCGGCGGGAATCTCCCTAAGCATGCGACGCAACTGCTCGGCGCCCTCGATGTTCTGCCCGTTAAGCTGCAGCACTACGTCGTTGACCTTGAGCCCAATCTGCCCTGCCGGCGCATCGTGATCGATCAGCGTAATCACGGCGCCATGTACCTCCTTGAGCTTCAGCGCCTGCGCCTTCTCCTGATCCAGGTCGGCTACTTCCACGCCCAGGTACCCCTGCGAGCTCGACGAGTGGCCGAGCAGCGGGCTCGGCTCCTGACCCATGAGCTGCACAAGCACGCTCGACTGAGCCCGCGCTCCAGGTGGCGCCATCGCCAACCCGGCTCCCACCGCTAGCAACAGCGCAACCCCAAAACTCCGATTCAGCCTCAAAAAGTGTTTCATCTCTTCTTCTCCTGTTTCTTCTTATTGTCGGCGCCGCACTCTTTTTTGACGCTGCGGTAACCGAAAGCACGTCTACTGAATTTCCGGCACCCGCCGCAAGACTTGTCTTGAAACGGTCCGGATTTGCGGACTCTGGTCGGAATTGGCAACCGTATGCAGAACCTGCCGCACGCTCATGTCGCCTTCCACAGGCTCCAGAATGCTCACCGCCGAGGTGCGAATCCGAGCATCGCTGTCGTTCAGCAGAGCCTCAAGCACCGCATCCCGCACTCGAACGTCCTCGGCCACATAAGGCTCCAGCCCCTCAAGAGCCTTCTGCCGCACGCCCGCATTCTTGTCGTAGCGCAGCGCCACCATCAGCGCATCGCGAATGCCCGCGGCCTGGCAGCTATGGCCCGCGCGGCACTCGGCCGCCAGCAGACCCACCGAGTCGTCCCGCACGCCCGCCGATGCCGAGTTCTCGCTGGCCAGCATCAGCAGCTGCCGGATCGCCGGATCATCCAGCGACCCCTCCATCCGCTGCGGGACCACCTGGTTGTACCGCACCTCGACCATATCGCTGTTCGGCTCACGCACAATGCTGGAAATGTTTGCAATCTCGGCCTGCGCCAGCGGCGCCTGTTGCGTAACGTTCGCAGTCTGCATCGCCGCCGCATGCGCCGCGCGATTCTGCGCATACTCGTAGCCGCCCAGGCTACCCGCCCCGATGCCCGCCACCAGAAGCAAGCAAGCCGCAATCGGCGCGGCCTGGATACTGGCGACGTTGTTTGACATTCGCTGGCTCAGCCGCTCAAACCAGCGCTTGGGAGGCAGTGCATCCAGCGCTTCGGCCAGCCGCTGCCGCGATCGCGCCACCAGATTTGGCGCCGGCTCCTGCACCGGAACCGCATCGGCAAACACCTTCAGCGCCAGCAACTGATCCCGTTCCGTCTGGCACTCCGGGCAGCCGGCCATGTGCCGCTCCAACTCGTGGATTTGCTCGTCCGGCAGCTCTCCGTATGCCGCGGTCACGATCCGCTCGTGCGCAATCTCGCAATTCATCGCTACGTCCTTCCAGCCTCAAAAATTCCAGCATTCGGCCCCGAATATCCGCACCCGCCGCGGCGGGTTGCCGAGGCTTCTTACCGCAATCCCGCCAACTGCGTTCTCAACTTCTTCGTCGCCCGGAAGAGCGTATTCTTGGCGGTCTCTTCCGTCGTGCTCAGCATCTCCCCAATGGTGCGCAGGCGCAGGCCCTGGTAGTGCTTCAGTTCAAAAACCATTCGTTCCCGCGGCGTCAGCTTTACCAGCGCCGCCTGAATCCGCTCACCCAGCACTTTCCGGTCAAGCTCCTTGGCCGGGTTTGAAAAGGCCCGATCATCGCTCACCGTAGCCAGCCTGTCGATCTCGTCGCCGGAGCGATCCATCACCACCGCATGATCTTCGCGACGGGTTTTTTTACGCCGCAGTTGATCCAGGCAAAGGTTGGTCACGATCCGGTAAATCCACGTATAAAACGAGCATTCGAACCGGAAGTTTCCGATATACCGGAAGGCTTTCAAGAACGCTTCCTGGTAAATGTCTTCGGCATCGTGTTCGCTCCCCGTCAAGTGCAGCGCCAGCCGCAGAACCTGATGCTCATACTGCCGGACCAGAGCGTCGAATGCCGCCCGCGAGCCCGCCTGCGCCTCGCGAATCAACTCCATCTCCGAGGCGCGCGTCTGCAAGCGGTCCTGTACCCGCCCCGCGCGGGCACGATCTGCCCCACCCGTGCCCCGACTTGTCCCGTCCGTTGCTTCAGTCGCCGACATACCTGGGAAGGATTGTACCTTCCGCGCCGCCGGCCA
>CAZSVJ010000155.1:0-8425 GCA_964610185.1 uncultured Occallatibacter sp. | reverse complement strand
CGCCGACGGAGGACTTCCGGCTGGCCAAGCTGGTGCTGGCGTGGGGCGCGAATATTCACGGGAACAATGTACACCTGTGGCCGATGGTGGAACAGGCGCGGCGCAACGGAGCGCGGCTGATCGTGATCGATCCTTACAGGACGCGAACAGCGGCGCTGGCCGATTGGCACATTGCGATTCGCCCAGGAACGGATGCGGCGCTGGCGCTGGGGATGATGCGCGCGATTCTGAACGAGGGCCTTCAGGACCGCGCCTACATTGACGAAATGACGCACGGTTTTGCGCAGCTTGCCGAGCGGGCGCGCGAGTATACGCCGGAGCGCGTGGCCGCGTGGACCGGAATGACAGCGAGTGAAATCGAGCAACTGGCCCGCGAGTATGCGACGACCCGGCCGGCGGTGTTGCGCTTGAATTACGGAGTGCAGCGGGCGGAGTTCGGTGGGAATGCGGTGCGGGCGATTGCCATGTTGCCGGCGCTCACTGGGGCGTGGAAGCATCGCGGCGGGGGCGGGCAGCTTTCGACTTCAGGGGCGTTCGAGTGGGACAAGAAGGCCGTGGAGCGGCCGGATCTGGCGTTGGCTTCTCCGCTGGGGCGGCTGGCGCGCGTGGTGAATATGTCGAGGCTCGGCGAGGCGCTCGCCAAGCAGGGGTCAGGGGTCAGAGATCAGGGAGCAGGAGAAGCCCAACCCGGCGATGATCCTCCTGTGCACGCGCTGTTTGTTTATAACTCGAATCCGGGTGCTGTGGCTCCCAACCAGAACGCAGTGCGGCGTGGAATGGCGCGGCCGGATCTGTTTACTGTTGTGCACGAATTGTTCTTCACCGATACGACGGACTACGCGGACTACATTTTGCCGGCGACAACATTCCTTGAGCATACGGATATTCAAGGCGCGTACGGGCACTACTTTGTGCAACTCTCCGAACAAGCGATTGCCCCGCCGGGCGAGGCGCGGTCAAATGTTTGGCTGTTCAGCCAACTGGCCGAGCGCATGGGATTTGAAGAGGAATGCTTTCGCGATACGCCGGAAGCGATGATCCGGCAGGCGCTGGCGATTGGAGCGAATGGGCAGGCGACAAATCCGGGGATGGAGCACATTACGTTTGACGATTTGAAAGAGCTGGGTCACATTCCGCTCAGCTTCCATCGATCGCCTGAGACTGCGCCGTTCCAACCTTACGCCTCGGGCAAGCTATCGACGCCCTCGGGGAAGGTCGAGTTTTACTCGGAGACCCTATTGGCGCAGGGGCTGGATCCGCTCCCGAATTTCAAGCCTCCCGCAGAGTCGCGATTTGGAGAGTTGGCGAAGCGTTTTCCGCTCGAGTTTTTGGCTCGCAAGGCCGACAACTACATGAACTCGACATTCGCCAACCTGGACGGGCATAGGAAGATGGAGGCGCGAAAAAATCAGCGTCTGGAGATGCATCCGGCTGACGCCGAGGCGCGTGGAATTGCCGACGGCGATGCGGTGCGAATCTGGAACGATCGCGGCGAACTCGGGTTGACAGCGCTAATCAACGCGAGCCTGCCGGCTGGTGTCGTCGCGGGGCAGTTGGACTGGGCGAAGCTGTCGCCGGGCGGCGCGAATGTGAACTCGCTCACCAGCGAGAGGCTTACCGATATAGGCGCGGGAGCTACTTTTTATTCCACTCTTGTCGAGGTGGCAAAGGCGTGAGGGGTCAGTGGTCAGAGATAAGCGCGGACTCGATCTCTCGATTGCTCATCACTCGAGCGATCTTGTCTTTCATATAGGCCAAAGAGACGTTGTGGTGCTCTCGGTCGTAGGAATCGATGCACTCCGATGCCAACACAACTGGCCAGTCTCGCTGGTAGGCGTCTATGGCCGTTGTGCGAATGCAAGCATGTGTGTTGATGCCGGCAAGAACGATTGCGTCCGGTCTTAGCTGGGCCAATGTTTCGTCGAGGCCGGTTCCGAAAAACGCGCTGTAGCGTTTCTTAACCAGCACAGCGTCCGACGGAGCGAGAGCCAGCTCCGGCACGATTTGGCAGCCCGCCGTCCCTTTGATCGCGATGTGAATTCCTTTGGCCCTCATCTCCGGGAATGCATCGCGCAAATCGGGCTCAAACTCCTGCCGAATCCAGAGGACGGGAAGCGAATGTTCCCGCATGATGCGGACCAATTCGCTGGTTGCCTGAATGAGCCTTTGCCTTTGCTCCGGTTCCCAACTGTCCAGGTAGTCATTCAACATATCGATTACGATCAGGACCGGATTTTTCATGGTAGCAGCTTAGCAGAACCATGATTCCGGCTCCGCTTGGCGAGCCAGTATTCGACATTGGGACTTGGCATCCTCGGTTCAGTGACCCGGCGCGATCTCGATGTAGTCCAGCGCAGCGGGGTCGGTTCCGTCGGGAGCACCTTCAACACGAATCGTGTCGCCGGGCTTCAGGTCTACGTCGCGAATGGTGTGGCGAGTCGAGTTGTCGCCATTGGGGTTCTGCGAAGGCAGAGTTGCATCGGCTAGCCAGGAGGCTGTGCGCTTGCCGTTGATTTCAAGTGAGAATCTCGCAATGCCGCCTTGCAGATCGAAGTATTGAACGGCAATGTTGAAGCGGCCGGGTGTGCCGGTGTAGGTCCATTCGGCGGAACAGGCCGCCTCTTCGCAGCTGACTGCCTTGCCTCCGGAAGCGTCTTCCCACGGAGTTACATCGATGACCTTGTAGCCGGTGAGCCGGGCGTCTTCGGCTTCCATGCGGCCGGGATAATGACCGGCGCGGCCTTGCTCGTCGGGAATGCCGCTCCGCTTGAGGAAATACTGAACGATGGCGTCGCGCCAGACGATGGCATGGCCGGCCTGGTATTCAAGGCGGGCGCGCACGTCTTCATAAAGCTTGTCGTCGATGCGGCCTTTGAGTGTGGCCCATTCGTTTCCAAGTTCAGCGGCCTCTGCGACGCCGTCATAATGGCTGTCGTAGATGTACTGGATCGCGGTCTTGCCGGAATGCAGGCGATAGGTGTAAGGGACGTGGTGGAAGAACAGCAGCAGCTCGTCGGGGCAGGTTAGTAGGGACTCGTAGAGATTCGCCACTTCCAGCGGGTACTGCCCAATGTAGCCGGTTCCGGTGGCGACGGTGCGATCCATGCCGATGCCGGAATGGTCGTCGCGGTGCCACTGGCCCCAGCCGTTGTTCTCGCTGGATTCGATGTTGGGGCCGTAGTGGCTGCCAGTGATATCGGTGAGGGTCTGCGTGCCCAGCGGGCCAGTGTAGTCCTCATAAGCCGGCCAGGATTGCATGAGCATTTCCACCACGGTTTGAACAGCCGCCGGATCCGTGCTACCCAGACCGGTCGTAATCGTCTGCCGCGTCCACTCGGCGGCAATCTCTTCGGGCGTTAGGTCGGGGTTCCATGCCAGACGCCCGAAGGCGTAGAGGTTAGCCATTGCCAGCGGCGAGCCCAGCCACGCCGTGCGGCCTACGCCGGCCACGCCGATCATTCCGCCAAGCGGCTGATGAAACGTCTCGCCCTCAATGATCTCGCTCACCGGCGAGGGCTGCTTGTGGGCGCGAAGGTCGAAATCGAGAACTTGCTTCCACATGGGAGCGAGGTAGACGAGATGGCGCTGCTGGCCGGTGTATTCCTGCGTGATCTGGACTTCCATGGCCTGGCTGGTGTGTTCGAGGCCGGCAAACAGCGGCGAAACGGGCTCGCGCGCCTGGAAGTCGATGGGGCCTTCCTTGGTCTGGACGATGACGTTGGGCGCGAAGCTGCCGTCGAGCGGGTGGAAGATGTCGTATGCGGCGCGGGCGCGATCAGCTTTTGGGTCGCGCCAGTCGGCATGGTGGTCGTAAACGAATGCGCGATAGAGAACGACGCCGCCGTGGGGCTGGAGCGCGTTGGCAAGCAGGTTGGCTGCGTCGGCTGGGGTGCGGCCGTAGCTGGCGGGGCCGGGCTGACCCTCGGAGTCGGCCTTGACGGTAAAGCCGGCAAAGTCGGGAATGAGCGAGTAAATCTCATTAACCTTGGCGGTCCACCAGGCTTTGACCGCGGGGTCCAGCGGATCGTAGGTCGAGAGACCGCCGATCGATTGCGGGCTGGCAATGGCCACGCTCATGGCCAGATGCACGCCCCAGGGACGCATGGCGTCGGCGATGCGGGCGAGCTGCTTGATGTGATCGAAGTCGAGCAGTTGCGGCGCGGCGTTGACGTTGTTTACATTGCAGCCGTTGATGCCAACCGAAGCCAGGAGGCGGGCGTATTCGGCGACCGGAGCAAGATCCTCGCGGACGTTGCCGCCTTCAAAAAATATCGACCGGCCGGCGTAACCGCGCTCGACGGAGCCGTCGGGGTTGTCCCATTCGTCGACCCAGCGGATAGGCATGGCGGGTTCGGAGCGGACGAGGTGCTTGAAGGAAACTGGTTGGCGAAGAAACGCAAATGCCCCGTAGAGAACGCCGGGTTGGTCCGCGCCAGCAACTACGAGGTCAAAATGGTCTCCGGAGCCTTTCCAAAAGATCGAGTATCCCTGGGACTCTAGGTCGGTTGGCACCGACAGAGCGGGAAACGCCTTGTGCATCTCCTCTACTGTTCCGACGATAATTTGGCTATGTTGTGCATTGAGCTTCGCGGCGACGGAGTTGCTCACGATTCCGTGAATGGCGCGCTGAAGTTCATGGGCGGCGGATTGCTCGAGGACGCTGTCGCCGAGAACACGCACCGTTCCGGGGATGTCGATGCGGCTGTCGGAGGCGCTAGGGCGCAGCCACGCCTGGTCGGCGGTTTGGGCGGCGGCCGATGCGGTCGTGAAGAGCGCGATGAATACGATGCCGCACTGAGCAATTCTCGAAATCCCAGGTCTCTCCGCCGCGGCGGACGAGACCTGGAGCACCCGATCGGCGCGGAAAGTTAACCCGCAATTTACTTGTTGCAACGAATATCTCCCTCGCGCATCCAATTCAGTGTAAGTCAGAGGAGGTCAACCATGTCGCTTCGTCCGGTGAAGCAGATTCTTGAAACAACGCCCACGCTTGAAGGCGCGGGCGTGAAATTGCAACGCGCTTTTGGCTTTGGAAAGACCAAGGAGTTCGATCCGTTCCTGTTGCTGGACGATTTTCGCAACGAGAATCCGGCGGATTACATTGCCGGATTCCCGTGGCATCCGCACCGCGGCATCGAGACCATTACATATGTCTTGGCCGGCGAGGTGGCGCACGGCGACAGCCTGGGCAACAAGGGACGAATGACGGCCGGCGACGTGCAGTGGATGACGGCGGGCAGCGGGATTTTGCATCGGGAAATGCCCAAAGGCGATGCTGAAGGGCGGATGCACGGGTTCCAGCTGTGGGCCAACCTGCCCGCGGCGCTGAAGATGACCGACCCGCGCTACCAAGACATTCCGTCGGCCGCCATCCCCGAAGTGACCGAAGATGACGGAACCAAGGCGCGCATTATCTGTGGCGAGTTCTGGGGCAAGCGCGGGCCGGTTGAGGGCGTGGCTGCCGATCCTCATTACGTGGACATTTCGGTGCCGCCAAATACGCGCAAGCGCATCCAGGTGGAGACCACGCGCAACGCCTTTGCCTACGTATTTGCAGGCGCGGGAACGTTTCGAGACGCGTCGAACCCGCAGGCGGTGCTGACCGAATCGGGAGTCGATCCCAACGCGAAGCCGGTTTACGATGCGAAAAATCATTCGCTCGTTCTGTTCGATCGCGGCGACGAGATCGTGGTGCAGGCAGGACCGGAAGGAATTCGCTTTCTGCTTGTTTCCGGCAAACCGCTGGAAGAGCCGGTAGCCTGGTACGGCCCAATCGTGATGAACACGCAGGCTGAGCTGCGGCAGGCGGCGCATGAGTTGCAGACCGGAACGTTTATCCGGCACAGAAGGAAGCGATTCCGGTGGCGGGGCAGACGAAATGGCGCGATAATAGTCACATGGCGACTCTGCCCACCTCCGAAGAACTTTGGACCGTGCGGGAATACCTCTCGACCAGTTGGAGCCCCGACCGCGAGTATGTCGACGGACGGATTGAGGAGCGCAACTTGGGCGAGAAAGAACACTCCATCATCCAGCGGTATCTCACAGTTCTTTTTGCAATCAAGCGGGCGGAATGGGGTGTCGAAGTTTATCCCGAACTCCGCACGCAGATTGCGGCCAGGAATTTCCGCGTTCCGGATGTTCTTGTCGTGCGATCTGGAGAATCGTTCGAACGCTACCTCAAGCACCCGCCGCTGATTGCCATCGAGATACTTTCACCGGAAGATACGCTGCGCGCCATGCAGGAAAAGGCTGCTCAATATCGCACCTTCGGAATCGAGAATATCTGGATCGTCGACCCTGAGCCACGCCGGGTCTATACATATACTTCTGCCGGGCTCGAAGAGATACATACCGGCGAACTCACTGTGCCTGAAACGCCCATCCGGGTTGTGCTGGCCGAAATGTTTGCGGAGCTGGACCGGGCATAACTCGGCTGACACGGACGGATGCTACCTTAATCGAAGACAATTCCAAGTCTTTGTGCGTCTAGTTCTAGAGAGATCTGCGGCCATCCGAATGCGCAAATTGCTTCAATTATTTCTATTGCTGGCGGCGACCGCCAGCACGAGTCCGGCTCCTGCGCAGGGCGGGCCGCCGTTTATTACCGACGATCCCGGCACGCCTGGCAATCATCATTGGGAGATCAACTTCGGCTGGATCGCGGATCACAATCCGGCGCACGCCGGCTACCAGACGCCGGATATCGACATGAACTACGGGTGGGGTGATCGGATCCAACTGAAGTACGAGCTGCCGATGGCTGTGGCGACGGACCCAAAAAACACCACGCGGGCCGGGCTGGGTGAGTCGCTGCTGGGCGTGAAATGGCGGCCGTACGAGCACCATAAGGCTGGCGAGCCGAATTCTGATGAAAACATGGATTTCTCGCTGGGTACTTATCCGCAGGTGTCGATCAACAACCCAACCAGCGCGGTGCGGCGGGGGATTGTCGAGAACGGACCGCAGTATTATCTGCCCGTGGAGTTCACGGCGCAGCTTGGACCGATTGCGTTCAACGGCGAGGTGGGCCACTGGTTTGGCAATCAGCTTGTGCCCAGCCGATGGGGCCGCGGGTTGATTGCGGGACACGAGTTCAACGACCGGCTGGAACTTTACGGCGAGATCTACGATTTACAGGACATTAACCAAATCAGTAACGCTCCCAAGCAACGCGAGCTGACGCTGGATATGGGCGGGCGGCAGACACTGGATCGCGAAGGACACATCCGTCTGCTCTTCATGGGCGGGCGCGCCATTCAGGCTGTAACTCGGCTGAACAGCGAGCCGAATTGGATTGCGTATGCGGGGTTTCAATTCTTGCTCGGGCCGAAGGAGAAAGAAACGCCGGACCAGAAGTGACCGTGTGAAACGGTTGACGGCCAGGTTTGCTTTCATACTTCCCACTCATTCCATCCGCCGCGGCGGATACGTGGAATGGATAGGGCACGTCTCCTTCTATAGAACCCGGCACCCGGCTGTTGTGGTGGGAGAATAGATGTATGCCTCCAACCGATCCGATCCCGACTAAGCCAATCCCGACCGAGCCAATTGTGCTGACCGCTGCCGAAGCGCGTGTGCTGGGCGCTCTGATTGAAAAGGAAATAACCACGCCGGACTACTATCCGCTATCGATGAACGCGCTGGTCAACGCATGCAACCAGCGGTCGAATCGCGACCCTGTAATGGATCTCGATGAGGAAGACGTGCGCCAGGCTTTGCATGGGCTGGAAGATTTGCGACTGGCTGGGCGGGCGCGCGCCGCCGATGGGCGCGTAACCAAATACGAGCACTGGCTGGGCGAGGCGTTCAACTTCAGCCGCGCGGAGACGGCGCTAATATGCGTACTGCTGCTGCGCGGCCGGCAGACGCCGGGCGAGTTGCGCGGGCGGACGGAGCGGCTGCACCGCTTCGACGAGATTAGTGATGTGCTGGCCGGCTTGCAAAAGCTGATGGAGCGCGAGCCCCCGCTCGTAGCCGTGTTGCCGCGGCAGCCGGGAACGAAGGAGTCGCGGTATACGCATTTGCTCTCAGGAAGCGTGGAGTCGGCGATTGCGGCGGAGAATGCGGGCTGGGCGCGCGAAGGCGGGCTGGGCTCGGGATCGGACGCGGGGTTTGATTCGGGACTTTTAGAGCGGGTTGCGCAGTTGGAAGGAACAGTATCAGAGCTCAAGCAGGAAGTTACTGCGCTGCGGCAGAAGATCGACGATTTGTTTGGGAATTGAGAGCGCGCATTTGGACCGATAACGTTCCGTGCCCCATCCATGCGCGTTTTCCGCGCATGGGTGGGAGACCACAAATTCCAAACCCACATTCCGATAGATACTTAGATCAACTCGTAGCCGGCGAACCAATAACCGATTTCAAACGCGGCGGTGTCTTCGGCGTCGGAGCCGTGGATGGCGTTTTCCTGCAACGAGCCGGC
>CAZSVJ010000154.1:0-8453 GCA_964610185.1 uncultured Occallatibacter sp. | reverse complement strand
GCATCAGGTAGACCGCGAGAATCAGCATTACTCCCGTGCCCAGCGCCGCCATCACAGCAGCCGACTGATTTCCCGGCCTGTACAAATTGGCCAGCCCATGACGCAGCGACGAAGGCAACCGCAGGCGAACGCGATTCAACACAAAGCGCAGCGTCCACAGCGCAATCGCCGCCAAGATCAAAAGAACGACAAGCGCAATGGTAAACAGCACGGCAAACCAGGTTCCCACCTTGGACGAATCGGAGAGCGCCCACGCAATCCCACCAAGCGCAGCGACCACCACGACAGAAATCCCCAACTGCAGCCGGCGCGCCCACCAGCTTGCAAACCAACCGCGCAGACCCTCAGGCCCTTGCTCCACCAGACGCCGCAACACCAGCACCGGCCTAACCGCCCTCACGTCAAGCAGCGGAGGCAAGCAAAACAGCAGCGTAGTCAGCAGTCCTGTTCCCAGCCCGGCCAGTGCCGAATGCCAGGGAAATTCAAGCGCAGTATGAATCGGGATCAGCTTGCCGAAGACCGCCGGCAGCGCCATCATTACGCCCACGCCCGCAGCCGCGCCAAGGAGACCTCCGGCCAGCCCCAGCCCCAAGGTTTGCAGAAGAAAAATGCGCAGCAGATCGGCCGATCCAGCGCCCACTGCTTTTAGAATGGCCAGCATATCCATCCGCTGCTCAAGATGCGCATGCATCGCCATCGCCACGCCGATCGCGCCCAGCACCATCGCCACCAGGCAAATCAAGCTCAGAATTGCGGTCGCGTTATCCAGCCCCTGGGTCAGCGCGGGATTGCCCTCGCGGAAATCCATCACCTGCGCGTCCGGCAGCGCGTCCTCCAACTGCTTGCGCATCGTTACCGGGTCAACCGCAGCCGCCGCCTTGCCCGAAATTCCCCGCGAACCGCTATCCGGCAGCTTGACAAGCATCTTCCGGCTGGCACGGCTACCCGGCGCAATCAATCCCGTCCGCTCCAGCGCCGCCTGCGAGATCATCACTCGCGGTCCCATTCCTGGTCCAGCACTGAACCGGTCCGGCTCCTCTACAAGCACAGCCGAAATCCTGAAGTTCCTGCCGCCGAGCCGCAGCGTCTGCCCCACCCGCGCATTCAACCGGATAAGAAACTCCTCGGCCACCACGGCTGAATCGCCATCAAGCGCCTGCTGTAGGCTCATCGCGGGCTCCAACTCAGCCTGCCCATAATACGGATACTCCGCCGGGTCCACGGCCTTGAGCGAAACCAGCAGCGGTACCGGGTCCGGAGGCACTGACGCCATCGAAATAGTGTCCGTAGTCCAGGTCGTCCGAATGTGGCCGGTTCCCTGCCCGTCTCCTTTTTCTATCGCTGCAATCTTGCTTTTTTCTTCAGCGGTAGGCTCGCGAAACAAACGCGCGCTCAGATCGCCGGCCATCAGCGACTTTGCTTCCGCGCCCAGAGTTCGCCGGAAGCTCTCGCTGAACCCACGCACCCCCACCAGCGCCGCAACCCCAACAGCCACCGACAGCACTACAAAGCCGAATTTGCCCGGCGCGGACTTCAAATCCCGCCAGCCGATGGCTCCCGCACGCTTCCAACTCAGTGCTCGCTTAGCCATTCCGAACCTGCTCGGAATCCGCAACCGCAACCGGCGCAATGAATGGCAAGCTGTCTTCAACAATCATCCCGTCCCGCAGCACAATCTTGCGATCCGCCCTGCTTGCCACCTCGGGATCGTGCGTCACGAGAACAAGTGTGGTTCCCGCCTTCTTGTTCCGCTCCAAAAGCAGGTCTAGAACCATCCGCCCATTTGTCGAGTCCAGATTTCCCGTCGGCTCGTCGGCCATCACAATTGGCGGCTCGACCACAAAGGCCCGCGCCAGCGCCACACGCTGCTGCTCGCCGCCCGAAAGCTGCACCGGATAGTGGTCCACGCGCTCCGTCAGCCCGACCTCGTCCAGCAGGCGCCGCGCCTGCTTTAGCCCGTTGCCCTCCACATTCAACTCGTACGGAAGCAGCACGTTCTCCAGCGCCGTGAGCGTTGCAATCAGCTGGTACGACTGAAAGACAAATCCAATCTTGCTGCCCCGCACCGCCGCCAGTTCCGCCTCAGCCAAATTGTGGATAGGCACCCCGTCCAGCCAGATCTCCCCGCTGCTTGGCGTATCCAGACCCGCAAGCAGTCCCAGCAGCGTGCTTTTTCCGCTGCCGCTGGCGCCGACAATGGCCACAAACTGGCCCGCAGGAATGGTGAGAGATATTCCCTTCAGAATCTCAACCCGCCGCGCTCCGTTCTGAATCCACTTCTTCGCGTCTCGAACTTCAATCACCCGCAACCCTCCTGAACACCACTTCAAATCTGTCATCCTGAGCGAAGCAGGGCGCGATCTTTGCGGCCTGCGCAGTCGAAGGACCTGCGTTTGCCCTGGTCTCGGCCTCAGATCTGAGACACTCTCCCAATTGATACACTGCCCATGTGGACGTTCGCCGCACAGTCATCGTTTCAATCTTCATGCTTCTCGTCGTCTGGCCCGCACGGGCCGCCGACCGGCCCGTCCTGGTCTGCTTCGGCGACAGCATCACCGCCGGTCTTGGTCTCCAGACCGGACAGTCTTTTCCCGACGCGCTCGAGCGCGATCTCAACAAGCTCGGCTACCGCTACAAGGTAGACAATCAGGGTACCAGCGGCGCCACCACCAAGGACGCCGTCGCCAGCCTGAATTCCATCCTGCTGCTCCGCCCCGATGCCGTCATCGTTGAATTCGGAGGCAACGACGGCCTCCGCGGCCTTCCACTCGACCAAACCCGCCGCAATCTCGACCAGGTGCTAACCACGCTCGAAAAAGCCCACATCAAAATCCTGCTCGCCGGCATCACCCTCCCGCCTAACTACGGCCCCGACTATATCGAGTCCTTCGACCAGGTCTTTCGCGACCTGGCCGCCAAGCACCACGTCGCATTCGTCCCCATGATCTACAAAGACCTGGTCCACGTCCCCGGCACCATCCAGCCCGACGGCATTCACCCCACCGCCAAAGGCTCCGAGATCATCGCCCAGACGCTGCTACCTGCACTCAAGCCGCTGCTGAAAAAGACAGCCTCTAGCTACTAGCCTCTCGCTTCTAGCTCATTCTGTTCCAATCTGCCCCGTACTCCCGCGACGATCTGCTCTCCGGAATTCAAATTGAGTTTCCGCCAGATTTTTCACCCCATGATCAGAGGCTAGAAGCTAGCGGCTAGAAGCTTGAAGCTGCCCTTCACCCCATCACCCCATCACCACCACCGGCTGAAACAGCGTTCCCGCCACGCGCTTCGCAATTCCCACCAACTCCCGCTGCCCGGCGAACACCCTCACGAGCGAAGCCTGCGAAAACTCCGGCAAATTGGCCTGCGCCCCATTCCTCAGCCGCCCCAGCGCCTGCGCGTCTCCCGTCACAGCGGGCATCTCCGGCAGCATCGCCTTAGGATGCACGCACCTGGCCTCGATCGCCTCCGCATCTCCGGCCAGCAGCTCCAGCTCTTCCAGCGTGTGCGCTTCATCAAGTCTGAAGTCCCCAGCCTGCGTTCGCCGCAGTCGGCTCAGATGCGCCCCGCAGCCCAAATCCCGGCCCAGCTCATGCGCGATCGAGCGCACATAACCGCCCGCACTGATGCTCATCGCAAAGCTCGCTTCGGCGTTCTCGAAGCCGGTAATCTCAAAACTTGCAATACGAATTTTTGTTGGCTTTAGTTCAACGGGTTTGCCCTCGCGCGCCAGCTTATAAGCCGGCTTGCCGTCAATCTTTTTTGCGGAATACGCAGGCGGCATCTGCTCCATCTCTCCATGGAATCGATTCGCCGCCGCACGCACTTGATCCAACGTGAGCACCGGAAGCGTATCGGGCGCGTCAGCCTCGCCCTCGGCGTCGTATGTGTCTGTAGAGAATCCGAAGCGGATCGTCCCGCAATAGCTTTTCTCCGCGGAAGAGAAATACTGCGCCAGCCGCGTATATTTGCCCAGCAGCAGCGGCAGAACACCGGTCGCCATGGGATCGAGCGTGCCCAGGTGGCCGATGGAACGCTCTCCGGTAATCTTACGCAGCCTGGCCACCACATCGTGGCTGGTCATTCCGCCCGGCTTGTCAACCACCAGCAATCCATTCACACGAGCGCCCTGTAGTTCCCGACGGGCTCTAACCACTCTAGTGGATTTTCCCGCCTTTCGCTGTTCATGCCCGCAACCGCAGCCACTTAATCTGGGCCTACTCACCGCCTGAACAAATCGGCCCATTGCCAACACCGGCTAAGGCTACCTATTCTAATGAAGCATGGCAAAAAATCCGGACAACATAAAGCAGCCCGCGCGCAAACTGCGCAAATCGTTGAAGAGCCTGCCCAGGAACCTTCCGATCGATTTTGTCCACAGACTGCGGACTCAGACTGGGCGTCTTGAAGCCATCGTCTCCGCGTCCGTGCTCGAAAGAAAGAAGCTTGCGCGCCAACTGCTCAAGACCCTCAAGCCCGTGCGCAAGGCGGCAGGCGAGGTGCGCGATATGGATGTCCTCGCCGCTAAGGCGCAGACTCTTTCCGGGCGGCGCAACGATTCTGTAGAGCACCTGGTCGAACATCTCGTCGATGCGCGCGTCAAGAGCGCGCGCACTTTGCTTCAAACGCTTGCCAAGCGACAAAAGAAAGCTCGCCACAGTCTCAAGGGCTTCTCGAAGCAAATCGGGCAAAGGTTCAGCGCAAAGAATACCGGCTCGAAATCCGAGCCCGCCCGCAATTGGTTGAAGGCCGATGCGACTTCCAAACTGGTCGCCGAGCTTAACCATTGGCCGGAGCTAACCGAGGAGAATCTCCATTCATTTCGCCTCAAAATAAAAGAGCTCCTCTACGTTCTTCATCTGGTTCGCAATGCGGACGCGGAATTCATAGACGCGCTGGGCAAGGCGAAGGATGAAATTGGCGATTGGCACGACTGGTACCAGCTCACAAAGATCGCGGAACAAACGCTCGATGTTAAAAACGATCGAGCCGCGCTGAAGAAAATCGAAGATACAAGCAAGAAGAAACTTGAGGTGGCGCTCGCCGCCGCGCGCGAAATAAAAAGCCGCGTCCTCAGCGCGTAGCGGAAGTTACAGGCTTCCCGCCCCTGGCTGGCGCACCAGCGACAGAAACTCAAGCCGCGTCTCCTTCTGCCGGAAGCAGCCCACCATGGCCGAAGTAACTGTGGACGAATGCTGCTTTTCAATGCCCCTCATCATCATGCACATGTGCCGGGCCTCGACCACCACGCCCACCCCCTGCGGGGCAATCGCTTCCTGAATCGTGTCCGCTATCTGCCGCGTCAGCCGCTCCTGCACCTGTAGCCGGCGAGCAAACACTTCAACTAATCGCGGAATCTTGCTCAACCCAATTACTTTGCCGTTGGGAATATACGCCACGTGCACCTTCCCGAAAAACGGCAGCATATGGTGCTCGCAGAGCGAGAACATCTCAATATCCTTAACGATCACCATCTCGTCGTAATCCACGTCGAAGAGCGCCCCGCGCAAAATCTTGGCAGGATCCTCCTGGTAGCCCTTGGTCAGGAAAGCCATCGACTTTTCCACGCGCCCCGGCGTCGCCACCAGGCCGTCGCGGCCGGGGTCCTCGCCCAACCGGCTGAGAATCTCGCGATACATCTCCTCGGTGCTGAACTCGCTCAGCCCATCGTCAATTCCTATCGCTCTGCGAACGCTCTTGCTCACTGCAATCGGCTGCGCCATTTAACCTTACCCTCACCCTGGGATTTTAATGCATTGAATTTCTTATACCGATAACTGCCGCGTCACGACCGGACCTTCATCGCCCGCGTCATAGCACTGAAAAAAGTTGTTCTCGGTCTCTTCCACTCGAACATGCTCCAAATCACCGGCCGGCAGCGCGTCCTTCAACAGCCCGAAAACAGCCCTACACAGATTCTCCGTCGTCGGCACGCGATTCACAAAGAGCGGATCGAGGTTGAGATTGGTGTGATCAAACCGCTCGATCACGCGGCTCAGAACCACCTGATCCAACGCCGCCATATTCACCACCATCCCCGTTTCAGGATCGACCGCGCCTCTCACCAGCACTTCCACTACGTAGTTATGACCGTGACCATGCGGGTTGTTGCACTTTCCATATACCGCCTTGTTTTTCTCGTCCGAAAGCGCATCGGAATGCAGCCGGTGGCTGGCGCTGAGCATGTATCTCCGCCCGAAGTAAGCCTTCACAACCCCGCTCCTTGGTATTCGGCGAATATTTCAGGCGTCTCGTAGATCCGTACACACGTCAGGCGCGCCGTGCCGTTGCGCGCCGTAATCGCCGGCTCCAAACGCTTCCACGCCGCAATCGCAATGTTCTCCGTCGTTGGAATCAGCTTTGTCGCCGCAAACTCCGGCACCTCAAGATTCAGATGGCGATGGTCGTACGCCGCCAGAACCTCCCGTTCAATCACGTCCTTTAACCACTTCAGATCGACCACAAAGCCGGTCACCGTATCAGGCTCGCCACCCACCGTGACCTCCAGCGTGTAATTGTGCCCGTGCCCATTGCGATTCGCGCAGCGCCCGAACACCTCTGCGTTCTTCTCCGCGGTCCAGGCCTCGTTCCAGTAGTAATGCGAGGCGGAGAACGTGGCCCTCCGCGTCAAATAAATCATTCTGCTTCCCCACCATAGAAGATGCTTCGACCGTCCGATCGGTTTCACACAATGCGACTCAATTTTGATCCGATCAAAATGATCGCCCGCTAGGTGCTGTACTCGCGTCCCTTCCAGCTTACCTGCTTCAGCACTCGGTGCTGAAACCAACTCCTGTAGAGCAGCATCACAAATAGCGGCAGCCCCAGCGGAGCCAGCGCGCAATCCACAAATGGAAAGTTGGACTTGGCAACCCGCGCATAAAACCGGAACACTGTCCGCCCCCACAGAAGTGCCAGCACCCACCCCGCGCCCAGCCACTGAAGCGAGCGCGCGGCAAAAGGCGCGTTCCACAGCTCGACCGCCAGCACCGGCAGCCCCAGCAGCAACACGATATCCAGTGCCCGCCATAAGGCCAGAACCAGCGAATTGGCAAACAGCAGCGCCAGGTTCTTGGTCCAGCCCTCAATCATCGCCGCATTGCTCCGGTACATGCGCGTGGCCACCGCGTCGCCGGCATAGCGAAATCGTAGCCCCACCTTGCGGCGCTTGGCGAGATCGGCCAGCCCCACGTCTTCGAGAACTTCATCTTTCACGCTAGCGTGACCGCCGATGCGCCGGTAAGCCTCCCGCTCCACCAGCAGAAACTGCCCGTTAGCCGCCGCGATCCGCTGACTCGGGTCCGAAACCTTGGCCGGCGGATAAGCCAGCGCCAGTTCGCAGAAGATCAGCGGCATCAGCGACCGCTGCGCCAGCCCGCTCACAATCTGCCGGGGCGAATAGCTCAGCATCCCCACCTTGTGCCGTGCAGCCTCATGAATCGCTCGACGCAGATTCCCCGGCTCGTGAATGGTGTCCGCGTCGGTAAACAGCAACCAGCGTCCGCGCGCTTTCCGCGCAGCTGTCCAAATCGCATTCGCCTTGCCCGTCCAGCCCTTTTCGAGCTTGCCCGCGTGCAGCACCGTGACTCCGGTGAACCCGCGCGCAACTTCGGCAGTATCATCCGTCGAGTGATCGTCCACCACGATCAGCTCCCAGTCCTTGCCCAGCTCGAAGATCTCTTCCGACTGGCTAGCCAGCGACCGAAGGCAATCGCCCAGGCAGTCCTCTTCGTTTCTCGCCGGAACAATGACGGTAAGCTCGATCAGTCCTTCCGGCTCCGGCTGGTCGAAGACCGTCCCTACCGCCCAGCCCCATCGCCCCGGAATGGCAACCTGCCCGGGGATGGCACCCTGTCTGCCCGGCTCATCGGAAAGCCCCAGCACCGGCTTCCATCCGCCTGCGTCGGTCCTGTCCTTTCCCATGACGTTTTGCCTTCCGCTCCGTATGATCGCTTCGTATTATAAAGATGTGCGGCTTCCTCGATTCATTTCTGTCTCTCTGCTTTTCCCGCTGGCCCTGGCGTCCGCATGCGACCGCGGCGCGCACCCCTCTCAACCCGGTCATCCAGCCCCGGACTTCAACGTCTCAGACGGATTGACTTCCATCCATCTGGCCAACTATAGGGGCAAGGTTGTCTTGCTCAACTTCTGGTGGAGCGAGTGTGAACCGTGCATCGTTGAATTGCCTTCGCTCCTCGAACTCCACCGCGATCAGCCCGATCTAGCCATCCTGGCCGTCAGCATCGACGACGACCCCGAATCCTACAGCCGCTTTCTCGTCCGCCGCCACGTAGACCTGATTACCGTTCGCGATCCTAACCAGAGCGCCGCCAAGCTCTACCACACCGAGCAGTGGCCCGAGACCTACGTCATCGACCGCAACGGCATCATCCGCCGCAAATTCATCGGCGCGCAGGACTGGTCCAGCCCCGAGATTCGCGCCTACCTCAAGAGCC
>CAZSVJ010000153.1:0-8463 GCA_964610185.1 uncultured Occallatibacter sp. | reverse complement strand
CTCGAACCGCCGGATGCGGACCCGCTTGTCCGGTGGTGTGGCAGGGGAGAGCGGTCATCCGCTCCCCCTATGCCGATTGGGAACGATCTACCTGCAAGCTGGAATGAACAAGGTAACAATTGAGTGGGTCGCATGATATCGTTACCGGGGTCGGGATTTGAAGGGAGAAACTCATGCGAATTGCTTTGCGTTCCGTCTTAGTCTTGCTTACTTTGATATTGCTTGCAGCGACACAGGATCGGGCGCATGGACAACAGGATCGCGCAGCCGAACTGCGGACAGCCTTTGCTCGCGCTCGGCACTTGAAGCGGGGCATCAATCTTTCACATTGGTTTTCACAGAACCCAAGCGACTACACAGCGTTTCACACCGACGTGTACACCGATGCGAATGACATTGCGTTGATTGCGCGCCTGGGCTTTGATAACGTGCGGCTGAGCATCGATGCGACGCCGCTTGAACAGTTTCCACACGGGGCGGATGGGCTGAATGACGAGTTCTTGTCGCGGCTGGACAAGGCGGTGGATACGATGCTGGCGGACGGCCTGGCGGTGCAGGTGGATTTGCATCCCGAGGAGCCCTATAAACTGCGGCTGCGCACTACCAAAGAGGGCGTGGACCGGGTGACGATGCTGTGGCGCAAGCTGGCCGCGCACTATGCCACGCGCGATCCGGAGCGGGTGTTCTTCGAGATCATGAATGAGCCCGAGGAGCCCGATCCTTACCGCTGGGCCGGGATTCAGGCGCGCGTGGCGGCGGCTATCCGCGAGGTTGCGCCGAAGCACACGATTATTGCCACGGGACCGAATTACTCCGACATCGTGGATCTGCTGACTCAGCATCCGCTTGCCGATGGCAACGTGATTTACAACTTCCACTTTTACGATCCGCACGAGTTTACGCACCAAGGCGCGGGGTGGGGCACGCCGTGGTGGATTTATGAGCACGGCATTCCTTATCCGGCCACCGAGAGTTCCATGGCGGAGCTGGTGAAGGAGGTTCCCGATGAGGCCGATCGCTTTCACCTGGAAAACTATTGGCTGGATCACTGGGATGCGCACCGGATTCGGCTGCTGATCGATGAAGCGGCGGCGTGGGGGCACGAGAACAATGTGCCGCTCATCTGCAATGAGTTTGGCGCTTTCCGGCCGGTAACCGATCCCACGTCGCGGACGAATTGGCTGCGCGATGTGCGAACGGCGCTGGAGGCCGATGGCGTCGACTGGGCGATGTGGGACTATCTAGGGGATTTTGGTGTGGTGGCGAAGCGGGCTGGAAACGGCGGCGTGCCGGATCCGGCGACGCTGGAGGCGCTGGGGCTGGCGAAGTAATGGCATGGCACAATTGTTGAAGGGGAACTGAATGCCACGAACCTCATGGGCAAAGCCTCTTGCCGCGGCTTTCGCTTTGTTGCTCATTCTGTTTGCGGCTCCGGCTGGTGGCCAGGCCACGACGCAGCCAGCCACTCGGATTGTTGGAGACGTTGTTCCGGGCGCCGATTGGCTGCAAGTTTCGCCGGAGTCCGTCGGCTATTCCAGTGCAAAGCTGGAGGCGTTGCGGGGATGGCTCAAGACTCAGGATACAAGTTCCATGGTCGTCGTTGCGCAGGGACGCATCATCTTTTCTTACGGCGATGTGTCGCACACGAGCAAGGTAGCATCGGTGCGCAAGAGCGTCCTGGGCATGTTATATGGAAGGTACCTTCTCGATAACACGATCGATCTGGATAAGACGGTCGTGCAATTAGGGCTGGACGACAAAGACCCGTTCCTTCCGATTGAAGCCAAGGCAACGCTTGTCCAGTTACTGGCCTCGCGGTCAGGCATCTATCTGCCCACCCCCAAGGTCTCACCCGAGACGCTGCCTGGCTGGGATCAGGGCCGGTATATGCCTCCGCGGGGGTCTGAATATCCGGGGACGCATTACGTCTACAACAACTGGGACTTCAACGCGGCGGGAACGGCCTTTGAAAAGGCCACGCACAAGGATATTTACCAGGCGATCCAGACCGATCTTGCTGGGCCCATTGGGATGCAGGACTATGTGATTGCAAAGCAAAAGAAGATTCCCGCGCCGGGCAGCGTGCATCCGGAGTATGCAATGTATCTGTCCACGCGAGATATGGCGCGGCTCGGCGTGCTGATGCTCGATTATGGAGTGTGGAACGGAAAGATCCTGTTTCCCGGCGACTGGGTCCGGTACATGACCTCGTTGATTACACCGTTTCGCGATATAAACCCAACTAGTTTGCGGAACGCCGGTGAACCGCAGCGGTGGGGCTATGGGCTCCTGTGGTGGGTGTGGGACGAACCCGCGTTCCCCGGCAATACATACACAGGCTTCATGCAGGGCGCTTACAGTGCGATGGGCACAGGCGGCCAATACATCACCGTGTTGCCCGCGAAAGATATGGTTGTTGTTCATCAAGTGGATATCGACAAGAACGATCGCGTATCTGTTTCGCCGTCAAGTTACATGGCCATGTTATCGATGATCGCAAATGCCTACTGCGCCAACGACTGCAAGTAACTTGGGTTTTTGCAATGTTAGCCGGGCTCGACCCGACCTCAATTCCTGGGCCGGATGGACAGGCCGGTGTTCTGTTCCATCCCGCTGTACCAGGTGTCGTCGTCGCCGCCATGCAGGGCGATGTAGTCCTCATCGGCAGTTGCCAGCCTGGTCGAGATTGTGATCGCGGCACCGGGTCCGACTGGGTGACGCAATTGCCAGGTTCCGTTCTCAACGAGGTCGAGGATCTTTTCCGCAACGAGATTGGACGGCCTTGAGCTTCTGAGCGAGGCCGCGAAGAAGTGGCCCATTCGACGCCGGTGCGGATAAATGGAATCGCGCTCCGCTTCCCCGAGTCCTCTGGCCATGGAGGTATCGATGATGCCCGGCTCAACGATGGCCACGCGGACGCCGAACATCTTCATCTCCTGCGCCAGTGCTTCGCTCAGAGCCTCGAGGGCAAACTTCGACGCGGCGTAGGGGCCAAGCGGCGAGGTGGAGACGCGCCCGGCTACCGAGGTTACATTGACGATCAAGCCGCTGCGGCGCTGACGCATGTGCGGAATTACCGCTTTGATACAACGCAATGCGCCGAAGTAGTTGGTCTCCATGACGGCGCGGAATTCGGCCAATGGTAGTTCTTCGATGGATCCGTTGCGCTCGATGCCGGCGTTGTTTACGAGGACATCGATTGCGCCGGCGGCTTTTTGGATGGCCTCGATTCCGGATTGCACCGAAGCGTCGGAGTCGACATCCATGGCGGAGATCTTGATGGGAAGGTTCTGCTGCGCGGCCTGCTCGGCGAGTTGCGGCGCCTGGGAAGGATTGCGCATGGTGGCGTAAACGGTGTGACCTGCGCGGGCAAGGGTCAGCGCCGTTGTCAAACCGATGCCTTTGCTTGTGCCGGTGATGAGTACAGCTGCCATGACGATTTCCTTTGAGTGGGCGAAGGAAGGCTGAAGTCGAGGTTCCCACCCATTCCGCAAAGAGCGCGGGATGGATAGGGCACCCAGCCGGATTTCCCACCCAGCGGTTTTTGGGTGGGTGAGATAACAGTGCAAGTTACTTACCGGTGTAAGTTACATGCCAGACGCTGCGCGATCCGTCGTCGGTGACGAATAGGCTGCCGTCTTTGCCGACCGTTACACCTACAGGGCGACCCCAGACTTGTCCGTCCTTAGTGACGAAGCCGGTCAGGAAGTCTTCATAACTGCCGTCGGCGTGGCCATCGCGCATGGGGATGCGGATAACTTCATATCCGGCTCGGTTGGCGCGGTTCCATGAGCCGTGTTCGGCGGCAAAGGCGTCGCCATGATACTGCCTGGGGAACTCGCCGGCGAACGGATAGAAGGTCATCTCAAGCGAGGCCATGTGGGGCTGCACTAGAACGTCTGGAGTTATCACCTTCGAGGCCAGGTTCACGCGCGCGCAGTTCTTTGCCTGGTCCGAGGTGAGCGCGGCTGCCTGCGGGTTGGGCCCGGTGCCGTTGGCGCAAGGTTCGGGGAGCCGCGGGTCCTGGTGGCCGCCCATGTAATACCAGGGCCAACCGTAGAACCCGCCTTCCTTAATGGAGGTCACATAGTCGGGTACGAGGTGATTGCCCAGGTTGTCGCGTTCGTTGGTGGAGCACCAGAGCTGGCCGGTGGTGGGGTTAATTGCCTCGCCGACACAGTTGCGGATGCCGGATGCGTAGACCTCGATGAACTTGCCTTCAGGCGTGAATTCGAGAACGTCGGCGCGGTGAAACTCCCTGGGATGCGTATCGGCGTCGTCGACATTTGAGCCTGAGCCGACGGAGACGAGCATATGCGCGCCGTCTTTGCTGAACACAATGTCGCGGGTCCAATGGCCGCCGCCAGTGAGTTGCGCGTAACCCGGAATGTCGGGGACGATGGTCTCGGCTGCGCCGGTGGCGTGAAGGTCTCCCGAGTGATACGGGAAACGCTGAATCGTTGTGGCATTGCCGATGTAGACATACTTGGGATTCTCGGTTGGATAAAACGCGATGCCGAAGGGGTGGTCGAGGCCGGTGGCGAACTTCTCGATCTGCGCAGCCTTTCCATCGGAGCCAACACCGCGAAGAATGAAAATGACTCCAGCGCCGGAGTCGGCCAGAAAGAGATCGCCATTGGGCGCGGTCCGAATGAGGCGCGGCATGGTGAAGGTGCCGGTGCTCAGGGCCATGACCTCTTTGTTGTCGGAGCGCTGCATGGGAGCCGTATCGCCTCCGGCATAAAGGGTGACCTTGAAGCCTGCGGGCGCGAGCGGCCATGCGTCGGCGGGACGCGAAATCACATGAGGAGTGTTGTTGACGGCTTCGTCAGGGTTGGGCTCGGGCAGGTCGGCGAGCGTGATCTTGCGCCGAATGCCGGGCTGCTGCTGGTTCCAGTCGGCGAAGGCGGCTTGACCGGTGACGACTTCGGGTTTGGCCGCGGAGCCGGCAGCCTGGGCGTTGAGCCAGGGGAGCGAGGCAAGTGTGCAGGCGACGAGCGAGAACTTCAGCAAACGAGTCAAGCTGGGGAAGACGATCATTGAACCTCTCTCAGGAAACAAAGGGAATGTTGTTCTTTCAATGGGACGTTCAAGGCGGGCGAATGGCCGCGCCCTGCGCTCTAAAAAAGCTCGCGACAGGGAAAGCTTTCCACCCGATTATTTTGATGCGTCATTGGCAGACGAGGACGCGGGTTGTGAATTCTCGCCTTCCGCAAGACTGGCAATAAGCGAAGGCGTGAGCGTGGCGGTGACTACGACGCGGTTGCGCTTCTGTGTAACCGCAGCGGTTTTAAGCAGCAGCTTCAGGCTGTTGTTGGCGGAATTTGCGGCCAGTGGGGCGGTAAATCCGCGGGCCAGGGTGACGAGCGTGGCCAGCGAGGCAGCCTGGCTGGTGGCCACGTCGTCGGTTGCGGCGATCTCTTCAACTTTAAGGTTGAGCGCGCCGCCAAGCGACAGAGCCGGTGTGACGCTGGCAACGATGGTGGAGTCGTCTTCAAGCGGCAGCGACAGGCCGAACACGCTGATAGCGCCGCGCTCGGAGAATGGCATGCCGATTTGACCCACGCCCCAAGCCAGCGCAAGCAGCGGCACCTCGTGAAAATGCTGCGAGAGAAGCGTGGAGCCGGCGAAAGGCAGAGCCGCGGTGCGATGACGGTCGAGCATGGAGTGGATCTGCTCAGGCGTGGGAGTGTTGGAGATGGCGAGCATGTCATAGCCGATTTGCGCAACGCGCACCGTGCGGCCTTCCGACGGAATCGAGTAGATAGTGTGCCCCGCGTAGGACTCGTTTGATGAGGCGTGGGCTTCGAGCCAGTCATGCAGGCGCTTGCCGGTGAGCTTGCCCACCAGCACCATGGAGTAAGCAACCGGCCCGTTGGGTCCGTTGGGGTCGGGCATGCGGTGCAGGGCGATGGCGACCTGATCGAGATCGTTCTCCCAATCGATGCCGGTGGCGTCGACGAACTGCTGGTACTCGGGAACTCGCTGCGGCGGCTTGAGGCCCTTGCGCAGGAAGGCGCGGACCGGCTTGAAGTTGATGTAGACGATGCCGTCCGACTCAGGCAGCAGGCGCGCGGCTTCAGGCGGCGCCTTGGAGCGCAGGAAGATGGCCACGGCCAGCAGCAGCAGGACCGCGGCCACTATCCAGAGCGTTCTGCGCGTGCGTCTGTGCATTGGGAGCCGTCAGAGATACGGTATCACTCCGAAGCGGGGCGCCTCAGGGGGTGCTTCTTGCACGCTGGCTCAGCCTCTCTCGTTCCGCATCATGCGGGGGTATTTTCGCGTCGATTGTCTGACGCGGATGCGCCTC
The DNA here is from genome assembly GCA_964610185.1 of uncultured Occallatibacter sp. GTDB lineage: Bacteria > Acidobacteriota > Terriglobia > Terriglobales > Acidobacteriaceae > Telmatobacter. The sequence continues at coordinate 2,153 of CAZSVJ010000153.1, read as the reverse complement.
GGCGAGCAAGCTACCGGAGATCGACCCCAAAATCGTAGATAACGACTGTAGCGCCTTGTGCGGTACCAGCCATCCTTGTGGTGGCAATGAACGCATATTCGCCAGCCTTCAGGTTCTCCGACAGGGAAAGCTTGTAGACATAGGAGCGCAGCCTTTCGGAGCTAAACTGAAATGCCCTCTTTTCATCATTCCCCATGCTCACGCTAGCAAAGCCAACCTTCGCAATGGCAGTCTCCCGGTGGTCTTTCTTATCCTCCAGAGAAAGCAGCGCGAATTGCGAAGGACTGGTAATCATATCTGTCCCGCCAAGTCCGGCCTGGTTGGATGCTGGCGGAAAATACATATAAAACACCGGCCTTGCATCCATGGATCTGACGGTGGCGCGGGGACCCGGCAGTTCAGCCTTCATCTTGGCTTTCACAATGCCATATGTGAACGCATGAGCCAAAACGCCGGCTGTCTTCTCATTTCCCGATCCTGCACGATCAATGAACACCATTTGAGGCTTGCCCTCGTGCGTGGTAGTCACGAGGTAAACGCCAGGATCGTGCGGGGTCATCGGATCGTTCGGGTCCGCAGCGGCTGGGGCGGCAGCCGCCGGAGCGGTAGGGGCGGGGGCCGCAGCCTTGGCCACCACCGCCGCGACCACTTTGTCGCTGGCACCGGCGGTCTTCAGGGCAATGATCCCATCCGCCGAGGTGTCAAAGGTTCCGGCCGACGCATTGATGGTGGAGACAATCAAATCGTCCGACAGGCCAGCCTTGACTAGTTTGATGATCGAATCATTGTTGAGCGCCTGTTGGGCAAAGAGCAGAGGGCTAATTGCCAGAAATACAACCGCGAGAATGTTCTTGCGCACGCGTTCTCTCCTTACGATTCAAAACCGTCAATACCTTTCAAGAATAGCAACAGAATCATCCACCTAATGCCTGCTTCCTCGCAAGAAGAATCTGCATTGGAGGCAGGATTGGCGGCAGGGATTGTGGATCTTGCTATAGGTATGCATCGCGTTCTGAACGCGACGTGTTACTATCATCCGTGATCGCCGGGTTTCGAGACGCGGATACCGAGAGGCTTTGGACGACTGGCGGGTGCAAGCGGCTGCCTTCCAAACTGAACCGGCAGGCGTTGAAGAAACTTTACATTTTGAATGCCGCGCTGGCGCTGGAGAACCTGTCCGTGCCTCCGGGCAACCGGCTGGAAAAGCTGCTTGGGGACCGGGAAGGCCGGCACAGCATTCGCATCAATGACCGATACCGCGTTTGCTTCGTTTGGCGCGACGGAAACGCGCATGACGTAGAAGTGGTGGATTATCACTGAGCTATGGGGCAACAGGAGGTAGAAATGGCTGGAACTGCCGCATTGATTCATCCCGGAGAGATTCTGCTGACGGAGTTCATGGAGCCGCTGGGGCTGACTGCCTATCGGCTGGCCAAGGACCTGGCCGTGCCTGCCCCGCGGGTTGGGGATGTTGTGCGCGGGAAGCGGGCGATCTCTGCCGACACGGCATTGCGGCTGGGGATTTACTTTGGTTTGCCCGCGCAGTTCTGGCTGAATTTGCAAAACGAATACGACCTGCGCCTGGCGGCGGGAAGTCCCGCGCTCAAGCGGGTGATCCGCAGGGCCGCGTGACCTCGCTCAGCTTGTTTGCTCCGGTGACGGGGGTGTGCTAACCTTGTTCTCTGTGCCGTTGTGTGTGCGGAGTGGGAGTGTGTCCGCGCGCACTCGGGATGGTTGAAGTGGTTTCAAGGCTGTTTTCAGTGTGTTTTGCGGGTGGTAAGGGCTGGCGTAGCTCAGCTGGTAGAGCATCTGATTTGTAATCAGAGGGTCGGGGGTTCAAATCCCTTCGCCAGCTCCACAAAAAGAGACTGGAAAACGGGGCCTGAGATGGTAAGTTTTGGCCGGCGAGCAGGGTTTTTTGGGCGCTGGGCCTGTCCTCCGCGGTGATCCCACAGAGGTGCATGCTCCAAGTTGCCGGAGATTTTCCGGAAGGGGCCTGATGCGTCGCAATGGGCGTTGAGCAGGATGCGCTGGAAGTGGAATGAACCGAGGGGTTCAGGTTGGGTTGGGTTGGGCCTCGGCGGCGGATTGCCGGGGGTGATTGGGCACAGGTGGCCGAGCGGTTAATGGCAGCAGACTGTAAATCTGCCGCT
>CAZSVJ010000152.1:0-8467 GCA_964610185.1 uncultured Occallatibacter sp. | reverse complement strand
CGGCGCGTATTAGGCTTGAAGCTGCGCGATGGCCGCCGGCTGCTGGCGGGCGCAACCATCATCACGACCGGCACTTTCTTAAACGGCCTCATCCATTGCGGTGAAGAGCGCTATCCGGCAGGCCGCAGCGGCGAGCCTGCGTCTGTGCTGCTTGGCGAGGCGCTGCGCGCGCTGGGACTGCGGACTTGCCGTCTGAAAACAGGCACCCCGCCTCGCCTCGATGGCCGCACGATTCGCTGGGATGCGTTCGACGAGCAACCGGGCGACGCCGACCCCACTCCATTCAGTTTCCGGACAAAGAAAATTGTCCAGCCGCAGATCAGTTGCCACATCGCCTTCACCACGCCGGAGACCCTGCGCATCATCCGCGAAAATGTTGGTCGCTCCGCCATGTATTCGGGCCAGATCCAGGGAATCGGGCCGCGCTATTGCCCGTCCATCGAAGACAAGATCGTCAAGTTCCCCGATAAGACGCAGCACCAGTTTTTTCTCGAGCCCGAAGGCCTCAATACCCACGAGGTCTACGTCAACGGCATGTCCACATCGCTGCCTATGGAAGTGCAATGGCAGATTGTCCGTTCCATCCCTGGACTCGAGCAGGCTGAGATGCTGCGGCCCGGCTACGCCATCGAATACGACAGCGTGGACGCCACCGAGCTCGACCGATGCCTGAAGGTCAAACAGATGGAGGGCCTCTATCTTGCCGGCCAGATCAACGGCACCAGCGGGTATGAAGAGGCGGCCTGCCAGGGCATTATGGCCGGCATCAACGCCGCGCTCTGGCTCAAGGGTGAGCCGCCCTTCACCATGGACCGGACCGAGGGCTATACGGGAATCCTGATCGACGATCTGATCTCGAAGGGCACCAACGAGCCTTACCGCATGTTTACCTCGCGTGCCGAGTTCCGGCTGCATTTGCGCATCGACAACGCCGACCGCCGGCTGACGCCGCACGGCCGCAGGCTGGGCCTGATCGGCGACCAAGCCTGGGCCGAATACGAGCAGAAGCAAGCCAGAATGGCCGCGCTTGAGCGCTTGTTGATTACGGGAAAAGTTAGTGCCGAGAGCCTGGCCGCGGCTGGCTTTGGCGCTCTAACGGCCACCGCCGGGCTCACCTGGGCGCAACTGCTTAAGCGTCCGGAGGTGACCATCGAGCCCGTGTTGGGAGCCATGCGCGAGGCTGTCGGACATGAGCCATTGCTGGCAGAGTATTCTGCCGCGCTGAACGGCCACGGTCTAAACGAGAATGCGGGAGCCCTGCCCGCCGTTCTGCGTAACGAGGCGCGCGCTGTCGAGACGAACATCAAATTTGCCGGCTACCTCGAACAGCAGAAGAAGTCGATCGAGAAGCTGAAGGCCGCCGAGTCCGTTGCCATTCCCGAGTGGATCGACTACCGCGCCATCAGCGGATTATCGCGCGAGATGCATGAGATTCTTGAGCGCGTTCGCCCCATCACCATCGGCCAGGCCAGCCGCCTTCCCGGCCTCACCCCAGCCGCGCTCAGCCTGGTCCATGTGTCCATCCGCCTACAGGGCGGTTCTCAGCACCGAGCCCGAGCCGAAGCCACGGACGCGTTGCAGTCAACCCTCTCGAACAGTCTTGCAGGCCGATCGGAACCGGGCGTATGATTTTGAAAAAGGAGAGTCCCATGGCCGAAGCAGCTACCCAAGAAAATGCAGTCCCCGCGGTTCCAACGGGCGTAACGTCCACTGATTGGGAAAAGCTGGCACAGACCCTGAACGTCAAAACTCCGGAAGAAGCCCAGAAGCGCGCTTGGGAGATCGCGAACTTTGTTGGCGGGGTCGATAACGACCAGAACAGCGAGTTGATTCTCAGAAGGGGCGGCATGCAGGTGGCCATTAAGTTGACAAAATAATGGAGACAAAGCGGGGGCAGACGGATGCCGGACAATAATCCATTCCAAGACATCGGACCCCAAGCGCCGTTCTCGGCCAAAGGTTCCCAGGAGCGCGTACAGCCGGCAGACTGGCTCCGAATTGCAGTAACGTTGCTGTTCTCGGGCGCGCTTGTGGTTTTCCTCGGCGTGTTTCTCTATGACGCCGTTACCATCCAAGGCTCGGGAACATGGACGCAGACGAAAGAAGCCTTTGGAGTGATTCTGCCGGCTTTAACCGGGACTCTAGGGACAGTCATCGGCTTTTACTTCGGCAGCAAGGACAAGCCGCAGTAGTTGAGTTCGCCGCGCAGACCGAACTTCAAAAATCTCCGCGCGGGCCTAATTCGAACAGCTCCGCACTCTATTGCGGGCCCTTGTCGCTCTTCGAGAACAGCGGAATATGGAAGGGGAGCTCGGCACTGTTGGATTGCTTTTTGGGCTTGGCGTTCGAGTCCTCACGCAGCACCGTGCGTTGCGAGTTGATGCACAGCCAGCCTCCGTGCACCCGCTCAAACACGTGGGTAAACACGCCCTTCTCGTTGACTTCAGCCGAATTCAGCTTGTGGTGCATGGTATACGTGCCGTTGGCCACGGCGATGTCCCCCAGCATGCGCACCGTGATCACCCGCTGATCGAGATGAATCGTCTTGTCCTCGCCGGTAATCACCGCGGCCACTTGCTGGTTCCGGGTGGTGATGTCGCCTGTTGCGGATACATCCACAAACAGCGGAGATAGCACCAACTCCAAGGCGTATTGATCGCGCAGGTTGATGGCATCCGCCCAGGAATCCTCAATCTTCTGGAATTCGCGAATCTCCGGGCTTTCAGCGGAAGTGGCGCCGATCGGGGCTGCAATGGAGTCCGTCGCCGGCCTCTGGCTATGCGCGGTACAAAAGCAGAAAAGAGCTACGGAAAAAAGAGCCAAACAACGATTCATTCGCACTAGGAACTCCGGCTTGAGAATAAGGGCGCTACCTGAATCATAGCTCTTGGACTTGGGGAATGGGCTTGTTGGGAGCAGCAAACACAATCGCCAGCTCTTGGGTCACTTGCAAAACTAACTTCAAGCTGTAGAGGTTGTGTCAGGGCACGATCCGCCGCGGCGGATCGTGCCCTGTTACACTGCCTTAATTCCCACCCTTTCAGCCCGGTCCGTTGACGTGCTTAAACTCATCGGTAGTGCTTGGCCAAAACTTGATCAATAAGCTTTACTTTCGGTAATATGTAAAGTGGAGGGCAATTTATGGAAGCTACGCTCAGCAGCAAGAACCAGGTCGTCATCCCCAAGGCGGTACGGGAATATCTGCGCCTCAAACCAGGTGATCGGTTTCGATTCTTTTTCCAGCCGGATGGAGCCGTAGTGATTCTGCCCAGAATTCCCATGTCGGAGCTCAAGGGAAGTGTTCCAAAACTCGACCACCCTGTTTCGATCGAAGAGATGAACACGGCCATTGAGGCCGGCGCAACGAAGAGATTTCGTACATGACCGGTCTCGATACGAATGTTGTTTTGCGCTATCTGCTTCAGGATGACCTCAGACAATCCCCTCTGGCGAACCGGATATTTGACCGGGAGTTGAGCAGACAGAACCAAGGGTTCATCACCCTCGTTACCGTCCTCGAGATTGTATGGGTGTTACGCAGTCTGCTCAAGCAGACGCGCACTGAAATTGCCGCGCATCTTGAGCGCCTTCTTGCAGCAGACTCTCTCGAAGTTCAGAACGGGCAGCAGGTTTTCGAGGCCGCCTTCGCCCTGAAGCGCGGAACCGGGGAATTCGAGGATGCCTTGATCGGGGCTCTGAATGCCTGGGCGGGCAGCCCCACGACGTTAACGTTCGATCGGGGAGCCCTGGGCCTGCCGGGTCTTAGCCTCATTGCATGAGCATTGACCCCCGCGACGGCCCTTGATTCCGTTCTTTTCGATAGAGCGATGCGCAGTGAGCCGTATATTCGCTCGCGATTATCAGAGATTTAGACCAGCGATTGCAGGCGCTCCGGATGGTGCAAGGTCACAAGGGAATCTTCAATTGAAACCCAGCCGTCCTTGCGGAATTGGCCCAGCGTGCGAGTTACGGTTTCGCGGGTGGTGCAGGTCATTGAGGCCATCTCTTCGTGGGTCAGCAGCAGCGGAAATTGAAAGCCTCCGTCGTTGAGGTGCTCGCCAATCTGATGAGCCAATTCCAGCAGCAGCTTGCCCAACCGGGCGGCCACCGTTTCAGCCAGCGCGATGCGGCAGGCGTCCTGGAGGGCGAAGCGGTACTCCTGGCAAATGCACTGAACCGCCCGCATCTGCGCCTCTTTGTGGCTGCGCAGGAAGCTCAAGAACCGCTCCCGTTCGACGGGGCGCAGCTGGGCGTTTGTCAATGACTCCGCCGAGACCTCATAGACACCGTGCGAAAGCACCGCGTACAAGCCGAGCATGGAGCCGGGTCCGGCCACGCGCACGATCATTTGACGATCCTCAAAGCGGCCCGCGGTCAGCTTCAGATAACCGCCGCAAATCAGATAGAGGCAGCGAGCGTCCTCGCCCTGTGTGAATAGCGATGCTTGCGCGGGTAGGGAAATGGTGCTGGTGGCCAATTCGAGATCGGCAAGAACGGCGCTGCCCAGTGAGCAAAACCATCCGGGGCGGCGATTGGAGCAGGCCGCGCAACCCACCGGGCTCTGCCGGTTGAGGTGCTTGTGGCGCGCGTGTGTTTCAACGGTGATCTGGGCGTCTGCCATCGTCTTTGCCTTCCGGCGCTCGTCGACCAGCTTGCTTCCGCCCTCACTGCCCCCCAAAAGCCAAAGCAGGGGATACAGTTAAGGTGAACAATGGTCCGCGCCCTCCGGAAAAAGCGGCTCTTGTTCAAAACGAGTCTGCCGGAAAAGTTACCCAATGGATGTGATGGGCCTCACGTCTATCCAAACCCGGCGGGGAAGCCAATTCTCCGGCGCACTTCTCGCAGATTCGCGCTTCCTTTTCGAGTGTAGCCGCAGTGTTGCTTGCCGCTCCTTTTCAGGTCGCCTTGAAGCCAGAATCTTCCGCAGACAATCAAGTCTTTTGAAGAATTGGAGCCGTGCACGGACGCCGCATTTTCGGCAGAGCATGTGCAGTTTTATACAGCCAATTCGCCTCAACTCTGGTCTTCTGCCAACAAGTTGCTTTCCTTATCCCTTGACTGCCTGGATCTGCGGGTAAAGCGTTTGCGCGCATGGCTTCGGAGTCCCATCCGTCGATGATGCAACCAGCGGCACAGAGGGAAATCCATGTCACCTCAGGGCAAGAAAATCGCATCCGGATTCACTCTTCTATCGAATGTGATGAACGTCACCGTTTGCGGCAAAAACAATGACGTAGGATGCAGCCCATGAAGTGATGCTCCGCACAAAGAGCAACTTCCGGAACAGCAACGCACTTTTTCGGCTTTTGATGAGGCGTTTTTCAAAGGATTTGCAATGGTCGCGAGGCGGAAACTGGAACAACTGTTTTCGGAGGTGGCGATGAGATCACACAAGGCGGTATTTTTCATGCATAAAGCAGGGCCTGTAACGCAATTGTCGATTGGTGCGGCTCCGGGTAAGCGGCCGGGACTGCGAGCTTGTTTGATGTTGATGCTGGGCGCAACCATAATCTGCGCTGCCACGCTTGGCGCTCAGGCGCCCAAAGCCGATTCAGCCGCCAAAGCGGCCGTCTCGCAAGCCAAGGATGCAACTCCCAATGCCTATGTCGGCGGCGATGTATGCGCTACCTGCCACGAAGAGGTGGCCAAAAAGTTCGAGGGCAATCCGCACACCAAGCTTGCGGCGCAGCACGGCCAAGCCGGCGTGAACTGCGAAGGTTGCCATGGTCCGGGCGGCGCTCACGTTGAAGGCGGCGGCGACGTCACCAAGATCTTCAACCCCGCCAAGCACACGCAAAAAGAGGTTGACGCCACCTGCTTGAAGTGCCACTCGAGCGCGCACCCCAACTTCGACCGTTCTCCTCATGCCAAGGCCGACGTCGGCTGCACCAGTTGCCACGACATCCACGGTAGCAAGGAAGAGAAGCTGCTCAAGGCCTCTCAGCCCACGCTCTGCTACCAGTGCCACGCAGACCAGAAGGCTCAGTTCAACATGCCCATTCACCACAAGGTGAATGAAGGTCTGGTCAAGTGCACCGACTGCCACGATGTGCACGGGACGTTCTTGGCCAACAACCAGAGATCCACCGAAGACCAGAACGCGATCTGCACCAAGTGCCACACCGATGTGCGCGGGCCATTTACGTTTGAACACGCTCCGGTGAGGGCAGAGGGCTGCACGACCTGCCATACGCCGCACGGAACGCAGAATCCGCGGCTGCTGAACATGCCGTCTGTCGCCACACTCTGCAATCAGTGCCACAGCCCGCTCTCAGCGGGCGGTGTACACGGTCTGGATGCTGGTTCAACGACGGTCACGCCTTGCGTCACCTGCCACACATTCATTCATGGCTCGAACGCAAGTCAAGCATTCGTCCGGTAGCGAAGCCCCGCCGCGCCTGCTTCGGGTGGCGCGGCACAAGGTCATAAGACGTTCGAGCGTCAAGGTTTCAGCTAGGCAAGTTTTTTTCAAGCGAGGCTTTATATGAACAATAACGGTTGGTTTTCAGTGCTTCTTAATCAACAGCCCTCTTCCGCGAGAGTCCGCCGCGCTGCGGGCGCGATGGCAGCATTCGTGCTCCTCGCCGCGGCAGGGATTGCAGTCGCGCAGGATGCCAATCCTGCCGCACCGGCTCCGGAGACGAAGTTCACTACCCCGGATGGTTATTCAAGTCATCACACGATCGACATGGGCGGGCGCATGACCAATCTTTCGGGCAGCAGCGCCATGTACGACACGCTTGTCAATCTCCAGAGCGGTCCGCGTGTTGAGGGTGAGACCTTCCAGATGCACGCGCTTCCCGGCAACAAGCACGCCCTGGTCGACGATCTCTCCGCATTCGGCACTGGGTTCGGAGGCGATCCGAACATCATGGCCAGACTCACCGCTTCCAAGGGGAAAGCCTACGAGTTCTCAGGCATGTTCCGGCGCGGCCGGCTCTACTCGAATTACGATCTGCTGGCAAACCCGAACATTCCCAGCGGGCAGTCCATTCCCATTGGGCCGGCCAATGCCCGGACCGGTTCTCTGGCTTGGCCGCTGGTGAACAACTCACCGGTGATGTTCAACACGGTGCGCCGCATGACAGACACCAACCTCACAATCAGGCCACTGGATAAGCTTACCTACCGGTTCGGGTACTCTCACAGCACCATGGAGGGTCCGACTCTAAGCCCTTCCTACACAATCATGAAGTACAACGCGCTGCTGCGGCAGTATGAGCGCAACGGCAGCGACGATTTCCTTGGCGCGGTCGACTGGAAGCCTTCGCGGGAAACAAAGATCAGCTTCGAGATGCAGGGGAATCACTACAAATCGGATACCACTTTTTCGCTGGACCCGAACGGCTTCCTGGTCCAGGAGGCGGACGGGACGCCCGCCTACCTGGGCAACTATACCGCCCTTACTCCTTACGGCGTGCCGACTGCTACCGCGGCCATCTCGACTATCTGCAATACTGGCAGCATGGGCGCCGCGTATACCAGCCCAACGGTGTACACGATCCTTTCGCCCGCGAACACACCCGGCGGCCTGCCGATTATCAACCCTGCTTGCCCCGTGGTTACCAGCTACATGCGTTCGCAGCCAACGCGGATCTGGACACCGACCGGAACGATTCGTCTGCAGAGCACCGCGATCGAGAACGTCAGCATGAACGGCAATGTTCACTATACCGAAGGCTCTTCGGATATGCCTCATTACAACGAAAGCGCCCAGGGCCTGAATGGCGCGGTTCGCTCGGTTGTCTGGTCCGGCGGCCACGCCACGGCGAAGCGGACGGTCATCGGGGCGGACTACGGCATCGTGTGGCGAGTGACTCCGACAGTGGGCCTTGCCGATCAGGCGACCTACTCCAGCGTTCACGAACCGAGCAACTCGATCATTCCTCCGCAGGTCACGCTTTTGACAGCAGCCGCGCCCAATCAGACCATCAACTACTCCGGCCCGCTGACCACGGGAGTGGGTTCGCTGCCACACGGCATCAATGGCACGCTGACCTACAACTACTACGGCCAGGATTACGTGATCAACAACGTGACGGCGAGCTGGGATGCTTCGGCGCGCGCGCGGTTTGCTCTGACTTACCGTTACGAGAATCGCAACATCGGGCAGGGCATTCCACATCAAGGCCCGATTCCGATCGTGGTGAGCGACCCGGTTAGCGGAACGATCACCATTAACGAGAATGCGGGCGTCTTTAATGCCGCGTTGCATCTTGCCAAGGATTGGGATCTGAACGGCACCGTTGAAGTCGGCTATGCCGACAACGCATTTACCGCAGTGGGCCAGCGGCAGTTCAAGCAGTACCGGGTGCACACGCTTTACAAGCCGAGAAACTGGGCGACCATCTCCGGCTCCTATAGCGATCGCGAGCGGCACAACAACACCAACAACAACCAGGATGCAGTGGCAGCGGGCGATGCGAACTACAGCGGCCCGATCAACCACATCGACTACAGCCGCATT
>CAZSVJ010000151.1:1289-8485 GCA_964610185.1 uncultured Occallatibacter sp. | reverse complement strand
CCATCTTTACCGGCGGCGTCCATGCCCTGGAAGATGAGCAGAAGCGCATGGCGGTCGGAAGCGTAGTGAAGGTGCTGCAATGCGCTGAGATCCTTGACGTGCTCCTCAAGCAGCTTCTTATAATGCTTCTTCGATTTGGTCAGTGCCGGTCCGCTCGCGGGCCATTCGCTCAGCTTGAGCTTGTTGCCCGGCGACACGCGGTAGGCCTTTGAAATGATCGTCATCTTATCCCTTCAATTTGTCCTATGCGGCGGGCTTTTTCCTTGCCGCCTCTTCGAGGTGGGTTTCCCGCTCCGCTTCAAGCCAGTCCTGGTCTTGCTGACTCTCGCCGGGGATGCGCTGCTGATAGATTTCAAATGCCCTGGCCGCAATCGCCTTTGTGTCGTCGGGCTTTTCGTTCGGCGCCGCTTGAGTGTTGGATGAAGCTACAGGCTGTGTGGCTGCCTGAATCTCGGGCGGATCGAAGATTCGGTAAGCGAGGAGCTTGATGCGGTCATTAACGAGCGCCCATGCGATTGCGTAGCCCCACACAAAGCCCGCCCACTTCCATCCCAAGGGTGCCATGAACAACCCATAGACGGCAATCAGCGTTGCGATGGCCTGGGTGCCCAGCACCGCCATCCATAAAATCTTTGCTGGGCGGATGGACCAAAATGGACCGCGCGTTCTGGTGAGGAAAATGGTTAGATGACCGGCCACGGAAAGCTTGAGGTACATGAGTGTCTGGACGGTCAAGCGGTCCATGTGGAAGACGCGCTCACCCAGATAGAACAACAGAAACGCGGCCACAACGCCACAAACTCCCAGCACGGTGGAGATGGACAGCACGAGCCGCATGTTCCAGGCTTCCGGCTTGTTCCTATACAACACGTTGTCATAGGCGATGGACAGAATCGCGCCGTCGTTGAGCAGCGCGATCATCACGATCATGACTGCAGTGACGGGATAGAAATTGAAGACCAGGATGGCCAATGTCATGAAGAACAGCACACGCAGCGTCTCCGCGATGCGGTAGATGGCGTAGCTATTCATGCGCTGGAAGATGCGGCGGCTCTCTTTGATCGCGTCGATGATTACGGAGAGTCCGGAAGAGAGCAGGACAATCGAGGCTGCCGCTCGGGCCGCGTCTGTTGCGCCGGATACGGCAATGCCGCAGTCGGCTTTCTTCAGCGCGGGCGCGTCGTTCACGCCATCGCCCGTCATTCCCACAATGTGGCCGGAGTTCTGCTGTGCGTCCACGATAAAGAATTTGTGCTCGGGGAATACCTGGGCGAAGCCGTCCGCTTTTTCGATCTCCTGAGAAATCTCCGGCGTCGCCTTCTTTGTAGTGTCGCCAAGCGCGCTGGCGTCCAGAATGTTGGTACCCAGACCCAGTTGTTTCGATGTTTCGCGGGCAATGGCAATTTGATCGCCCGTCACCATCTTGATCTTTACGCCCATTTGTACGGCGTTGGCGATGGTTTCCTTGGCATCCGCGCCCGGCGGATCGAACAAGGGAATCATGCCCACAAACGTCCATTTGCCTAGCTCATCGGCCTTGGCGACGCCGAGCGAGCGGAAGCCGCGGCCGGCAAACTCAAGAATGGCTTTTTCTACCCGTACCTTGACTTCGGCGGCGTTAGTCGCCATCTTGAGAATGACCTGCGGAGCGCCCTTGGCGACAAAGAACTGCTTCCCGTCCGCCCCCTTGACGGTGGCTTCCGTGCGCTTGTGCACCGGATCGAAGGGCACGAAGTGAAGAACCTTGCAGCTCTTCAGCTCCTTGTCGTCCTTTACGCTGCCGATCACCGCCAGGTCGATGGTGTCCTTGTCTTCGGCGCGGGAGGCAAGCGCGGCCCACAGAACAACATTTCCGGCAGAGACTCCATCTATACAGAATGGATCGCCAAGGGAGAGTTTATTTTGGGTCAGTGTTCCGGTTTTGTCGGAGCAAAGAACATCGACGCCCGCCAGTTCCTCAATGGCTGACAGGCGGGTTACGATTGCTTCCTTCTTCGCAAGGAGTCGTGCGCCGACGGCCATGGTCACCGACAAGACAGTCGGCATGGCGACAGGGATGGCGGCCACCAGGAGCACCAGGCAGAATTCGAGTGTGGTGAGAACCTTGTCTCCGCGGAAAAGGGCGAAGATGAGAATCAGCGCTACCAGCCCTACCGCTAAAACAATGAGGTAGTCGCCGATCTTCATCACAGCCTTTTGAAAGTGGCTGACCGTATGAGCCTGCTCGACGAGTTGCGCGGTCTTGCCGAAGTAGGTATCTGTTCCGGTGGCATAGACGATGGCGTCGATCTCACCCTGTCGGATGATTGATCCCGAGTATACGGCCCCGCCAGGCTTGGCGGTGACGGGCAACGACTCGCCGGTCAGCGCGGACTGGTCTACCTGGATGGAATCGCCATCTAGCAGGCGCGCGTCCGCTGGGACGATGTCTCCCAACCGAAGACGAATGACGTCGCCAGGGACCAATTCGCTCGCCTTGGGATCTGTCCACTTGCCGTCCCGCTTAACCTTCGCCTTGATCGCTAAACGCGCTTTGAGGGCGGCAATGGCATTTCCCGCCTGGTGTTCCTCCCAGAATCCGACCAAGGCGTTCGATAACAGCAACGCAAGGATCACGATAAAGTCGAGCCAGTGTTGGACAATGCCGGAGAGGATCACGGCGCCTTCAATCATCCATGGAATGGGACCCCAAAAGTAGGAAAAAAACTTCAGGTATTCGTTGGTCTTCTTTTCCTCGAGCTGGTTAGGCCCATACTGCGCCTGGCGCTTGACGGCTTCTGCCTGCGTGAGCCCGTCTGCCGATGCGCCTAGCTTTTTCATCAGCTCGGGCATGGCAAGTGTCTTCAGGGAGTTCTCGTCATCCCTGGGCACGGGCTTGGACTCGGTTTTCGGTGCGGGCTCGTCAGCATTTTGCTTTTCGATGACCGTTCTCCTCTTCTTCCGTGTTGCCAGCTCAACATACCAGTTCATAACGCAGGTCTTGCAAAAGCCGGATCGAAATACATTCGGACACTTTGCCGCGACTGCGCCGCGCGCGATAAATCTCCCTGCGGTTGAAGTTGCTGTATCGTCGTATGTCCTGAGGTGAAATACGCTGAACAGGGCTGGATTCTGTCCAGCAACTCCCGAAGAGCGCTTGCAGGGAGTATCTTCTTGGCGCGGCGGGCAATCTGTTCAATGTTGCACAGGACCTCGCGACGTCCGATTCATTGCAGACCTGCGATAGCAGAACTGCGGCAGCTCCCCCAAACTAAGAGCGATTTGCATTAAGGATCAGACGCTGCAAGCACCGGCCTGTATCCTCGTCGAAGTCCGCGGAGATTGCAGAGCGGCTGCTGTATCTGCAGGCTCGAGCAACAGGCGCACCTTTGAAATCGCTCAGCAAGAATTGATGATAAGCTTGGGAGCCACACCTTATGGCAAGCAACTTGGTTGCCCTGCCTGTTGTCGAATTGGCCCTTTTCTACACTCTGTCAGCAGCTGCGCGAATCGCCAGTCGCAACAGAGGCCGCTAAAACAGATTTCTCGTACACACCAGCCCTCCCGCGTCTATTTGCACCCTACAACATGCTCTTCGTCCCCTCGTCGCGCCTGAATAATACGGAGTGGCTTGAGGTTTTGATTGTCGATGGGAAGCTGAGGCTATCGTTCGCCAGCTTGCAATGAGTGAACATCCTGATGCAGGCAAGCGAAAGGCATGATCAAATAAGGACAGCGATGCGTGTGTGGGGATGCAATGCTGGTCTCGCGCGCGACTTGAAGCTTTCATCTCCGGACGAGCCTGCCCTGCGAATGGAGGTGACAAATGCAATCGTCCGTTCTATGCATGTTGGGTACGCATGCAATTGCAAAGTATCCGCCAATGCGGCAGAACAGATGCTGGCTGTGACTTAACGTCGGTAGAACGATCGAGAGTGAGTTGAACATGACAGAAGCGATTACATCCCTTATTGAAGGCGCGGCCTGGAAGGCGCTTGGAGCTCATGCCGCGGCGAACCGCAATCTGCATCTAAGAGAACTCTTCGCTCAGGATCCAATGCGCGGGAAGCGTCTTAAGGTTGAGGCGGCTGGTATCTACCTCGATTATTCGAAAAACCGCATCACCGACGAAACAGTCGCACTGCTGTTGCAACTCGCCGTTGAGTCGGGCTTGCGCTCGCGAATCGACGCCATGTTTCGAGGAGAAAGGATCAACGTCACCGAGAAGCGGGCAGTTCTGCATGTGGCCTTGCGCGCTCCTGAAGGGGAGGAGATCTTCGCCGACGGGGTGAACGTTGTCCCTTTGGTGCACGCTGTCCTGGACAAAATGGCTGTGTTCGCCAACAGTGTGCGTAGTGGCGAGTGGAAGGGCTATACCGGAAAACCGATCCGCAATATCGTCAACATCGGTATCGGCGGCTCCGATCTTGGGCCCGTCATGGCGTACGAAGCTCTGCGCCATTATTCCCAGCGCGATCTGACTTTCCGGTTCGTTTCCAACGTTGACGGTACAGATATCGCGGAGGCGACACGCGACCTCGATGCCGAGGAGACGCTGTTCATCGTTTCGTCGAAGACATTTACAACTCTTGAAACGATGACCAATGCGCACACGGCGCGGGTCTGGGCGCTTGAGACTCTGAAGCACGCCGCGGCCGTCGCGAAGCATTTCGTTGCCGTCTCAACCAACGCCGCGGAGGTCGAAAAATTCGGCATCGACACAGGTAACATGTTCGAGTTCTGGGACTGGGTGGGCGGGCGCTACTCGATGGACTCGGCGATCGGGCTCTCCACCATGATTGCGATCGGCCCGGAGAGCTTCAACGAACTGCTGAGCGGGTTTCACCAGATGGACGTTCATTTTCGCACCGCTCCCTTTGAGCGCAATCTTCCCGTCCTCATGGGCCTGCTGGCAATCTACAACAACAACTTTCTTGGCGCGCAAAGCGTCGCGGTGCTCCCCTATGAGCAGTATCTGAAGCGTTTCCCGGCCTACCTGCAGCAGTTGACGATGGAAAGCAATGGCAAGCACGTAACGCTCGATGGGAAGCATGTCGAGTATCAGACCGGGCCAATCTATTGGGGAGAGCCGGGCACCAACGGCCAGCACTCCTTCTATCAACTCATCCACCAGGGAACCAGACTCATCCCTTGCGACTTTATCGTGTTCGGTCAGCCGTTGAACCCGATCGGCAGGCATCACGACATCCTCGTGGCCAACGTCCTCGCACAGTCTGAAGCATTGGCTTTCGGCAAAACCACGCAGGAAGTCGAAGCGGACGGCACGCCGCCCTGGCTCGCGCCCCATCGCACATTTGAAGGCAATCGGCCGTCGAACACGATCTTGCTGGAGCGTTTGACTCCGGCGGCGCTGGGAGAACTCGTTGCGCTCTACGAACACAGCGTATTTACGCAGGGCGCCATCTGGGGGATCGATTCCTTCGACCAGTGGGGAGTGGAGCTCGGAAAGGTCCTGGCTCAGCGCATCATCCCCGAGCTTGAGTCCCCAGAAGGATCGAATCTCAAGCACGATAGCTCGACCAACGCTTTGATTGGCCAGTACCGCGGCATCCGGAAAGAAGGCGCAAAGTGACCGCAACCGCAGTTGAGCCGGTCGCTGACCCTGGCCCGGACCTGGAGATTCAATGCCGCCCCGCCCATGCAAACAGAGCTTATGCACTACGTTGCTGGGGATGAGAGTGCGGATCTAAGCATCAGAGCCCGCAAAAGATCGGAAAGCACGCTCGCGGCAAACGAACCGAAGCTCGGGGCAGCAAGACTGAGGCAAACCGCCTCACGCGGTGATCTCTTCCATGCGCACGGGGCGGTGCTCATCGTAGGACTTGCGCGCGGCTAGCGCCATTTGCACGGGAATCCGTCCATCCATGCCGTTGACTTCTGTTGGCCGCTTTTCCCCAATTGCGCTAACAAACGAACGCAACTCCGCCGCGAAGCTTTCCGTGTAGCGTTCCATGAAGAAGTTGAGCGGCAGATCTTTGTAGACCGCATCGCCGCTGCTCACGACAGCTTGATTCGGATAGCAATTTTCCGTGGCGATCTTGCCTTTGCTGCCCAGGATCTCTACGCGTTGGTCGTAGCCATAGACGGCTTTGCGGCTGTTATCGATGGTGCCGATGACTCCGTTGCGGAAGCGCAGCACGACCAACGCGGTGTCCAGATCGCCCGCCAATCCAATCTCAGGGTCGACCATGACGCCAGCCGCCGTGTAGATCTCTTCCGCCTCATCGCCGATGAGAAAGCGGGCCATATCGAAATCGTGAATGGTCATATCGGCGAAGATGCCGCCGGAGGACCGGATGTAGCTGATGGGCGGAGGCGCGGGGTCGCGGCTGATAATGTGCAGCAGACTGGGCGCGCCAATTTCACCGCTTGCAACTGCCTTGCGTACACGGGCGAAGTTGGCATCGAAGCGCCGGTTGAATCCTATCTGCAATTGCACTCCAGCCGCTTCGGCCGCGGCCAGGGCGCGGTCGATCTGGCCCAGACTATGGGCAATCGGCTTCTCGCAGAAGATATGCTTTCCTGCCTTGGCCGCGTCGACGATCAAATCGGCATGCGTGTCGGTGGAGGAGCAGATCAGCACCGCCTCTATTTGAGGATCGCCAAGGATCTGCGAGCTCGATTCGACAACCTTGGGAATGTTGCAGCGAGCGGCCACTGCTTGCGCGGCCTCGCGGCTGACGTCGGCAATCGCAACGATCTGCGCTTCGGGCAAACGAAACGCCAGTGTTTCGGCATGCACGCGGCCAATACGGCCTGCGCCGATAATTCCGATGTGAAGCTTTTGCGTGCTCACGGTTGCCTCAAAGAGAATGACTGAATAAGGTTGATGGCTGCGTCGTTTCAGCAAAATGATGTTCGATAGAATGGAGGTATTCGCGATTTCGGCGCGCGCTGTTTCTAGGCGAGCCCATGCCGGGCAGGATGTCCTGCTCGACCAGAACATAGCCCTCGTAACTCCGCTCGCCCAGATGGCGCAACAGTGCAGGAAAATCCACACACCCTTTACCCAAATTGCAGAATACGCCATGTTGCAAGGCCGTGAAGTAGTCCCAATGCTCGGCTCTGGCGCGGCTTGGTTAGAACTTTCTCCGGGCGCGCTTGTCGTCTTTGGCGCTCGGGGCCTCGGCCCGCGCCGCGCTAGACCTGCAGCAGTCCTGACCGGGACGGTGGCGCCCGCCCGGGGCACGGCCGGG
>CAZSVJ010000151.1:0-1279 GCA_964610185.1 uncultured Occallatibacter sp. | reverse complement strand
CGGTTCGCAATCCTTCAGGTGAATGTACCAAACGCGGTCTCCGAACCGTTCCAGAGCCGCGACAAGGGCGACATCGCAAGTCCCGCTCCCATAGCAATAATGGCCGCTGTCAAACACCAGCCCGAGCCGGCGCGGATCGGTCAGGTCGAGCAAGGTTCGAATCTCGTCCGGCGTTTCGACATAACCTGCGCAGTGGTGATGATAGACGGCTCGCAGGCCAGTCTCTTCAAATATAACGCGCGCCAATCGATCCGCGCCGCCGGCAAATACCTTCCACTCCGCTGGACTCAAGCCAGACTCCGCAGTGACGCGGCCTGCGCGGCGAGTGCGCTCGGGCTCCGTTCCGTTGTTGTCAGCCAGCACCAGATAGGGCGCCGGCGTTGTGCCCACAGCGGCCAGCAGTCGCGCAGTCTTCACCGCATTGGCGATGCCCGCCGCGTGGGCTTTCGAGTGCTTGAGGGCCACCGGCACAAACGCGCCCAGCATCACGAGATCGCGCCGCGCAAGTTCCGCGCTCAGCATCGCCGGATCGGTGGGCATGTAACCCCAATCGCCCAACTCCGTTCCGGTGTAGCCGGTTTCCGCCAGTTCGTTCAGCATGCGATCGAAGGGAATCTGCTCTCCCTTGGCCCCCTCGAATTCCAGCGCACCCTAGGAACATGGAGCATTGCCAACCAATAGCTTTCTCATTCTTTCTTCCTTCAGATTCCCGGTTCCGAAGTATGAGCCGTCATTCTGTCTTGCCCGCTTGCCCTCGCGCTTTAAAGATGATGGCGCTCGCGCTTGCGAGCCACCTCATAGCGAGCCCTCGCCGCGCGCACATCTTCCGACTCGGAAACCTCGGCCACAGCAACGTCCCACCAGGACTCGTAGCCGGGAACGCTTACCGACGGATCTGTCTCGACCACGATGACTGTGGTGCGATCGAATCCCTTGGCCTTCTGCAAGGCGTCTTTCAACTCCGCAAGGCTGCTGGCCTTGATCGCGTGCGCGCCCAGGCTGCGCGCGTTGGCGACAAAGTCCACTTTGAGCGGCTCGCCATCCAACTGCCCGGATGCCTTGGAGCGATTGCGGTAACTGGTTCCAAATCCCTTCTGCCCCAGCGAGCGGCTCAAGGCGCCGATGCTGGCGAATCCGCGATTGTCGACCAGCACGATGACAATCTTCACGCCCTCTTGGATTGAGGTGACGATCTCGGTGGGCATTATTAGATAGGCGCCATCGCCGAGAAAGACATAGACCTCGCGGCTTGGATCGGCCATCTTTGCTCCGATGGCGC
>CAZSVJ010000150.1:0-8517 GCA_964610185.1 uncultured Occallatibacter sp. | reverse complement strand
GGCTTTAGCTGCGGAGGGAATGCAAATGATGGAAAAGATCGTCCCTCAGGGGCTAAAGCCCGGCATTTTTCTGCACCGCCTTGTGGCACCCATTCGACTTCGCTCAGGGCAGGCTTTAAAGCCGTGCCCTTTCAAAACATCGCGCGTGTTCCGGAGGCTCATGCGGCTGCAGGCGCGCCCTTTCAAAGCTTCGCTCGACCCTCGGAGCCTGATCCGGCCGAAGCCGTGCCTTTCCAAAGCCCCTCGCTTCACTCAACCATTGCGGTTTCCACTTGCGTGGACCTCTGTGGTTTGCGCTGCTGCTGTGTTCCTGCCCGCAATCCCGGGCCGCGCCGACACTCCCGCTGCCCAGCCCGCCGGCCACTGGCGCGACTCTTCGCTCCAGGATTACCGCAACCACCTGCTCGCCCTCACCACACTGGTCGAAGCCTGCTTCAAGGCCCGCAACACTAAAACCTGCGACCCCGCGCAAGTGGGAGAAGACGACCGCATTCCAATCGCCGCCAATCCGGACCACCGCTTGGTCCGCTACGGCTGGCTGCGTATGCTGCTTTCCCAAGCTCAGGAGGCTCAAAGTTCTCAGGCTCAGAAAAAGGACAAAACCGCGGACGACTCAGCAGCCAAGTCCGCGAAAGACGTGAAGGAAACAATAACCGGCCAAACAGGTCCACCCAAGCCGACCACGACAGAGCTATTGCAGGCTGCGGAAAAGCGCCTCGCATACGATCTTGCTCAGACGGACGCACCCATCGCCGCCGCTTCCGCGCACCCCCAGGAACGCGAGACCATGAGGCAGGTGCTGGCCGGGCGCGACTTTCGCAACCTCGAGGATCCAACCCTCCGCGAAAAGTTTTTGGAAAAACTTGGCGCCTGGCTCAACCGCATTCTAGATAGCATCTCGCGGATAGTGCCCGAATCTGTGTGGGTCGGCCGCGTCGTCTTTTGGGGATTCATCTTCGTTGTCTGCGTGGCCCTGGTATGGGGATTGCTCCAGCTTGAGCGCCGTTGGCGGATACGGCTCATCCCGGACAGCGACAGCCCCGCCGCCGGGGCAGCATCGGCCCGCGACTGGCAACTCTGGCTTCAAGACGCCCGCCAGGCAGCCTCGGCAGGCCTGTGGCGCGAGGCGATTCACTATCTCTACTGGGCCTCAATCTCGCGCCTCGAATCCCGCCGCCTGTGGCCGGCGGACCGCGCCCGCACTCCGCGCGAGTATCTCGCTTTGGTGGGTCCGGAAGACCCGCGCAAGCCTGGACTGGCCACCCTGACCGGCAGCTTCGAGCGCTTCTGGTACGGCGGCCGTTCCGCTGCGCGGAGCGACTACCTGAGGGCCGAAGAACTGGCCACCGCGCTGATCTCCGGCAGCGGGATTACAGGGCCCGCGATTACAGGGCGGGGAGGGCCGGCGCAATGACCTTTCTCTCTTTGCTTGACGCCAAAGATCGCCGCCTGCTGCTCTGGTCCGTGGGGATTGCGGTGGGCCTGGCCGTACTCACTGGTTTTCTGCTGCCCAGCGCCGACAGCAATGACGATCCCATGCCCTCGACCTACCTTGCCGGCCAGCACGGCGCGCGCGCCGCCTATGAAACGCTGCTTCGCTCCGGATACTCTCTGGAACGCTGGGAGCGTCCGCTCAGCGAGCTAGCCGCTACCGCCGGCCCCGGAACGGTGGTCATCTTCGCCGAGCCCTTTACGCGCGAGAAGGCGGACATCGACGCGGTGCGGACCATCCTCGATCGCGGGGGCCGCGTCCTTTCCACCGGTTTTTGGGGCGGAATGATCCTGCCCGCCGACGCGAGCGCCACACCCGATGAGTTCAGTTTCGCAGCCTGCAAGCTGGACCCCGAAGGCCTCGATCCACTCGCCAACACCGGCGAAGTGTGGATGCTTCCTAAAGCTACATGGCAACTGGGCAACCCCTCGCAGCGGGTCGACTACAGCTGCGCCGGCGCGCCAGCAGTGGTCGAGTACGACTGGGGCAAAGGCCACGTGGTGTGGTGGGCCAGCTCAACGCCGCTTGAAAACGGGTCCTTGGCTCGCGGTAACGATCTCGACCTGCTCTTGAATTCCCTGGGCCCGCGCGATGGACGCCACTTCTATTGGGACGAGTCGCTCCACGGCCAGATTCGTTCCATCTGGAGCTACGCGGCCGGCCCGTCTCTGACTCTTCTCTGGATCGGACTACCAGCCGTCGCGTTGCTGGTTGTGTTCAGCTTCAGCCGCCGCAGCGGGCCGGTGCGCGATCTGCCTTTGCCCACCCGCGCCGCGCCCATCGAGTTTCTTGACGCGCTCGGCTCGCTCTACCGCAACGCCGGCGCTGCATCGGCAGTCGTTTCCATCGCCTGGGAGCGCTTCCGCCGCCACGCGCTTCGGATTTGCGGCCTGCGCGGAACACAAATGTCGGCAGCCGAGCTGGCCCAGGTCATTCGCCGCCGCTTTCCCAATTCCGACCCCGGCCTTGAAGCCGATCTGGCCGCCTGCGAAGAGGCCGCATGGGGCGAGATGATTAACCCGCGCGAGGCCCTCAAGCTGCTCCAAGCCTTGCACGACCACAGGCAAAGGCTCATTGCCGCTCAAAAACTTCGCGGCCATGACCTACACTTCGAAGACATTCATCCCACACAGCAGGAAAGGGCTTCATGAGTATCGAAGCGAATCCAGAACTGAATCCGGACCCGACGCAGGATGCAGACCTGAACACTGCCCGGCTCCATGCCACCAATCAATTGATCGCCCATGCCCGCCAACAGCTTGGCCGGGTAATCGCCGGGCAGCAAAGGCCCATCGAGGAGGTCCTGATCGCCGTACTCTGCCAGGGCCATGCGCTGCTTGAAGGTGTGCCCGGCATTGCCAAGACACTCATCGTCAAGGCCCTCGGCCGTCTGCTCGGTCTCGGCTTTCAGCGCGTTCAGGCCACGCCCGACCTGATGCCCGCCGACATCCTGGGCACCACCATTCTGCGCGCCGGGGCTGAAACCTTCAGCTTTCACGCCGGCCCGGTCTTCACGGATTTACTGCTTGTGGACGAGATCAACCGCATGCCTCCCCGCACCCAGGCCGCGCTGCTCGAGTGCATGGAAGAGCGCCAGGTAACCAGCGACGGCGTGCGCCGCCCGTTGCCGCCGTGGTTCACCGTCTTCGCCACGCAGAACCCAGTCGATTTTGAAGGCACTTATCCACTGCCCGAAGCGCAGTTGGATCGCTTTCTACTCAAGATTCATCTCGATTACCCAACCGAGCGGGAAGAGCTTCAGATCCTTGAGATGCATCACGCCGGCTCCGGCTCCGGCCTGCTTGAAGACGCACAAATCGCGCCCATCCCCGAAGAGCTGCTCGCCTCGGCCCGCGCTGAAGTCCGCGCCATCCGCATTGAGCCGGAGCTATACGGCTACATCCTCGCTCTGGCTCGCCGCACTCGCGAGTGGCCCACGCTGCTGCTTGGCGCCAGCCCCCGCGCCGCCCTCAGCCTGATGCGCGTAGCCCAGGCCGCCGCCGCCTTCGACGGCCGCGATTACCTGGTCCCCGACGACGTCAAGCGCGCCGTGCAGCCCGTCCTGCGCCACCGGGTAATGCTCAAACCGGAAGCCGAGCTAGAGGGCTTCGACGCCGACCGCGTCCTAGCCGACGTGATCGCCGCCGTCCCGGTGCCGCGGCAATGAGTGGAAGGCCGAATTGGAGTAGTATGAGAGTAGTACCAATGGTAGTATAAAGGTAGCATAAGGTTGAATATGAAGGCAAAAACATCAATCACACTTTCCGTGCAGCTTCTAGTCAAAATTGACGAGATGATCGGCGAGCGCGCCTCCCGCTCGGCTTACATCGAAAAGGTGTTGCGCGACCATCTCCGGGACGAGGGACTCAACGCCATCCACCAGCGAGATCTGGAACTGATCAACGCCAATGCCGATGATCTGAATCGCGAAGCGATGGATGTACTGCGCTACCAGGCGCCTATCGAATGGACTACGGAAGACGACTGAGGAACCGATGCGCCGAGGTGATATCTATCGTGTTTACCGGCCCCCGGGCGACACAAGGCAGTATCGCGCATTTGTCATCGTCAGCCGGCAGGCGCTGATTGACGCGCGGTTCCCAAAGGTGATCTGTGCCCCTGTCTACACGAAGGGAAGCAGCCTCTCGACCCAAGTAAGCATTGGCCCAAACGAGGGGCTGAAACATGAGTGCTGGATACACTGTGACGACCTCACCAGCATAGTTAAGTCCGCGTTGACGCAATATGTCGGGTCGCTTTCTGCCGCGAAACTGGCCCAAGTCGATCGCGCCCTTGCGTTGGCCCTCGATCTCCGTTTCTGAAGTGAATCATGATCTCCCCAAGCCTCCATCCCGCCCCGGTCAGCGCCGCCTGCCAGCGCCGCCGCCGCTCGAGCTTCGGCCTCACGCCTCGCGCCATCGGCCTGCTCACAGTCGGCTTTCTCTGGCTCATTCCCGGCTTCTGGAATGCGCGCCTGGCCTACGCCATGCTGGCCTGGGACGGCCTGATTCTCCTTGCCGCCCTGCTCGACGGCCTGCGCTTGCCGCGCGCTTCGCAAATCACCGCCGGCCGATCCTGGGCCAACGCTCCGGCGCTCGACAGCGAAACCGAGATCGAGCTGACTGTCGAGAACCACGGCCGCGTCATAATCGAGTGCCGCTTGCTCGACGATCTGCCACCAGCGATGATTGCCCAACCCGCCACACACAAGCTCACCGCGTTTCCGCGCGCGCCGGCTTTCATCCGGTACAGAATTGAGCCCCGCGAGCGAGGCAATTGGGAAACCGGCTGGCTCTACGTGCGCTACCGCTCCGGGCTTGGCCTGACCGAGCGCTGGGCCAGGGCGCCGCTCATCCAAACTGTCCGTGTTTACCCGGCGTTGCGCATCGGAGAAGAGCAGCAGATCTACCTCGCGCGCAGCCGTCAGATCGATCTGCAACTCCGCCGCGCCCAGCAGCGAGGCCTGGGCCGCGACTTCGAAAGCCTGCGCGAGTACCGCGAAGGCGACGACCTGCGCGACATCTGCTGGACGGCCACCGCCCGCCGCGGCAGCCTGGTCACCCGCCAGTACCAGACCGAGCGCAGCCAGCCGGTTTGGATCGTCCTCGACTGCGGTCGCCTGATGCAGTCCCGCGTCGCCCTCGGCGTGGTTCCCGGCAAACCCGCGCTGCCGGTTGAGCAAAAAGGCCCGCGCATTCACTCCAAACTCGACTACGCCTGCACCACAGCCGTTGCGCTCGCTCAACTCGCCCTCTTTTCCGGCGACCGCGTCGGCCTTCTCGCTTATGGCCACGCCATTCAGCAGCGCCTTCTGCCCGGCCGCGGAGCAGCCCACCTGCGCCAGTTGATTGAGTCGCTCGCCCAGGTTCATGCCGAAGCGAGCGAGGCCGACCACCTCCGCGCCACAGCCACGCTGAACCGCCTACAGCCGCGCCGGTCTTTGATTCTATGGATCACCGACCTGGCCGAGACCGCCATGCGCCCCGAAGTCATTGACGGAGCCTTGCAGTTGCTCCGCCGCCACGTGCTTTTATTTGTGGCCATGGCCCAGCCTGAGGTTGAGTCGATCGCCCAGGCCCGCCCCACCAATATAGAGCAGATGTTCCGCTCCGCCGCCGCCCAGGAGATGGCAACCCGCCGCGAACTTCTGCTCGCCCGCCTCCACGAGCAAGGCGCCCTCACAATGGACCTGAACCCCGAGCAGCTGACGTCGTCGGTGCTCAACAACTACCTGATGGTCAAGGAGCGAGCGATGGTTTAGCGCAACTTGGCTAACTTAGCCAAGTTAGCGTAGAGTTTATCCATGAGAACCGTCAACATCGGCACCTTGAAAAACAAGCTCAGCGCTTACCTCCAGTACGTCCGCGATGGCGAGGAGATCATAGTAAAGGATCGGGATAAGCCTGTAGCGCGCATTCTGCCCTTCACCCTGCCCCTTCCGGCGGAGGGCGATCACGAGGCCGAAAAGGCTTATCTGATTGCCACCGGGCAGATGTCAGAGGCCAAGGAGAAGATGGACTGGGAGGCCTTCTGGGCGCTGCCCATGCCAACAGTTTCCGATGAAGCCGCGAAAGAAGCTATCGAGTGGGCGAAGGGTGACTGATCGTTGGACGAAGCTTTTTGGGATTCGAACGCTCTGGTTCCGCTCTGTGTCAGGCAGAAAGCCACCCCGGCGGTGCAGGCGTTAAGCGCTGTTTACGGCACGGCCGTCTGGTGGGCGGCGCCTATCGAGTTACGCGGCGCCTTCGCGCGCCTGATCAGGATGCGGCAGTTGACACTCGCCGAACATGTGGAAGCCCAGGTTCGGCTGGAGCGGATGCGGCGCATCTGGCATGAAGTCTACCCAAGCGAGCAGTTGCGCGAGCAGGCCGAGCGCCTCGTCGATCGCTTTCCGCTTAAGGCCGCCGATGCGCAGCAGCTTGCCGCGGCCATGACTTGGTGCCTCGGCAGACCGCGTGGCCGCGTTTTTATTTCAGGCGACAGCCAACTATTCGATGCGGCCCGGGAACTTGGTTTTCAAACCATCGAAACGTAAGATTTACATCTTGACGTCCGTTTTCGTCTCCTCCCGGAATCCCATCAGCCGCCTCCCTCATCTGAAATAATGATGGCAGTGAATCAACCGCAAAATCCTGTCCTTCTCCCGGCATCGGCCCTTTTGGCCGTTCTCGTTCTGTCTGCTGCCGGTGCCGCCGCGCAGGCCCCCAATCCAACCTCCGCCACCAACCCGTTCTTCGGCAGTGTCACCGCCCATCCAGCCAGCGATGAAGCCCTTCGGCTCTCGCTCGATGAGGCCATCTCCATGGGCCTTAAGAACAACCTTGGGCTCAAGGAAGTCGAGGCTCAAGAGAAGTCGATTCACGGCCAGGAAAACCAGGCGGTCCAGCAGTTTCTGCCCACCATCACCCTCACGGCGGATACCGGGGTCTACCAGCACAACCTCGCCGCTCTCGGTTTCGGGCCCGGACAGGTCGCCAAGTTCGGCAAGCTGCTGCACTTCAGCTCGCTGACCGGCTTCTCCGAGATCACGCGCGACGACCTCACCGAGGCCCAGATCCACTACAAGCAGACACTCTTTTCCAGCCCCGTGATTTCTGGATTCAAAGCAGCGCGCTCGGCGACCAACGCGGCCCATTTTGCCAAAATGACGGCCCGCGGAGAAGTAGTGCAGCAGGTTGCCACGGCGTATCTTCACGCCATCGCCGCCGCCAGCGAGGTTGACAACGCCAAGGCCCTTGAGGCGGAGGATCAGGTCCAGCTCGACCACGCTCACGACGCGCACCTGGCCGGAACCTTAGCCAATCTCGATGAGCTGCGCGCGCGCGTCCAGCTTCAAGCCCAGCAGCAGACTCGCATCGCCCAGGAAAACGCTCTCGAAAAAGACCTGATCCTGCTCAAGCGCGAGATCGGCGTCGACCCCAGCCAGAAGATCGTGCTCACCGACCCAGCGCCTTACAGCGAATTGGCCCTCGAAACCCCTGAAGAGGTCCGCGCAGTCGCTTACAAGAATCGCCAGGATTACCAGAACCTTCAAAACCAGGCGCAAGTTTATAAAGGCGTCCGCGCCGCCTATCGCGGACAGCGCCTGCCCAGCCTCAGCTTCAGCGGCTACTACGGGGTCAGCGATGTCTCCGGCGTCGGCACCCACGGAAACTTCTTCGCGCAGGGTACGCTCAGCATCCCCATCTTCCGCGAGGCCAGCCTGCGCGGCGACAGCGACGCGGCCCAGGCCCAGTTGGGGGCCGTCAATGCTCAACTCGCCGACTTGAAAATCCACATCGACCAACAGGTGCGCTCCGCATTGCTCGATGTGGAGGCAAGCTCGAAGCTTGTCGAAGTGGCGCGTTCAAACGTCGACCTGGCCACCCGCGCCCTCAGCGATGAAACCGATCGCGTCAAAGCCGGCGTCGACGACAACCTGCCGCTGGTTACCGCGCAGGCCACGCTAGCCGCCGCGCAGACAAATCTGGTGGAGAGTCTTTACCAGTACAACATCTCAAAGCTGGCCCTGGCCCGCGCCTCCGGCATCCTCGAGCAGCAGTACCGCGTATACCTGGGCCGCTGAGGCGTTCACGGTCCATCTGCCGCCGCGAAACAGGGAAATCGAACCGGCATCCATTCTTGCTTGCTCTTTCCTTGATATTGTAACCAAAAACGATTACACTAAACTCTTGACGAGCAAGGAACTAAAGCGCTGGCCGGAGAAACAAGGGGCTACCTTCACCCCCGGCCGCGGCTCGCACCTTCACGTAAAGATCAATGGGAGATTCTCTGTCCTCCCCATGCACGAAAAGGACCTTGGACCCCTTGCGAATGCCATCAAAAGGCAGCTTGGGCTGAAATAGGAGGCGTATGCGCTATCCCGTAAAAATCACCTACCAGGACGTTGGCAACTATGCTGTGGGATTCCCCGATATTCCCGAGGCGCTCACCCTGGGCGACACCAAAGAAGAGGCCCTTCGCCATGCTGTCGATGCGCTCGAAACTGCGCTCGATTTCTACTTCGATCATGGGCGGCCGGTTCC
>CAZSVJ010000149.1:0-8533 GCA_964610185.1 uncultured Occallatibacter sp. | reverse complement strand
TGCCCACGCCGGTGGGGCCGATCATGATGATGTTCTTGGGCATGATGTCGTCGGCCAGGTCGGGCGGCAGCTTTTGCCGGCGCTGGCGATTGCGCAGCGCG
Organism: uncultured Occallatibacter sp.; assembly: GCA_964610185.1. GTDB lineage: Bacteria > Acidobacteriota > Terriglobia > Terriglobales > Acidobacteriaceae > Telmatobacter. Next base: position 8,432 of record CAZSVJ010000149.1, on the reverse strand, counting down.
ATGGCCACGGCTCGCTTGGCGGCGCGCTGACCGACAACATGCTTGTCGAGCTCGGTGACAATCTCGCGCGGGGTCAGCTCGTCGAGCGAGAGATCTTGTTCTTCAGCGGAGGCGGGTAGATAAATGGCCATGAAAAAAACGGGCTGCGAAGTCTGCCGCTAGCCCTTCAACTCCTCAATGGTGATGCGGTCGTTGGTATAGATGCAGATTTCGCCGGCAATTTTCATTGCTTTTTCGGCAATCTCGCGTGCGCCGAGGTCAGTGTTTTCAAGCAGGGCGCGCGCCGCTGCGGTTGCATAGCTGCCGCCGGAACCGATGGCAGCCAGCGGCTCATCGGGATCGATTACGTCACCGGAACCGGAGATCAAGAACGTCTGTCCTTTATCGGCCACTAGCAGCAGGGCCTCAAGGTTGCGCAGCATCTTGTCCGTGCGCCAGTCTTTGGCCAGCTCGACCGCCGCGCGGTTCAGGTTCCCGGCATATTGCTCCAGCTTGGATTCGAAGCGTCCGAACAGCGAGAACGCATCGGCAGTAGACCCGGCAAAGCCCGCGAGGATTCTATCCTGATAAAGCCGCCGGATCTTCTTGGCTGAATGCTTGAGCACGTGATCGCCCAGCGTGACCTGCCCGTCGGCGGCCATGACTACGTCGCCGTTGCGGCGAACGCAGACCACGGTAGTCGAGCGGATTCGGGAATGCTGTGCCACGTTAGAACGCTTGCGTGAAGCCATTGAAAAACCTCTGGAAATCGGCGTCCGGCAGGCCGGAATTACTTGAAGATGCAGGTATGAGTATATCGCAGCGACAATGCCGGCGCTGGGTGCGCTGGCGTTCTCTTCGTGGGCCGGCAGTTGGCGTATTCTCTAGTTGGGACGCTCTCAAATTCCCGCTAGGAGCCCTGCCCCGCAAAATGGCCGTTGTCAACACAAGCGCATGGGAGATTGCCTCTGGAGTGGCCTTGATAGCGGCCATGGGGACGGCTGCGTTCTGGCTTATGTTCCGCAAGCGCCCCACGGCGGAGGAACTGGAGCGGGCGAGACGGCAGTTTCTGGTGCAATCCGGAAGGCTGTCCGACGGAATGCTGCTGGATATCTTCGAGGTCCAGGCCGAGGACGGCCGCACGCTCACCATGCTCTTGTTCAGTTACCGCGTTGGCGGCGTGGATTACGAGTGCTCTCAGGACATAACGGACATGCCCGGCGTGGTAGATACGAATCAGGTGCGAGCCGGCTTCCCATGCACCGTCCGCTCGCAGCCGGGCAATCCTCAAAACAGCATTGTGGTGGCTGAAGAGTGGTCCGGCCTGCGCGCAGGATTACCGGTGCTGCCCGCCTACGACAATCCTGAGCCCAATGACCTGAGCCACCTGCGGCCAGGGCGGGGCTGACCTGGCGCGGGTTGGCAACGCATACCCCCCTGGGGTACACTGATCCTATGCATGTCCACGCAGCGGCTGCTTCGGCAAGCACGAAAACGACCGGCGCTAACCGAACAAAAACTGTCTTGCGCATTTCGCTGGTGGCCACGCTCGCCTATGTCGTCGTCACGTTTGTCGCCGGCCTGCGGGCTCACTCGCTGGCTCTGCTGTCAGAGGCCGGGCACAATGTCTCCGACTTTCTCGCCCTGCTGCTCAGCTTTGTTGCTGTCTACTTCCAGACGCGGCCCGTCAGCGACGCAAAAACCTTCGGCTATCAGCGGGCTGGGGTGCTGGCCGCTTTCGTCAACGCTGCTACGCTCATCGTAATTTCGATCTGGATCGGCCTTGAGGCCGTCCACCGCCTCAGCGCGCCGGTGGCTGTGCAACCAAGGCTGATGATGATCGTGGCCGCGGCCGGAGTGGTGATGAACGGCGTAATAGCCGCCCTGCTGTGGGGCGTAGCCCGCGACGTGAACATGCGCAGCGCCTTTCTGCATATGGCTGGGGACACGCTCTCCACCGCCGCGGTTATTGCCGGTGGCGCGGGCATTCTTTTCACAGGCCAAAACTGGATCGACCCGGTGCTCTCTCTGTTCATCGCGGCGCTCATTCTGTGGTCCAGCATCGGCATCGTTCGCGAGACGCTTAACATTCTTCTTGAAGGCACGCCGCGCGGAGTTTCGCTGCCTGAGATCCGTTCCGGCATGGAGGCCGTGGAAGGGGTCATCAATGTTCACGATCTGCATGTCTGGAGCCTCGGATCGCAGTCTCGCGCATTGGCCTGCCACGTGACCATCGCCGACATTCCGCCGTCGGAGAGCGCTTGCATTCTGCTTGATCTCAACCACGTCCTCAAGGATCACTTCCGCATCAGCCACACCACCATTCAGTTTGAGCACACCGGCTGCCCTGAGGAGCACGGCTGCGTCGTTCCCATTGACGAGATGGTTGCGCATGATACAGGCCATCATCACGGCCACGCGCATTAGGGCTATAGGCGGCCGCTGTCTTCAGAACTCACACCGTTCCGTCAAAGAGCCTCACTGATCCGATTCTCTTCGCGCGGAGCCAAGCTTCAGCATGGCTCTGCGGCTCACGTAATAAACGGTGTATCGTCTATTTGCGCAGGGCCCTCAGGAGAAAAACAATGACATCGCTTCCGTGGGGCCTACGTGCGCCTTCTGTCGGAGATCTGCGCTTCTTGGCTCTCTTCTTCACGGTTTTCGCAACCCAGATTGCGTTCGCGCAAACATCGGATCAACCACAACAACAGAAGACATTCAAGCCGGTCACGGATATTTCGATCGGAACCTTCGGACAACTCACTTACACTCGCACGCCGACAACAAGCCAGGTGTCTACCTTTGGCACAGCGACTACGGAACAATCACAGGGCACATCTCCATCGCCGGGTGTGTTTGGGACGTTTCATCAACAGCTCAAACCGCTCCTGGGCTACAACGTGAATTTTGGGTATACGAGGTTCTCTGAGGACTACTCCCACGGCCAGCAGTTTGTTCCAACGGCAACCTCGACGTTCCCGGCATCGTCCTCCTTTACTCAGGGCTCGATCGGCACCAGCATGTACGAACTCACTGTCGCTTATGTTTTCGATGGGCCGCGCACCAAGCGGTTCAACACCTTCGGCCAGTTCGGCGGGGGCGGACTTTTCTTCCTTCCTTCGCAGAATACTTTGTCCGCCAAAGATCAAACGCGACCGGCGATGGTCTTCGGCGTTGGGGCGAATTACAATCTCACTCACCACCTTGATTTCCGCGCGGAGTATCGCGGCCTCTTCTATAAGAGTCCCGATTTCACGTTGCCTCCCTACAACGGATTTAATTTCCCGATGGCGAGGCTGTTCACGGTGACGAGTACTCCGGCTGTAAGTCTGGTTTACCGGTTCGGCGGCGCACAGGACGTTTCCTCACCTGCAAAGTCTCATTGAGGCTCGTGGGCGCTTCCGCCGCGCGCTCCGGCCTTGCCGCGTCCTAGCGGGCGCGGCGCGGGCGAGCGCGAATTTCGAAACAGCACTGCATGAGGGAGGTGATTCCAAAACCTGCGTTGAACCCGGGAGATTTAGCCGATAGCAACGATGATGAAGTGCGGGCCGTTCAAATATGATTGTTTGTGTTGTTTCGCTACTTCCGCTCTAGGAGGCCTCTCGAATTGATTCCCCGCCGCGTTGCTCTTGCCGCGCTCTGCTTCGTGTTACTGGCCAGCGCGCGCGTTTCAGCCCCTGTCCAAGCGCAGACCGCAACGCCCGCCGCGCAACTCGAAGCACTCGCCGGCGAATACACTAACGCCGTCGAGCCCGATACGCCGCGCAGCTTTTACGTGCAGGATGGCAAGCTCGTGTATGAAAATGAGCGCCGTGTGCCTGCGGATTTGAATCCGGTTTCGAGCCTATACTTTGCCATTCCGGATACGCAGGCGAACCTCCGCTTTACGCTCGATTCCACCGGCCACGGCAGCAGTGTTACTCTCACCGATGGATCAACAAGCTCCGTCTTTCAACGCACCGGCCCGGCTGTTCACCATATCTTCCACGACTACCAGCGCGCTGAAGTCATGATTCCCATGCGCGACGGGGTCAAGCTGCACGCCGTCATTCTGAAGCCGGCAGACATTGCCGGCCCGCTACCAATTCTGATGCAACGCACTCCCTATGGCGTGGACGGAACCACGCGCGCAAGCTTTTTTGCGCAGCGTCCCGAGTTGGCCCGCGAAGGCTACATTTACGTGGCAGAAGATATTCGCGGGCGATACAAGAGTGAGGGCGAGTTCGTCATGATGCGGCCGCTTGCCGACCATAGTGCCGCCCAGCGCTCTTCAAGTCCTGCTCCCAAGGCGGTGGACGAGAGCACGGACGCGTACGACACAGTCGCGTGGTTGTTGGCCAATGTAACCGGCAACAATGGCCGAGTCGGTGTAGTCGGTGTCAGCTATCCCGGATTTCTGACGATGATGGCGGGAATCGATCCGCATCCGGCTGTCAAAGCCATCTCCCCACAGGCGCCCATGATCGACGTGTGGATGGGCGACGACTTCTTCCACAACGGCGCGTTCCGCCAGAGCTACGGCTACGACTATGTGATGGGGCTTGAGTCATCGAAGGAGGACACTGAAGTCAGTTACGGCGAAGACAAGGATGGCAAGCCTCGCGACGGATTCGACTATTTTCTCGAGCGCGGCTCGTTTGCCGGGGACGTGAAAAGATCCGGCTCAAAGACGCTGCCTACATGGAAGCTCTTCCTCGAGCATCCCGTTTACGACTCCGTGTGGTCCTCGCGCGCCGTTGAAAATCATCTCAACACCGTTGCCGTTCCCGTGCTCAGTGTCGGTGGATACTACGACCAGGAAGATATGTACGGCCCGCAAGAGGAGTACGCAACGCTCGAACCGCACGACACCAACCATCAAAACTTTCTTGTGCTCGGGCCATGGCGTCACGGCTCATGGGGCTCTTCGCAGCGGCATTTGGGAAATCTCGATTACACAGAGCCGATCGGCACGGAATTTCGCGCCCAGATCGAAGCCAGGTTTTTTGCACACTACCTGAAAGGAGAATCCGGCTTCGATCTTGAAGATACGGCGAGTTTCCAAACTGGCTCCAATCAATGGAAGCGCTATGATCACTTTCCGCCGAAGGAATCGCAGCCTACAAGCTTGCATCTGTTGGGCGACGAAAAGCTGAGTTGGAACGAGTCACAGATTCAGGCCAAGACTACATATGTCAGCGACCCGGCGAACCCCGTTCCGTATCGTCAACGCCCCATTCAGCCCACCTACAGCGATGGTTCGCAGTGGTTCAACTGGATGACCGAAGATCAGCGATTCGTAACCGATCGCAAAGATGTAGCCGTCTGGAAGCTGCCTGTCTTGAAGAAGGACCTTATCGTGACAGGCGAGGTAATGGCAGATATTTTTGCCGCTACCACGGGAACCGACAATGACCTGGTCGTCAAGCTAATCGATCAGTATCCAGACGACGAGACTGTCCCGGATGCCAAAATGCGCGGCTATCAGTTGATGACCAACGAAGAAATCTTTCGCGGACGCTATCTGGGCTCGTTTGAAAAAGCGACACCGCTGCGTTCCGGATCGATTCACGAGTACCGGTTCTCACTGCACGACGTAGATCACGTCTTTAAGGCTGGACACACGGTGATGGTGGAGATTCAGAGCACGTGGTTCCCGCTGTATGATCGCAATCCGCAGACGTTTGTGCCCAACATCATGACCGCGAAGCCAGAGGACTACAAGCCGGCTGCCATCACGGTCTACTCTGACAATGAGCACGACTCAACACTGCAGCTTCCGCTGATGAATGCATGCGATCACATCGAGTGCTTTTGAAGGGAAGCAGTTGGGCCTGCTATCGTTCAACTTTTCCAGGGGTTGATGACGGCTACGCCCGCGGCTACAAACGGGGCGGTATCGCGGGTGGCAACAGTAAACCCATGCACAGCGGCGATGGCGGCGATCTGACAGTCGGCCACTGAGATGGGATAGCCTTTCGCTGCCGCGCGGCTTCCCAAGAGAGAAAAAGCAATGGCCGCTTCCCGGTCGAAGGAGAGAAAGCGGTTCGCAAAAAGCTTCATTTGCAGCGATCGCGCAGCCAGTTCCATGCCGCGTTTACGCTTGCCAGCGGGAAGAAGCGCGATGCCGATCAACACTTCAGCCAGGTTCACGGCGGTGAGATAGAGCGTGTCTGAATCCTGAGCATCGAGCCATCGAACGACTGCCGGATCGGCGCGCGGCTTCAACGGTTCTGAGATGACGTTGGTATCGAGAATGATCATGGCAGGAATTGTTGAGATTGGAGTTGTTGAGACCGGCTCATTCGAATTCCGCCGGTTCGATGGGCCTGCGATCGCGCTTGTAGTTGAGTTCTATGCCGCCATAGCGCCGGCCAAAGGCGGCAAGCTCCGATCCGATTTTAAGGCGAGATTTGGCAGAAACCGCTCCTTCCAGAATCACTCGAATCTCGGCTTCAGTGCTACGCCCGTTGTGAGCCGCGCGCAACTTCAGCGCGCGATGGGTCTCTTCGGGAAGGTTGCGAATGGTGACGGCGGGCATAGGCTCTCACTCCTCTGCGATCTGATATCAATGATAGCATATTGATTGGAATGATGGGAGCCGCTAGCGTTGCGTTTCAGACGTTTGTTACAGGCGTTCGCGACGTAAATGCAGGTCCCCGCCACGGCGGGCAGGCTTTCGACTCTCCGCCGCGGCGGACTTCGCTCAGGATGACCGCATCTTTGGGGGAGGTTGACTGCGTTTTTTGAACGAGCTTTCGAGACAGTGCAATTGCCTCTTCTATAGCGCCATCCACGCGATCACCACCACTGCCACGCCCATCATTTGGCTCATGCGGTCGGTGAGAGCAAAGGCGACAGGGTCTTCGTCGAGTTCGCCGCGCGAGGCGAGCAGCCACACACGGTTGAGCCAGAGAATCATCAAGGGCACAATCAGCCAGAGCAGGCGCGGTTGGCGATAAAGCTTCACGACGTCGAAGCCGCTGATGTAAATGGCAAAGACCACTACGGCGGCATAGGCGCTGGCGGTGCCGAAGCTGCGCAACTGTTCCATGTCCGCCAACATGTAGCCGCGGCCGTTCCGTGGCGTCGAATTGCTGGCGCGAAGGTTCTCCAATTCTGCAAAGCGTTTGACGATGGCGAGAGAAAGAAACAGGAACATGGAAAAGCCGGCCAGCCAGTGAGAGATGGGAGTCAGCGTTGCCGCTCCGCCGGCAAGCAGGCGCAGAATGTACAAGCCGGAAAGCGCCAGCACATCGACCAGCGGAATGCGCTTGAGATAGATGGAGTACGTGAGCGTTACGGCCAGGTAAAGCAGCAGCCAGACGAAGAAGCCACCGGGAAGCAAGCGGCCGCCAATCAGTCCCAGCAGCAAGAACGCCGTCACAATGCAGAAACCCGAGAAGGCGGAGAGATCGCCGGAAGCAAAGGGGCGCTGCCGCTTGCGCGGATGGCGGCGGTCCGCCTCGATATCGAGAAGATCGTTGATAATGTAAGCCGCCGAAGCGGTAAGCGAGAAACAGCAGAAGGCCGCCAGCGCCGTGAGCAGTTTGGCGACACTTAAAGCGTGGGACAGAAACAGCGGCACAAAGATGAGCAGGTTCTTGGCCCACTGGTGAAGGCGGACAGCTTTAAGCAGCGCGGGCAGAAAGGGCTTGCGCTCGATGAACTCTTGCGTGGGCTTAATGCCGCGAGCTTTGAGCCTGATGCGGAGCCCAAAACTCGGATTGGCAACCATCGCCTGGTTGGCGTGGGTCAGCAGCGGCAGATCGGGGGTGTCGTTGCCAATGTAATCGAACGGGGCGGAGTCAAATTGGCGGCGCAGGCTGTCGAGCTTCTTCGATCCTGTGAGATTGGTTGCGCCGTCGGAGCCGAGCACGCCGGCAAAAATGCCCAGATGCGCAGCAACACGGCGCGCCAAAGAAACGTCGGCTCCAGTAGTCAGATAAATTGCACGGCCCCGACCGCGCTCCCGCTGAAGAAATAGCAGCAGCTTGCGGTTGTAGGGTAAACGAGCAACATCGAGAGTGATGGACTCGGTGACGAATGCCTTGAACGCAGCCTTGCCGTGAATCAACCGGCCGGGCAGCATGAATACCTTCACCGGATTGGTTCGCAACAGCACCAGCAAAGAGTCTACGAGCGTATCCGACTTGACCAGCGTACCATCCAGATCGACGCAGAGCGGGGCTTGCGTAGCGCCGGGGAGGGGCTGGTTGAGATTAGTCTGGGGCAACCGCTCACCTCGTCGAGGATCGCTGGCTCAAGGTAGCAGAGCTGAATGCCGTGGTTTCCGGCTCAACTGAAATTGACGCACGACTCTTTGGCCAGTGGAAGACAGTTCAAGTATACAGTTGGTCTTGATCGGGTTAATCGATTCAGCGCCGGCGGGAATGCGGCGGGGGAGCGGCGGCTTAGAGAAGATTTGGTGGAGCTGAGCGGGATCGAACCGCTGGCCTCCTCGTTGCGAACGA
>CAZSVJ010000148.1:0-8556 GCA_964610185.1 uncultured Occallatibacter sp. | reverse complement strand
TACCACAGGTACACATACCCGAACATGGCCATGGCCGAGGTGCTATGCGGAGTGAAATACATTTCAGGCGAGCGCTCCGGGTGGCCCAGATGCAACTGTAGCGGCAGCGGCGCAACCAGCAGGAACGCAAGCGCCGTAAGCAGCGCCAGCCTATAAGTCGGCTTGACGGCGTCAACGCGGAAGACACGCTCCAGCGACGCCAGAATGAATGCGCCGGCGACCAGCCCCGTAATGTACGGGTACAAAACGATCAGCACACTCCACTGGAGCGCAATTTCATTCGGATACATGAAGCCTTCGACACCGTTCATAAGTGCAGCTCCTAGCTTCTAGCTTTTAGCCTCTAGCTCCTTACTTCTGTCTCTTGGCTGCCAGCTCTTACCTGTAGAGCATTGAAAGAACCTACCTCAGATAACTAGCTAGAAGCTAAAAGCTAGAAGCTAGTAGCTGCCTCTTACCGCACCGAACCGTCCAAGCCGTAGTAATAAGCCTTTGCGCCGGTGGCCATCTGCGGCTTGAGCACCTGCACGCTGTGCGTCTTCAAGAACTCGTGAATCGGATCGTTGGGATTCTTGAAATCCACCAGTTGCCGCGCGCCGGTTGGGCAAGCTTCGCAACATGCGGTTGTAAGTCCCTTGGTGATCCGGTGGTAGCAGAGGGTGCACTTATCCGCGACTCGCTTTTCCGGGTGAATGTAGCGGCAGCCGTACGGACAGGCTTGCACGCAGTACGCGCAACCCAGACAGTATTTCTGATCCACCAGCACCGCTCCATCGGGACTCACGAAGGTCGCGCCCACCGGGCACACTTGAGTGCAGGGTGAATCCGCGCATTGGTTGCACATTTTTGGGACGAAGAAATACTTGCCTGCGTCTTCCGCTGCAACCGGGAAACCTTCCTTGCCGCCGTCGGGCGAGATGACCTCGGGGCTGACCATGTTTTCATCGGTCACGTGATAGCGCTCGACCCAGGTGCGGAAGTATCCGTCCGGCACATCGTTCTCCGTCTGGCAGGCGCGCACGCAGTTGCCGCAGCCGATGCACTTGGGAATGTCGATCAACATGCCCCACCAATGATCGGTCATGGTGTAGTTGGGCGATGCTTCCGGGGTTCCAGCAAGCACGGACTTCCATGCAACGGCCGCAGCCGGCAAAAGAATCAGAATTTGACGCCGGGAAATATTCACTTCGCGCCTCCTGCATCCATCTCTGGGCTATGCGGCTTGTGGCAGGTGTTGCACGCCAGTCCGCCCGAGTGATCCGCCGGCACAACCTGGGGAAAGCCCTTGGGTTTAGCCGCACTGGCAGTGTGGCAGCGGGCGCAAAGAACAGTCGTGTCGGGAAGAACCGGCGTCACAGCGGATGGATCGTCGGCATGCTTTTCCAGTGCGCCGTGGCAGGCCTCGCAGTTCACGTGCGCATGTTTGCCCTTCGACTTCACATCAAGCACATCGGAGTGGCATGTCTCGCATGTCTGGTGGCCGGCAAACTTGATGGGACGCGCGGCAATTTCGCCGATGGCCGCCCCGCGATAGTGGCCATACTCGCCAAAGCTCTTGGGGACAACATAGTGGCGGACCACCAGAAACACCAGAAAGGCGAGGACAAATAGCCCGGCAAACACGAACAGATGTTTTGCATCCTTGAAAACACTCATCTAGCCCGATCCTCAAACGCCATTTTCCGGACGTTTCAAGAAGCAGCCCCATGTGATCTGGAACACTTCTCGTAAGCCTGACCGTAGTAGCGATCAATAAGGCGTGTATGTGAGTTGAATCACATTGTGCTGTGACGCTGGACATGCGCGGCCCGCAGAACACGCACGGACCGCGAGGTGAGACCAAGGCTGCGGAAGGCGATACGATGAATTCTGGGAGCAAAACATGCCAAGGGTCCTCGACGGCGCGGCCATTGCCGCAACCATCAAGCAGGAAGTTGCCGAAGAAGTGAAGCTGCTGGCCGCAAAGGGAATTCGGCCGGGGCTGGCCGCGGTGCTGGTGGGTCATGATCCGGCGTCGGAGATTTATGTCCGCAACAAGGTTCAAACTTGCGCCGAACTCGGACTCTTCAGCGAACTGATTACACCGCCCGAAACAGTGACCACGGAAGACATGCTCGACCTGGTGACCAGCCTCAACGATCGCGACGATATTGATGGCATCTTGATTCAGTTGCCGCTGCCAAAGCAGGTAGATGCAAAGGCGCTGCTCGATGCGGTCTCCCCGAACAAGGACGTGGACGGCTTTCATCCGGTGAACGCGGGCCGCTTGCTGGCGGGGCGTCCGGCGCTCGCCCCTTGTACCCCCGCCGGGATTATTGAGATTCTGCATCGCAGCGGAATTCCCATCGCCGGCCAGCACGCTGTAGTTGTAGGCCGCAGCGACACGGTCGGCAAACCGGCCGCTTTGCTTCTGCTCCACCAAAACGCCACCGTGACTATCTGCCACTCAAGGACACGCGACCTGGCAGCCATCACGCGCCAAGCCGACATTCTGGTTGCCGCCATCGGCCGCCCTGGATTCATCACCGCGGAGATGGTCAAGCCGGGCGCAACCGTCATCGACGTTGGCATCAACCGCATCACCACCCGCGATGAGTTTGACCGCTTTTTTGCCGGAAACGCCAAGCGCGAGGCTGCGTTTGCCAAGCGCGGTTCCACGATTGTTGGCGACGTAGATCCCAAGGCATTCGAGCTGGCCGGCGCGTATACGCCTGTTCCCGGAGGCGTGGGCCTACTGACCATTGCCATGCTCATGGCCAACACCGTGCGAGCGGCCAAAATGCGGAGGGGGTTGTGAGTGTTCTCAAACCGGGAGGCGAAATGAGCAGGGAACGCGCCCTCACGCCGAAGCCGATTGAGGACCAAATCTTTCTGGTTCGCGGCCAGAAAGTCCTTCTCGACGCCGGCCTGGCAGCGCTCTATGGCGTTGAAGTCAAGGCGCTCAATCAGGCGGTCAAGCGGAATAAGGAACGTTTCCCTGCGGATTTCGTCTTTCAGCTCACGGCAGAAGAGAACGAGGCTTTGAGGTCACAAACTGTGACCTCAAAGAGCAGCCATTCCGCCCTTTATGAGAGCCCAACGGAGTTCATCAGTACTTCATATTTGCTAAATCCTCGATAAGTCCCGGCCCGGTCGGCTCCCACCCCAGTGTCTTGCGGGTCCACTCACTCGAACCCGGCATATCCCGCGTCGCGGCGTGCCCGAAGAACGGCCCGAAGTGCTCGACTGCCCTTTCAGCCGGAATCGAAACGGCCGGCACGTTGAGTCCCTTACCGATGGTCTCCGCAATCTCCCGCGCCGACACGCCTTCTTCCTGCACCGCATGATATGTCGTCACGCCAGGGCCCGTCTTCTCGACCGCCAGCCGGTAGAGGTGCGCCACATCCTTTAGCGGGACCGCGGCCCACCGGTTCGCGCCATCGCCTACATACGCCGAAACTCCCTTCTCGCGCGCGATCTGAATCACCCACGTCACTAGCCCCTGTTTGCGCGTGTCGTGGACCTGCGACAGGCGCACAATCGCCACAGCCGCACCCTTTGCCGCCACCGCCAGCGCCGCCTGTTCGGGCCTGCGCGGCATCGCAGCCGAATCCGTCTCGGGATCGGTCTCTGTGCGCACATGGCCTGGCGCGCCGCTCGTGAGCCCAACCCCAGAGGTAACTACCAGCAGCTTGCCCGGTTCGAGCACCGATCCCAGCGCCTCGATCGCCTGGATCTCGTCCTTCGCATTCTGCGCAAACTTCGAGAAGTCGTGGCTGAACGCTAGGTTCACCACCGCATCCATCCCCATCGCCCCGCTGCGTAGGCTGTCGAGATCAGTGAGGTCTCCGCGATGCGCCTCAGCGCCCACAGACTTCAACTGCTCCGCGCTGGCATCGCTGCGCGCGAGCCCACGCACTTGATTTCCTGCCTCGATTAGTTCCTTCACCAGTTCCGTCCCAATAAACCCCGTCGCTCCAGTTACGAATACGCGCATTTTTACTCCTCCTGTTGTTGGCGGCATAGCCCATGCAAGCCGTGTCCAGATTGACCTCCGGTCCTGCGTCTGATAAAACGGGGATAGTCCCCGTATAGATAAGATAAACGGGGAGGCTCCCCGGTTGCAGAAGATTTTTCCACTTACCACTCGCATGTCGAAGAAGAAGTTCTCCCCACCCCCGCTTTCCCGCAAGCCTCGCGCCGACGCGGAACGCAACCGCGAGCGCATCCTTGAGGTGGCCAAGGAGGTTTTCACGCGCGATGGCGCAGCTGCGAGCCTCGACGACATCGCGCGCCGATCCGGCATCGGAAACGCCACCCTCTATCGCCACTTCCCAACTCGGGACGACCTCATCGAAGCCGTCTACCGCAATGAGGTCGAAAAGCTTGCCGCAGCTGAACAACGCTTCGCCGCCACCATGCCGCCGCTTGAAGCGCTCCGCGCGTGGATGCTGCTCTTCATCGACCACGTCGCCGGAAAAATGCTCATCATTCCCGCCATGAACACAATCGCAGGCGGCTCCCTGCGGCTCATGGAAGGCTCACGCTCGCTCATCCACACTGCCTTCGCAGCCTCCGTCGAGCGGGCCATCGCCAACGGCGATCTCCGCTCTGAAACCGACCCCAACGACTTCGTCCGTGCCCTCGTCGGTGTCTTCCACACCACTGCCCTGCCCGGCTGGGAGCCCAGCGCCCGCCGCCTCGTCGACATCCTCATTGCAGGTTCGCGCCCAACTCCCAAGCACCTCCCCGCCCCGCCCCGTACGCGGCAAAAATAGCGATGCCTCGGATCTATCTATCCAACCAGCGAATGGATCAGCAACGGCGGACCGCAAGCAAACCCCGCGGATCGCCCTTCGGCATCTGAGTTCTTGAGGTGCCGTTGCAGCCCCAGGCCGACGTGTGCGCCGAGACTCCGCAGAACCTGTCTGTCGCAGGATTAGTACAGGTAAATGCCGTTCTCGCCCAAGTCCGAGGTACTTCGGCGCAGTCGACCACGGCGCGGAAGGCTCTTATCAACGAGAAGCTTCAAGGACAAGCATTTCTCAGCGGACATCCACATCGGCGGTCCTGAGAGCAACCCACCGGTCTGCTCCCGCCGGGAGCCATCGACAATAGCCCAGAGCAAGTCCGCCGCTGTCCGCCGCGGCTGGGTGGAAGACAAAGGAAGGGTCATCCGCCCTGGAAGGGCGGACCGAATGCTCACGCCATGGAATCCGGCGAGCGGACAAGGGTTCGCATTGCCCCTACGAGGAGGGAATCTCTCGGTTGAACGCTTACCCAGGGTTTCACCCTGGGCTATTTTCCTTTCCTACCAACGGGAGGAACTGCCTAATCGCCTATACTGCGTGCAGCGATGGAAATGCAGGTCCCCGCCATGGCGGGCAGGCTTTCGACTCTCCGCCGCGGCGGACGCTCGATGGATGGGCCACGGGGCATTTGTGGAACTCGTCGCCCGTTCATTTCTGGCCGTAACTCGCCGCGGCGAGTTGGGCTGCTCAGGATGACCGCCTCTTTTGGGGCCTCGGCAAGAGCACTTATTGAACGAATTGCAGAGACAGGACACCAGAGAGGAGCCCTCATGGCAAACGCCTTTGGCACCGACATTCTCATTCAAGCGCCAGACCCGATGGCCGCCGCGACCTTCTACGTCGATCAGCTCGGCTTCGAGATTACCGGCGAAGAACCGCAGATGGTCAGCCTTCATGGCCCGCACATCAACCTCTTCATTGAGCGCGGCCCGGCGCTGGGACCGGTGCTCGAAGTCACGGTTGACAGCGTTGAAGCCGCCAAGATCAGGCTCACAAAGCACGGCTGCCAGGTGGTCAAAGACGAGCCCGATTTTCCCAGGACTTACATCAAAGACCCCTACGGCCTGATTTATAACCTGACAGTCTAGCCCCGCACCTGGACCGATTTGGTTGGCCGGAGCTACTCAGCTGCTTTGGCCGCAAGCGCATCGACAACAGCAATGCTTTGCATTAACTCCGGCGGTACATTGTGCCGTTCCTGCAAGTAGGCCGTGCTGTTGTAGGAGATCCACACTTTGTCCTGGCTGTCTTCCCAGACAAGAATCTTCAGCGGCAGATCGATCGCAATGCTGGGTGCTGCCAGCATCACTGGGGTACCGGCTTTGGGGATTCCAAATATCAGCAGCTTGGTGGCGGGCATCTTCATTCCAGCTTTTTCCGCCTCTCCGCTGTGATCTACCAGTGCAAACAGCGTCACTCCCTTAGCCGCCAGAATACCCTTGAGCCTTTCCACCGTCAGGTCCACAGAGTGGCTGCCGGGTATGCTTACGATTCCGTTGTCTCTGCTGAACTCCATCGTGACCTCCTCACTCATTCCATTTTGCGCAAAGAACAGAAGAAGCACAAAATCGAATGCTGGCCGGCACAGCCACGAAATTTGTTACCGAATCCACCATGGCCGCATCTCATGGACCATGAGCCAAGAGAAAGCAACCTTCGGAGCCGGCTGTTTCTGGGGAGTCGAAGCCGCATTTGCCGCCATTCCCGGCGTAACCGCAACCGCCGTCGGTTATGAGGGCGGCTCTCTAGACCGGCCAACGTACAAAGACGTCTGCACCGACCAAACCGGCCATGCCGAGGTCGTCGAGCTCGACTTCGACCCCGCGCAGGTCAGCTTCGAGCAACTGCTGGACGCCTTTTTTGCCCTCCACGATCCCACCACCCTCAACCGCCAAGGTCCGGACTGGGGCGCGCAATACCGCTCCGCAATATTCTTCCACTCGCCCGAGCAGGAGGCGCAAGCACTGGCCAAGATCGAGCAGCTTACGGCCGAGGGCAAATTCAAACCCAAGCGTATTGTCACCAAAGTCGAGCCCGCCCAGACCTTCTGGCGCGCGGAAGAATACCACCAGCGCTACCTAGAAAAGCGCGGCCAGGCAAGCTGCCACATTTAGTGGTTAGTGATTATGGATTAGGAACTCGCCTCTTCGATACCGCAAGTGGCACGAACCGCGCAATTCATTTTCCCGCGCCTATCGTGGTAGACTTGCCTCTGAGGGCGATCAATGGCGAGCGCGGCAAGGCCACGAATTCGGAGCACTCATCGTCTCAAGGCAGTGGTCAAATCCCAGCCCGTAAAAATCTCTCCGTCAGGCGATAGCGTAGAGCTGTTGCTTCATGACGTCGTGAGAGAAATTGGTGTTGGGCTTGAAAAAATGTCGCCGTCGGAACGCACTAAAGCAATTATGGGAATCCACGCTATTGCTGAGAACGTCCGGAAGCGCCAAGCCTAATCAGTCGGTCAATCAGCTCCTTGCCTTTTGCGGATTCTGGGTCAATTCGCGCTCTGCGCAACATCTCTTTGAATTCATCGAGAGTCCCGGAGTGGATAATTCTCTCCGCATCTTTCTGTAATTGAATCTGTTCTTTGTCTTTATGCATGTCGCTTTTTGAACGACCTTTAGCCATACTTTGCTCTCTTTACATTTTCGGCGCGGGCGGTTCGTCAATGGTTCTTTCGCCACCTTTGCGGCCCTAATTCCACTGTCGGATGCCCCAGATTTCGTTTTTGATCCCTGGAAACCGCTAAGCTTCGCCCTGGCTTGTCTCCATCGGCGCCTCAGCGCCATCCGCATTCGCCCCCGGCTCGTCGATCCACAAACTAACAATCCACCACAGCACCACGGCCACATACAATACGCCATTGGCGTTGAGAAGCTTTTCTCGCAGGCCAATAAGCTTTTCGTATTCCGCCTGACTGTGGGGCGCGGCCCTCAGCGCAATCAATTGCAAGATCCCAAGCACGGCCAGTTGCCCAATCGCCGCGGTGGAGAGTCCGATCAGAATCCTTTGCGTATGGCTGCGCCATCCAGCGCCGAAGCGCCGCCCAAACAGCACCACCAGCGCCGCCAGCTCAATCGTAACCACGTTCGTCAGCAAATCGAGCTTTTGCGCCGCCAGTTGCATCAGCCGCAGCTGCGCAATTTGCGAGTCCGCGGTCAGCGTCTTCCAGGCCGGCCACGGTCCCCAAAACGCCACCACCGCGCCGGCCACCACCACCGCGCCGGCGGTATTCGCGATCCATTGGTTGCGTGGAGCCCCGGCAAACGCCTGCCGCGCCAACTCCACCACCACCATCACGCTCACCACCGCCAGCACATCGGCCAGCACGATGAAGATCTCGCTCAGCGTCATCTGCGGAAGCTTGCCGAACAACAGCTTGCTGGTCAGCAGCCGCAGCGCCAACAGCACAATGCTCGCCGTGAACCAGGGAAAGCGCTGAATCCGCTCCCGGCCTAGCAGGACGATCAGCAGCACCAGCAGCGCCGCGAACGTAAGCGTCCAAATCGTCTGAATCGCCGTGAAATTGAAATTGAAGTGCATGGTCTCTTGTCCGATCCCGCGCAGTCCTGTGCAGCCTGCGCGTCTTGCGCGCCTCCAACAGTCTAACCGCCCACTCCTTGAAAGGGTACACGCCCTTAGCGGAAGCTATGGCAAATGGCTGGATCGTAATATGTGGTGCGCCCGGAGATCCGCCGCGGCGGACGAACCCCCGACCTAACGCTCCGGAGGCGTTCGCTCTAGATGGTGCGCCCGGAGATCCGCC
>CAZSVJ010000147.1:0-8654 GCA_964610185.1 uncultured Occallatibacter sp. | reverse complement strand
TGGAATGGAAAACCCGCACCCTCCGCGTATTTACACAAGCGGCTTGACATCACCTGCAGTCTCAGTCGAATTTTGCAAGAGGCTCAAGGTATATATAATGTATACACGTTAAGGGTGATCGACCTTGATTTGCTTTGCAACTCATCCAGCCACTGCGCAGGAGGGGGGTCTCATTAAGACAGCGAGTGAACGAATTCGGCAGCGTCTGAAGAAAGACCGTCCGATGACGGTCATCAGTATCCGTATGCCGGAGGATGTGATCGAGGAATTGAAAGTGATTGCGCCATCGCTCGGCTTTTCCGGCTATCAGCCGCTGATCCGCGCCTACATCGGCCAGGGTCTGCGCAAGGATCAGGCCCGACTGGAGAATTCGCAGGTGCAAATAATTACCGAGAGCCTGCGCAAGCAAGGAATCGCCGATCAAGTAATCTCCGCCGCCATCGCCGAAGCGGGATGCCTTCAAATGCGCCCCAAGCGGCTTGGAACTCTGGAGACGCCCGGATTCGTGCTCTCTGAGAAGTTCAATGAGCCGCTTTCGGAATGACCTAGCCAGGCATGGGGTTGACTCCAGCTTTCTCGTTTCCGGGCGAAAACCGGATATCCTCAGGCTATGGCTGCCTCTCGTCCCCCTCACCCGCCCCATTTGTCTTTGCCCGCCGCCTCACTCATCGAGTCTCGCACCGCTCTGCTCAAGCGGGCTGCTCGCGATGCGATGGACTACCTCGAAGGAGTAGACGCGCGGCCGGTTGCGCCGTCTCCTGATGCGGTTGCGGCACTGAGCGCGTTGCGCGGGCCGCTTCCCCCAGGCCCCACCAGCCCCGAGGCGGTTCTGCATCTATTGCACGAATATGGGTCGCCGGCTACGGTGGCCAAGACCAACGGGCGCTTCTTTGGCTTTGTAACCGGCGACTGTCTTCCGGCAGCGCTGGCGGCTGCCTGGCTGGTGAGCGCGTGGGACCAGAACGCCGCGCACCACGTGCAGTCTCCCGTGGCCGCGCAACTGGAAGAAACCGCCATCGACTGGGTGCGCGACCTTTTCGGTCTGCCCGAGGGAACGGGCGGCGCCGTGACGACTGGCGCGACGATGGCGAATTTTTCCGCCCTGGCCGCGGCACGGCATGCGCTTCTTGCCCGCGCCGGATGGGACGTGGAAGCCGACGGGCTGTTTGGGGCTCCGCCAAT
The DNA here is from genome assembly GCA_964610185.1 of uncultured Occallatibacter sp. Classification (GTDB taxonomy): domain Bacteria; phylum Acidobacteriota; class Terriglobia; order Terriglobales; family Acidobacteriaceae; genus Telmatobacter. The sequence continues at coordinate 7,472 of CAZSVJ010000147.1, read as the reverse complement.
TACGGTCGTGGTGGGTGAGGAGGTGCACCAATCCGTCATCAAGGCCCTGGGCCTGCTCGGCATGGGACGAAAGCACGTAGTGCGCGTGCCTGTCGACGGGCAGGGCCGGATGCGGGCCGATGCGCTTCCGCATCTGGACGGTCAAACGATTCTGTGCCTGCAAGCCGGGAACGTGAATACGGGCGCATTCGATCCAGCCGCGGCTATTTGCCCAGCAGCCCGCGCGGCCGGCGCCTGGATTCATGTGGATGGGGCTTTTGGCTTGTGGGCCGCTGCCTCGCCGGAGTATCGAAAGTGGACCAAAGGCTTTGACCTCGCCGACTCCTGGGCAACCGACGGCCACAAGTGGCCGAATATCGGCTACGACTGCGGGATTGCGCTGGTCCGCGACCCGAAATATCTGCGGGCAGCTATGTCCATTGAGGCGCCCTACCTTGTCCACGGAGAAGCTCGCGACCCATCGAATTACAACCCGGAACTTTCTCGGCGTGCGCGCGGCGTCGAACTTTGGGCCGGGCTGCGCTCGCTGGGGCGTTCGGGAATGGCGGAGATCGTTGAGCGGACCTCAAGCCACGCGCGGCGCCTTGCCGCGGGATTGAAAGCTGCCGGCTATCAGGTGCTGAACGAAGTGGTCATTAATCAGGTTCTAGTCTCATTCGGCACGCCGGAGCAGACTCTCGCCACCATTGCCCGCCTGCAGGCGGAGGGAACCTGCTGGTGCGGGTCGACCGTGTGGCAAGGCCAGACCGCAATGCGCATCAGCGTGTCTTCCTGGGCTACCACCAAAGATGACGTCGATCGGAGCCTGGTGGCCATGCTTAAGGCAGCGCAGGGATAGGGTCGAGCCTGGCTGTGCTCTGAGTGGGTGAGCCGGCTTTTGGGGGTCACTGCGACGCGCCGCTACCACGCCGGTCCGGATGCCGTCTGTCCGGTTTCGCACACATCGGCTCCGGGTTTTCTGCCAGGTCTCAGCACTGCTTTGAGAAAGCTACCCATAAAGCGTTATTGCCTGCTCCCGTCAATCTGGGTTATGCCTGTTAGGGGACCAGTTTGTCCGGCGTTCATCCGGCTCACTATCCTTCCGGGTCAATCGAATGATGCGCACACTTAAACAGCGCGTGCTTGTCACCCTGGCTGCTACGCTCCTGGCGGGATCGTGCGGAGCGCTGGCCGGGTATCTGGCCGGCTGCGCCGTCGCGGTGCGCCGGGCCGAGGGTAGTCTTAAATCATATGCAACGCGGGCCATCGGGGAAGCGGAGGCCGCGTCGGCGGAGTCGCGCAGGTTGCTTTCGACCATGAATGCCTCCTCGTTTTCCTCTTGTTCAGAGGCTGAGATCGCCTGGCTTCGCAACCTGATTTACCAGTCGGAAAACCTGAAAGAGGCCGGGCGCATGCGCGACGGCAAAGTGGAATGTTCGGCGACGCTTGGCCGCCTGACTCAGCCCATTCAGGTGCCCGCGCCAGACTTTTCGCAGCAAGACGGCACGAAAGTTTACAAGCGATTCGCGCCGTTCCAAATGGGCGATCTATCCGTAGCCGGCCTGCAACTAGGCGACTCGTACGTCGTATTCAGCCCCTACCCGCAATTGCACCGCGAGCTTGCTCCCATCCACTTCACCTCTACTGGGAAAGACGATCCCAGCCGGCTATCGGGCACTTTGCAGGAGCCAGGCTGGCAGGTTCTCACCACCAACGGCGAGGCCCGCGTTGGAGACACACTGTATGCCACGCGCTGCTCCAGCCGGTACTTCAACTGCGTCACGGACTACATTTCCATCCCCGATGCGCTGCGAACCGGCCAGCGCGAAATGGCTGCCTGCATCGTTCTGGGCGGAGCCGCTGGAGCATTTGCCGGCTTTCTCCTTTCCCTTCTTTACCGGCGAAGCCGCGGCATCGAGCAGCAGCTTCGCCGTGCCATTGCCCGCGACAAGTTGCGCCTGGTGTATCAACCCATTGTGAGCCTGGAGGACCGGCGAATCGTTGGAGCCGAGGCCCTGTCCCGCTGGACCGACGAGGATGGGCTCCCGGTTGGTCCCGATGTCTTCATCAAGATTGCAGAGAACGGGGGCTTCGTCGGCGCCATCACAGAGCTGGTGGTGCGGAACGCATTACGAGAATTGGGCGAGACGTTGCGCGCCTATCCCGACTTCCAGTTGAGCATCAACGTGGCTGCGGCCGATTTGGCCGATCCCAGGTTCTTGCCCATGCTCGATCGGGCTATGGATCGGGCGGGAGTCTCGCCGCGCAGATTGGCAATTGAAATCACCGAAAGCAGTACAGTCCAATACCGCGCTGCCATGGAAACAATCCTCCTTCTGCGCCAGAAGGGTTACAGCGTCCACATCGACGACTTCGGAACCGGATACTCAAGTCTTTCCTATTTGAACGACCTTTCTATCGACTCCATCAAGATCGACAGATCCTTTACCAAGGCCATCGGCACAGGGTCGGTGATTGGTTCCATTCTGCCCCAGATACTCTCCATTGCCGATGCCCTGCATCTGGGCGTGATTGTGGAAGGAATTGAGACCGAAGAGCAGGCCGCATACTTTTCCCGCGCAAATCGCCGAATCCTTGCCCAAGGATGGTTTTACGGCCAACCGATCCCGGCAGACGAATTCATTGGCATTCTCGTCGAAGATGGGATGAGCGAACTAATCCCCCTGGGCGCAGCCTGAACAACAAACTCCACCGTAAACCGTTGCCTTTTCCACCGGCAGTCCCTCCATTCGCCGCAAAATGTCCCCTCGACCCGTGTCTCAATCTTGGGGGTCAGTCCAAGATCTATTCATGGGCATAAATGCCCCTGCTCCCTCCAATACAAGAGCCCGCCAATGACTCCCGGCTCTTTCTTCCGTTACGGAGGAATTTAAATGCGTTTGCTCTGGGATTCCTCCGGGCCGCGCCCCCCATCGGCGGTATACTCAACTTGTTCGGGTCGCATCCTGAGTCTGCGGAGCGGCACTGGAGACAACATGACCCTTGCCAGCTTCCCCGGCGGCTGTAATTCCACGCCGCCTAACACAGCCCATTCCACCACAAAAGTCACCGTGCCCGCGCTCATCGAGATGAAGCGCCAGGGCAAGCCCATCTGCGCTCTCACCGCCTACGACTATTCTTCCTCGCGGCTGGCGGACGAATCCGGAATCGATCTGCTGCTGGTCGGCGACTCGCTGGCCATGGTGGTGCTGGGCCACGAAAATACGCTCGCCGTCACCGTGGACGAGATGCTCCACCATACCCGCGCTGTCCGCCGCGCCGTTCACCGCGCTCTTGTCGTTGCCGATATGCCTTTCGGCAGCTATCACGGGCCGGTTGCGCAGGGATTGGCCAACGCTATCCGCTTCGTGAAAGAAGCAGGCGCCGAGGCGGTCAAAATCGAGGGCGCGCGCATCGAACTGGTCCGAGCCCTCACCGAAGCCGAGATTCCGGTGATCGGCCACCTCGGCCTCACTCCGCAGAGCGTCAATCGCATGGGCGGCTATCGAGTGCAGGCGCGCACCAGCGAAACCGTTCTCCAAATCAAGGCCGATGCCCACGCGCTCGCCGATGCCGGAGCCGGCGCAATCGTGCTTGAGGGCGTTCCCCGCGAGGTGGCCGCAGAAATCACCGCCGAGCTGCAAATTCCTACTATCGGCATTGGCGCCGGGCCGGATTGCGACGGCCAGATTCTTGTCTTCCACGATCTGCTGAACTTGAGCTTCTCGGCGCCTGCCAAATTTGTTCGCCGCTATGGCGACGCGGGCGCACTGATTCGCAGCGCCATCGAGCATTATCGCGAAGATGTCGAGCACCGCGCTTTCCCGTCCGATGAGGAAAGCTACCATCTGCCTGAAGCCGCGCGGAAGGCCCTCGACGGCGCGCACAAGACAGCGGCGCTGCGCAAAGTTCGATGAGAATCATTCGCACTGTTGCCGAACTCCGCCATTGGTCTCGTCAGGAACGGAGCAGCGGCAAGAGCGTCGGCCTAGTTCCCACCATGGGCGCATTGCACCGAGGCCACGCGTCGCTGATTCGGGCTGCGCGGGCCTCGTGCGGCAGCGCGGCTGTGAGCATCTTCGTCAACCCAACCCAGTTCGGACCCAACGAAGACTTTGCCCGCTACCCCCGCAGCTTCGACGCCGATTGCGCTCTGGCCGAGGCCGAAGGCGCAGACGTCGTCTTCGCTCCAGCGGTCGAAGAGATCTATCCTTCAGGCGCGGCCACTTTTGTCGAAGTCGAGGGCCTCAGCGACCGGCTTGACGGCGCATCCCGCCCCGGCCACTTTCGCGGCGTGGCAACCGTTGTGTCTAAGCTGCTCATCGCCGCCGAGCCCGACCGCGCCTTCTTCGGCCAGAAAGACGCGGCCCAGTGCGCCGTCGTCCGCCGCATGGTTGCCGACCTGCGCCTAGCAACCGAAATTGTAGTGTGTCGCATCATCCGCGACCCCGACGGTCTTGCTCTCAGTTCGCGCAACGTCTACCTGAGTCCTGCGGAACGCACACAGGCTCTTGTCTTGAGCCGCGCGGTCCGCCAATCCGAAGCCCTAGTAGCCTCGGGCGACCGGCGAGCAGCTCCTCTACTGGAGGCGGCCGACAAGACGCTAGCAGCCGAGCCTAGCGTTCGCGTCGACTACATCGCCGTTGTCGACTGGGCTACGCTTATGCCAGTTGAAGTTGCGGTCCCCGGAACTCTTTTCGCTGTCGCCGCGTATATCGGACCGACACGGCTGATCGACAACGCCATCTTCCGTTAATCGCTTACATTCGCGGCTTCGGGAACTCCTCGATGTGCTGCTCGCCTTTCCGGCCGAAATAGATTACCCGCTTGCCGGTGAGGAACGCCCAATAGCCATTCACGCCTGCCGTGGTTGACCGCTTCACAAACTCGGGGTACCGCACCGTGTCCGCCTGGGCACCGCGAATTGCCGCCACGAGGCCGGCGTTGTCGAACTCCGCCGCGATCGGACCAGGGTCCAGGATCATGGGCACCGTGTGCGTGGTTCCATCTGTAAGGTAGTGGGTCTTCTGCTTTGCCGCAAAGTCCACGAAGTACGATTCCACTCCGGCTTCGAGCAGCCCCTTGACGACCTGAGGGAAGGTCAACTTGCCTTGCTGTGTTGCTAACGCTATTTCGTGAATTGCCTGTTTGCTCATCTCTTCTCCTTTTATATGGAAACTGTTTATAGATCAAGTTGCCGCCGAAAGATCGTGGTTGCATCACACCGCGCTCTGGCTGCAAGCTGGAGTGAATGCCGGAGCTTCCCGACATCGCCGCTTATATCACCGCGCTCGAAGCTCGCGTCTTGGGCCAGCCATTGGAGCGCGTGCGCCTGGCCAGCGTTTTTTTGCTGCGCACCGTCGACCCGCCTGTTGAGAGCGTCGAAGGCCGCACCGTTCGCGAAATCCGCCGCCTTGGCAAGCGCATCGCGATCGGTGTCGGAGGTGATCTGTGGCTTGTGCTGCACCTGATGATTGCCGGCCGCTTGCACTGGCGTCCGCCGCAAGCCAAACTCGCCGGCCGCCAGGCCCTTGCAGCCTTCGACTTCCCCACAGGCTCGCTCGTGCTGACCGAGGCCGGAAGCAAGCGCCGGGCTTCTCTGTACCTGCTTCAGGGCGAAGAGAGCCTGCGCTCCATCGACCCCGGCGGCGTGGAAATATTCTCGACCGATCTGGCGGGCTTTCGCGCCGCGCTCACGGCGGAGAATCGCACCCTCAAGCGCGCCCTCACCGATCCAAGACTGATCAGCGGAGTCGGCAATGCTTATTCCGATGAGATTCTGCATGCGGCCCAGCTCTCTCCCATCACACTCACCCACAAACTCAAGCCCGAGGAATGGGAAAGATTGTTTGCCGCCACGCGCGCGACGCTCACTTTTTGGATCGATCGCCTGCGCGCCGAAGCGGAGAAGGCATTTCCTGAAAAGGTGACGGCATTTCGCCCGGAGATGGCCGTTCATGGGCGCTTCGGCCAGCCATGCCCGCGCTGCGGCTCTCAAGTCCAGCGCATTCGCTACGCCGACAACGAGACCAACTACTGCGCCCGTTGCCAGACCGGCGGAAAGGTATTGGCCGACCGAAGCCTCTCGCGGCTACTCGGGAAGGACTGGCCACGTACCCTCGACGAGTTGGAAGCGTTGAAGCGGCGCTGAAGAACCTCCGAGTGCCTCCCGTTTCTAGCTGTTCATTCCCTCATGGGCTAAAGCCCGCGCTCTTTTCGTTGCGTTTGCGGCACGTCTAAAGTCGTGCCCTTTCAAAACGTCGACTTATTCAATTGCATTTGCGGCGCTCATTGACGGGCTCAAAGCATGCTTTCAAGCCGTGCCCTTTCAAAATGTTGACGTGTTTAGAGGGTTCAAAGCGAGCTTGGCATCGATGGTTCCACTCAGAATTCGCGGCGCGCATTTGCCTTGACACGCCGCTATCGCCTCCCGCAAGGTGATTTCGCGACTCCATGCAGGCAGGGCGGCGACTAACCCCGAATTTGTTTGGTTTCCCGGCCCCTCGGAGGCGAAATTCGTCCAATTGGGAGGATTTCAATGCACCATCTTTTCTTCAATCCCTGGGCCCTTCTGGTTGCTGCACTGGCTCAATGGATTCTTGGCGCGATCTGGTTCTCACCCATTCTCTTTGCCAAGCCTTGGAAGGCCATGGTCTATCCTCACTCCGAGCCGCAGAAGGGTACCATGATGGCCGGTATGGTCGTGTCCTTCATCGGCAACCTGATTCTCTGCTTTGTGCTGGCCCACGTCATCTTCTGGTCTGGCGCAGCGAGTCTTCATTGGGGCGCTATGATCGGCTTCATCGCCTGGGTCGGCTTCATCGTGGCGCCGCTCTCGGCTTCCCACATCTATGAAGGCCGGCCATTCAATCTCTTCGCCATCAACGTTGGCTACTGGCTGGTGGCGCTGATCGCCGCTGGAATCATTCTGGCAATTTGGCGTTGATCGAATTCAATTCTGCCCGTGAATCGATCTGTAACAGACGCCCGTTACAATCGATTCATGAGCAAAGCAGTCATCGCAACCGGCAACGCTCCCGCGGCGATTGGACCCTATTCCCAGGGCGTGCGCGCAGGCAGCCTCATTTTCACCGCTGGACAAATCGCGCTCGACCCTCAAACTCAGCAAGTGGTTGAGGGCGGCATTACCGAGCAGACAGCCCGCGTTTTTGAAAACCTGAAGGCCATTCTTGAAGCCGGCGGCAGCGGGCTAGACCGCGTCGTCAAGGCCACAGTGTTCTTGAAAGACTTCAACGATTATGCGGCCATGAACGCCGTCTATGGTAATTACTTGGCGGCGGGCGGCAAGGCTCCGCCGGCCCGCACAACTGTTGAAGTCTCTCGATTGCCCAAGGATGTTTTAGTTGAAATCGATCTCGTAGCCGAGGTCTGAGGAGCTTTTGAATTCCCCATGAGCGAAACCCCTGAAAAAATCGTACGCAGCGACGCCGAGTGGCGCACCATGCTGACCCAGGAGCAGTACCAGGTGCTGC
>CAZSVJ010000146.1:0-8741 GCA_964610185.1 uncultured Occallatibacter sp. | reverse complement strand
GCTTGCCGATCAGCCGCCGCGCATGATCCACCACCACCATGGTGCCATCGTCCAGGTAGCCCACCCCCTGGTTGAATTCCTTGCCTTCCTTCAGGATGAGCACATTCATCTTCTCGCCGGGAAGCACTACCGGCTTCAGCGCGTTGGCGAGGTCGTTGATGTTCAGCACTTCCACGTGGTGCAGGTGGGCCACTTTGTTCAGGTTGAAGTCGTTGGTCACCACCTTGGCCTCCCACTTCTTGGCCAGCTCAAGCAGCTTCAGGTCCACCTCGCGGATCGATGGAAAATCGTCGGGAACAATCTGCACTTGGATGTTGGTGTTCGACTGCATGCGCTGCAGCATGTCCAGACCGCGCCGCCCACGCTGCCGTTTTGACCCGTCGGTCGAGTCGGCAACAATCTGCAGCTCGCGCAGCACAAACTCCGGAACCACCATCATCCCGTCGATGAAGCCCGCCTCTGCGATATCGGCGATGCGCCCGTCGATAATCACGCTGGTGTCCAGCACTTTGGCGCTCCGCCGCGACGTTCGTTCGCCGCTGAAGACCGTCCCCAGCGCCGCCGGGTTAAGCAGGTCGCCCTTGTTGGCGCCCACCAGCAGCCCCACATAGGTCATCAGCAGAAGCACAAAAATCTGCAACACCGCCGACGTTGCCCCGTTTAGAGGCGCGCTGCGCAAAACAAGGCAGAATAGCGCCGCGCCAAAGATTCCCAGCACACTGCCGGCCACCGCGCCAATAAGTCGCCGCAGGCTGAGCGCCCGCACCCTGAATTCAAAGACGATAACCGCGGCTGCCGCCCCCGCGCCCACGCCCGCACTCACCCATCCTGTCAGGCCAAATGGATGAAGGAAATAACAGACCCCGCCAAGAAGGGCCACAAAAAGAAGACGAAGCAGAATGAGATCCATAACGGTCGAACTCCCGCTGGCCGGAGAAAGAAGCCCCAAACCTCGGTACAAGTGCCGAGTATGCCCACGTTTAGGTGCAGTCGTCAAGGGGAGGGTCAAGGGGAGGGTCTAGTGGTCAGTGATCAGTGGTCAGTTTTCAGGCCGGGGAGCCGCAAGATTTGAAGCCAAGCTTCCCCCGCCGTTTCCCGGCACTGACCACTGAAAACTGACCACTGAAAGCTGGATCTCACGATGCCGCCGCGAACTCCGCCTCGGCCGCTATTCGCAGCGAGCCCTTGCGTGGGCCCCGCTTGCGAGCGCTCATCACCTTGATGCGTTCGAGCAACTCCTGCGCCGAGCAGTTTTTCTTGGCCAGCAGCGCGTCGGCGGAGTGGATCTCGCCCCCCATTCTCTGCGGATCGCCCAGCAGGATCATGGGAATATGCGGCGCAATCTGCTTCAATCTGCCCACCAGTTGATTCCCATTCATTTGCGGCATCGCATAATCGGACAGCACCAAGTCAATTTGCGATCCGGCAAAAATGCCGATCGCCTCCTGGCCAGTGCAAGCCGTAAGCACTTTATACCCGTTAGTTGCCAGCATGAATTTGAGCACGGAAAGCTCTTGTTCATTATCGTCTACGCAGAGAATCACTTTCTTGGGCCGCATGATCTGGGAATTCACTCCTTGCTTCAGTTTTTCTTGTCGTCCGGCAACACGCCACCCGTGCCCGCTCTGGTGGCAGGCTGGCGTGGTGAGTTGCCGCGACGATGACCGCAGACGAGGCTGCCGGGGCCTGGTTGATCGCACTGTCCGAGTGGCCTTGCGCAGGGTGCCCGCGGCCCAAAAGGGCGCAGCGTTTGCGCAGACCAGCTTGCGTTATTCGATGGCCCAGGAGGCCAACTCTTTCTCGCATTCTGTTTGTAAAATGCCTGGGGGCAAAATCCCGCGTGGGAGCCGGTTAAAATGTTTCAATGAATGGCAAGAGTACGGGGCTTTGAACCCCGTGGGAAGAGGGAAAGGGAAGCGAAATCCACGCTGAAAAATCCTATGAAACAAATTAGAATTCGCTAAGATTTAACGCTACCGTAACTTGCAACCATCCATGCCTGTTGAAAGCATGTGCATCACGGCAGATTAATACGTCCCTTTGCCACAAGAACAGTGCTGCCCGCAACCCGCACATCGGTCACCCTTGCCAATACGCTATCAGTTCTTTGGTTTTTGATCTGCGCAGAAAGATACAGATCGCTCGGTCTTCCAATCTCCACACCCTGGCGCAGAGCGATGCGCTCGCCCGGCGCAACCGCTCCACGCGCCACCAGATAGCTGATGGCGCAACCCGCGGCCGATCCAGTTGCCGGATCCTCACCGCCATAAAACTGCATGCGCGCCCGCCACGCCGGCTCTCGTGCGCCTGTAGGCCCAAGCACATAAAACCAGCGCGCGCCGCGCTCTCGCAGCCACTGCGTGGCCTCGTCCTGGCTCACCTTGAGCTGTGCCAGTGCGTTCGCGCTGCGCAACGCGACAATGGCGAATGCCGCGCCGGTGGAAACAACCCGCGGCGGCAGCCTCGGGTCCAGATCGTCCTCGCTCAATCCGACGAGGCGGGCCACCTCTTTCGGGTCCAACTCCGCGCCAAACTCCGGGTCGCCCTGCGTCATCTCACCGAAGAGTCCTTTTCCGGAGAATCGCACCGGAATTGGCCCCACATTCTCGGCCAGCGTCACTGTGTCTCCCGCCAAAGTCTCGGGCGCAAACAGCTTCAGCACACTCGCCGTCCCCAGCGTGGGATGCCCGGCAAATTGCAGTTCTTCTTGAGTCGAGAAGATGCGCACCCTGACGCCCTCCGCCTGCTCGACCGCCGCGGCCCTGCGCTCGACAAAGGTCGTCTCAGAGAGGTTGAACTCCCGCGCGATGGCCTGCATCCGCTCGGTGGCAAGGCCGCAGTTGTTCATCACCACCGCCAGCGGGTTCCCGGCCAGCGCCGTATCGGTAAAAACATCCACCACAAAGTAATCCAGTTCCATTCGCGCCTCCCCCAAGGACAATTGCATTTGAGATTTGAGCAAGAGATGATGGGTAGGGGCTTTCCATATCAGGCAAATTATCGTTGCTTTGAAAGGGCACGACTTTAGTCGCGCCGCAAAACAGCCAGAAAACTTATGGGCTTCAGCCCCTGAGGGATGGTTTGAGAACCCCCTATACATCCCAGCGGCTAAAGCCAGCAATTTTGGCCCTAAAATCGGCACGGCTAAAGCCGAGCCCTTTCAAAACAATCCAAATGCGATTGCCCTTGCGCCTCCCCAACCATCGCTTGACAGTCCTTCGCTCTGGCTCTAGTCTACGAATATCCGCTGAGTTGGAAATTGGCAAGTGCGCTCAGCCGTAAAGGAATTCGATGAACGGTTTTCTCACCTCCGCGAACTGTTTCCCTTGTCGCTGCCAGGGCTGCCGCGCGCGGGCGTGCTCGATGGGCTAGGTTCTCTAGAAGAATCTCTCCCCGACCCACCCGCTACAAGGCGCGGTGGGTTTTTAGTTGCAGTGGTTAGTGATTAGTGGCCAGTGGTTAGCAAATGCGGAGCTTTTCCGGCTAACCACTAATCACTAACCACTGCTTTCAGCACCGGTGGCGAAGTGGCTAACGCGCAGGTCTGCAAAACCTGTATTCGCGGGTTCAATCCCCGCCCGGTGCTCCAAATCTTGAGGGCCAAGCAAAAGGGCCGCGCCTCAACCCGAGGAAGCGGCCCTTCGGCTATCTGGCGATTTTTTAATATGCGGATTCTATAATCGCCGATTCAATGAGCGGGATGCGATCGCCTCAGAGCGCGAACGTTGGCTGCGCGGGCCGAGTCTTCGACCGGTCAAGGAACAGCCTCATGCGCAGGGCCTCAGCCCGCTGCATGAACACCAGCCGCATCTGCCTGCGAATATGATCGCCGTCTACAAGCTGCGCCACCTGAGCCTCATCCTGCTCCGCATCGCGCTCCAGCCGCGCAATCCGCTCTTCCACAGTCCGCCGAAACCGGGGACTGATTTCAAACCCTTCATTGGCGGCACAGTTGGTGATCATGGCAAGCTCCTCAGAGCTAAAATCCTCGATGCCGAAATCAATTCATTTCAAGCCTCAAGTTATTTTCTCTTGAGCCGATATTAGAGAAGTCTAATTTTGCGCGCTAGATTACGGGGAGAGATACGAACGTAACCGTCCTGTCCTGAAACACTGCAATATCGGTGTATAAAAACATCGTTTTGCACAATTCGCCGCTGTAGAAGAAGGACAAACGCATTTGAATTTTGTTGATGAAAGCATCTTTGGATTTCGATCCAATGCAGATAGCGTTTGCAGAGGCTGATCGGGCTAGTTCTGTGGCACCGTTGCGTAATACCCCTTGCGCACCTGCACCTTCATCCCGTCGCCGCGGCACTCCACCCCAAGCTTCCTGAAGCTGCCGTCCAGCTTGCTGTTGGTGGGGGTATAAGTAGCTACATATTCCGTGCGCAGTTCGTCTTCAATCTGCTGGAAGGCCGCCTCGAGCTTCTTCCCGTTGTTGCCTACATCGATCAGCCGCCCGCCGGTCTCCGACGTCAATCTTGACATAGCCGAGTAGCCGCTATAGCCGAATCCACCGTAGAAGCCACGGTCGGCGATCAGAATGCAATAGACCAGCACGTTTGCCTTCTGCGCCGCGGCAATTGCTTCCTGGATCTTGTGGCTGCTGCCCTCATCCTCGCCATCGGTCAGCAGGATCATCGCCTTGCGGCCGTTCTCTTCGCTGAGCTTCTCGTTCGACGCCAGATAAACCGCATCGTAGAGCACCGTTCCCTTGGGCGCTCCCACGGTGGGCACGGTTCCACCGCCGGCCCCCGGAATGCCCGCCGCTCCATTGCCACCCGCAGTGTTGATCTCCGCCTTGTTCATGGCGCGGGTCAGCAGACGGGGGCTATTGGTGAAGTCCTGCATCAGGTCGACGTCCACGTCGAAGGAGAGAAGAAATGCCTCGTCCTTCTGTCGCAACACACGCTGCAGGAACTGGCCGCCCACCTCCTGCTCCAAGGGCAACACATACTGCTGGCTACCTGAGGTATCGAGCAGTATGCCCAGCGTAATCGGCTGCTGGGTTTCCGCCACAAAGCTCTTCAGCGTCTGCGGCGCTTTGTCTTCGGTAATGGTGCAATCGTCCTTGGTCAGATGCGGAACCAGCGTCCCGTCCTTGGCCTTGACAGTAAAGAACACGTCCACGAGGTTGACCTGGAGTTTGAGCGTGGCCACCGACTCTTCCTCGGGCGCCTGGGCCGGGGCGGTGCTCACGGGAGGCGCGTCCGGCGAGGGCGCAAGCTGAGCCCATCCTGCCACGGACAACGCCGGCAAGCCAAGCAGCAAAGCGGAAATTCCCAGGCCTATTCTCATTGGGGAAGACATGCTGGTCATTTAGACGGAATTCGACCCTCGAAGAAAGCATACTCTAAGTCCTTCGACACTGGCAGGCAACCTGCGAGGCGCCAGCGCGTCTGATACTCTGACGAAGGTAGCCCTGCTCTCAAGCACGGGCGGCTTTGTGGCCGTTTTATCGGAGCAATGGGATCGGTCTTCAGTCCCTCTGAAGGCTGACTACCGAGAACAGCGAATTGCAATATTTTGGGAGGACGGGATACCTGTGAAGCTTGGTTTAGCAGCATGGCCGCTGGCGGCAATTCTTAATATTGGGCTGACTGTGTCTCCGGCGGCGATCGCCCAACAGCAACCAGCGGTGCCGGATGCTCCTTCGCCCCAACCGCCGCCGAAGTTGTCTGGCGCGGACGGCACTTCGATTACGCCCGGCAAGGGAGCGGGCGATGTGCCGGCCGGACCGACTTCTTCCTCCAACACACCTACTGCGGACGATTATCAGCCGCCGCCGTCCAACATCGCACCTCCTCCCGAAGGCAAAGACACCTTCCAGGCCACACCGCCCGAAACTCCCGCATCCGGGGAGGCCTTCTCGAAACCGCCCACCATTGTCCTCAACGTCAACTTCGTCGAAGTCCCCGTCACCGTCAAGGACACAAAAGGAAAGCTGGTTGCCGGCCTCACCTGGCGCGATTTCAGAGTCTTTGAGAACAACTCCCGCGAGCCGCTGCGCCTATTCACCGTCGATCCGGCTCCGCTCTCGGTCGCTTTCGTCGTCGACCAGAGCCTGACCTCCGACGTAATGGAAAAGGTGAACAACTCCCTGGGCGCAATCCAGGGCGCGCTTACTCCCTATGACGAGATCTCAGTCCTCACCTACAGCAACGGTGTGCAGCCTCGCTCCCACGGCTTCACCGGCGCTCAGAGCGCGCGCGTCCCGTTTATCCTCTCCATGACCAAGTCAAGCGGTACTGAAGAGCTCGTTCCGGTCAACAGCGGCCCTCTTGCCGGCTGCGGTGTGACTCAGAACGGCAACTGCGTCGACCCCAACCTACAGCAAGGCCGCTCGGCCGGAAGCGGCTCCTTTATCACCATCCCCAAGGAGATTCACACCCTCAACGATGCCATCCTCGCCGCGGCTAAGGAACTTTCGGCCCGGCCCAAGGAGCGCCGCCGCATTATTTATGTCATCTCCGACGGCAAGGAAGCCGGCAGCAAGGCCACCTACAAGGAAGTCGTGCGTTACCTCCAAACCAACAGCATCGCTGTGTATGGCACCGCGGTGGGAACATCCGCCATCTGGGGTGAAGGCTACATCAGCCGCTTCCACTTACCCTTCCAGATGAGGGACAACCAACTCTACAGCTACACCGTGGCAACCGGCGGCACGCTGGACTCGGAGCCTAGCCTCGACGGCATCGAGAAGAGCTACGCCAAAATCGCCGAAGAAGCTCGCACCCAGTACACGCTCGGCTACCTGAGCCACCAGCCGTTCATCGACGGCAAGTATCGCGCCATCGATGTCCGCGTCGAGCGCCCAGGTCTGGAAGTGATCTCCAAGAAGGGCTACTATCCCAATGCGCAGGATGCCCGCTAGCACAATGCCGCCTACCTGAAACCCCATAACGATGCGGTCATCCTGAGCGAAGTCCGCCGCGGCGGAGAGTCGAAAGCCTGCCCGCCGTGGCGGGGAACTGCATTCTTGTCGCGTACTTCTGTGAAGAACTTCTGAGACACCGCACTAGCCTGTGAACTCGCTATGACCTCTCCGACCGCCGCGGCCAGCTTTGGACTCATGTCGGCCGCTACTTGGGGTGGCTCCGACTTCGTGGGCGGCATTGGCGCGCGCCGCGCTCCCGCCATTTTGGTGGTCGCCTCAGGCCACGTATTCTCCCTGGTCGTTATGCTTGCGCTCTGCTTGGGAATCCGAGTCTCCCTGCCCGGCTCTTATTATCTTTTCTTCGCCGCTCTAGGCGGCTTTGAGGGCTCGCTGGCTCTCGCAATTTTTTATCGCGCGCTGGCCATGGGAGCCATGGGCCTGACCGCCGCGCTCACAGGCCTGCTCACGGCCCTGGTTCCTGTACTGTTTTCTCTTTTTCAGGAAGGCCTGCCCGCCCCGTTGACTGTAGCCGGGTTGGCGCTCGGCCTGATCGCAATCTGGCTCATTACCCATACGCCTGGAAAAGAGAACGCCAACGCCGCGTCAACACCTCCAGCCGCGCTGTTGCTCGGCGCGCTCGCCGGCATCGGATTCGGCACTCAGCTGATTCTCTTCAAAATGGCCAGCCCTGGCGGCATGATGTGGGTCATGACCTCGGCCCGCGCCGCCGGAGTCGCCGCCATGCTTTTGTTTCTTGTTTTCATGCCGCCCACCCGGCCATGGCGCGGTTTCTGGCTTACCGGAATCGCGGCTGGATCTCTGGACACGATCGGGAATCTTTTCTATCTTCAGGCCACGCGCTTTGGACGCCTCGATGTGGCCGCGCTGATCTGTTCGCTTTATCCCGCCGGCACCATCCTTCTCGCCGCTCTGGTACTACGCGAGCGGCCCACCCGCCGCCAGGTGGCAGGCATGGCTCTAGCCCTCGGCGCCGTGCTGTTGCTAAGCGTGTAGCGGGTCGGGGAAACCGAAAAGCGCTCGTAAGGCAGCGAACAGCAGAAAAGGCGGGTGCCCCATCCTTGGAGCGTTTTTTGCTCGAAGGGTGGGAACCAATTCGCCCTGGGACGCGCAAAAGGCCTGTGCGTCCGCACAGGCCTCATCACGTCTCAAGAATGCCCGACAGCTCAGGCGAATCGACCCGCCCGAAGCCTCGTCGTCAGTCCTTGCGAATAATCTGGGGCTCGGCCGGAGCTGAAACCGGTGGCGGCGGGGCGCTCTGCTGCTGCACGACAGGAGGAGGTGGCGCTGGCGACGGATCGGTCACGCCCTTGATGCCTTCCTTGAATCCCTTTAACCCCTCGCCCAGTCCTTTGCCCAACTCCGGCAGCCGCTTGGCGCCAAACAGCAAAAATGCAACTACGCCCAGCACCACCAAGTGCCAGGGCTGAAGTAGATCGCCCATTATTTTATCCTCCGCGCACCCATGAACGAGCGCACTCTCGTCGCTTCCTATTGTCGCACAAAGCCTGATTCCCGCGTTCAAGCCTGCTCGCCAGACCGGGTTCCCTGTTCCCTAGTCCCTAGTCCCTGATCCCTGCTTTCAGTTCACTTGCGCGGGCTTTCCCAGCCGCTCCGTCACCATGGTGAAAAAGGCAGCCAGATCTTCCTCTTCTCCCACCGTCAGACGGCGGTAGACCTTCAGCAGCGGAAACAGCCGCGAGCCGCGCACCTCCACGGCCGGCACCGCCACAGCGCCACCCGGATACGGCGTCATCTCCCACCCGCCCTGATAGCGCCGCCGCAGGACCTCGCCCAGATAGCTGCCCCACAGCCGCACCTCGAAGTCCAGGTCCAGCTCCGG
>CAZSVJ010000145.1:0-8955 GCA_964610185.1 uncultured Occallatibacter sp. | reverse complement strand
CTCAAACACGAGTTCGATCCTCATCGCGCACCGGTTGAACGCTGGGTCCAGTATTCTCAAGTCGGTCATTGAAAGGAATCCAGTCAAGTGCTGATCTTTGCAGCCATCCTCGCCATCTTTGTCTATGGAATGATTGCCGCCATGCTCGGTACCATCCTGCCCGATCTTTCCGATCGCTTCCGCCTGACCCCAACCCAGAACGGGACCATCGCATTTTCTCAAGCACTCGGCTTGATGATCGCCTCGCTCGCAGTTGGGCCGCTGCTCGACACTGAAGGCGACAAAGTTGGTTTGATCCTTGGCTTGGCCTTCATCGCAATTGCGCTTTTCTCCCTGCCGCGCTCAAAAGGATTCCGCAGCATCGTCTTCCTTTTGTTTCTGCTCGGGGTCGGCGGCGGCATCGTAGTCACCGGCGCCAATGCGCTTATCAGTGGTGTAACTGAAGCGCATCGCGCCACCGCGCTGAACCTGGTGAATCTCTTCTTCGGGCTGGGAGGACTTGCCACTCCGTTCATCTCAGCGAATCTTTTCAAGAGGAACTGGGTTCGCCTCTGCTATACCGTTGCCGCGCTCACCGTCGCTTCGCTGGTGATCCAGGCCGTTACAAGAATGCCAGCGCCATCCGGAGCCTCTGGCTTTGTCCTCGCCGACGCGGGCGGCGTTCTCGGCCGGCCTTTGCTCTTCATGCTCGGCTTCTTCCTGTTTCTCTATGTATCCTGCGAAGTCGGCGTGTGGAACTGGCTTCCACGCCACCTCATCGCTCAAGGCATTCCGGAATCACGCGCCCTCAACATCCTTTCTCTCGGATTCGCGCTCGGCTTGCTGATCGGCCGCGTCGCCGTCTCGCCCATCCTCATCCACGTGGACGCGGTCCGGGTCACCCTTGCGGCTTCCGTCGCCATGGCCATCACCACATTTCTCATGCTCCGGACCTCGAAGCCCACTGTTGCATTGGTGCTGGTATTTATCGCCGGCCTCTCCATGGCTCCGGTCTTTCCCACCACCCTCGCCATGGTCGGCAACGCCTTTCCGCGCATGGCCGGTACAGCTATCGGCTTTGTCATCACTTGCGGATGGGCAGGCCTTGCTGTCAGCTCCCGCGTGATTGGCGCCATCGCCGGCGGCGATCCCTTGCGCCTGAAAAAAGCTCTTCTCCTGATTCCCGCATCGGCAGTTCTCATGGTCGGAATCAACCTGGCCATCTGGTCCGTAATACGCTAGTGTCGAACCTAAGAACCTACGAAGAAAAGGCGGCCTACGCAGAGCACTAAAGAGGCGGTCATCCTGAACGAAGCGTTCTACAGCGGAGTCAAAAGCCTGCCCTGAGCGAAGTCGAAGGGGACCTGCATTTCCTGCTCTTGACCAAATCGAACCCCTTCGGTGTATCGTGATTCCTTATGATGCGCATTAGAAACTCGAAACTCCTAGTCTTCGCGTCCATGCTTGTCTTGGCCGCTCCCCTTTGCGCCCAGGAGCCTCCCGCCCCAGAATCCGCCACTCCCAAACCAAAGCCCCAGGACACTGAAGTTTGGACGCCGGTACCCAAAATCGTCACGCCGGGCGCTACAGATGCAGCCCCGCCCTCCGACGCAATCGTGCTCTTCGACGGCAAGAACCTCGACGAGTGGGTTTCGGCCCAGGACCACACTCCGGCGCAGTGGATCGTGACCGACGGCACGATGCTGGTGAAAAAGGCGCCCGGCGTGGGAAACATAGAAACCAAGCGCAGGTTCAAGAACTACCAAATCCATCTCGAATACAAGGTTCCGACGAATATTACCGGCAGCGGCCAGGCGCGCGGCAATAGCGGCCTGTTCCTCGCATCCACCGGTCCGGGCGATGACGGCTACGAGCTCCAGATTCTGGATTCATACAACAACACCACCTATGTCAACGGCCAGGCCGCCAGCATCTACAAGCAGAGCCCTCCGCTGGTGAACCCCAATCGCAAGCCGGGCGAATGGCAGAGCTATGACGTGGTGTGGACCGCGCCAACATTCAATGACGACGGCTCGCTGAAGACCCCGGCCTATGTCACCGCGTTCTTCAACGGCGTGCTCGTGCAGAATCACTTCCAGTTGTGGGGCCAGACGCTCTATATCGGCAAGCCGTTCTACAAGAAGTACGACACCGCGCCGATCAAGCTGCAAGCTCATGGCGACAAGAGCGAGCCAATCAGCTTCAGAAACATCTGGGTCCGGGAGTTGCCATAGCTCATTGCACGGCAGCGGTCGATCAGAAGCGAAACGGGGACTCATCGCAGATTCGAGCACACGCGAGAAGGTCATGCCTCTTATGCATGGCCCCTTTTTATTTGGATATGCACCGCTGTGCTATAGTTCATAGTGTTAGGTCTGCTCATGCAGGTTTTCAAGACCAAGTGGTTCGCGCGGTTTGCCCGGAACGAGCGAATCGGTGCCGCAAGTCTGCTGGAGGCAATCCAACGGGCAGAACGCGGCTTGATTGATGCTGACCTTGGCGGCGGCCTGATCAAGCAGCGAGTCGCCCGGCAAGGAAAGGGACGATCTGGCGGCTATCGCGCCGTGATCGCTTAGCAAACGGGCCTCCGCGCCTTATTTATCTTCGGACTTGCCAAGAGCGACCAGGAGAATTTCACTGAGAAGGACTTGGAGACAGCGCGTGACTTTGGGAGAATTTGGATTTCAGCCCCAGATAAACAAATCGCATACGGACTACAAGACGGCCAGCTAATCGAGGTTCCACATGACAAAAAAGCTTAGCAAAATCACCGAGGCGCTTCTTGAAACCGCAGAGGGGATGCACCGAATCGGCGTGATGGACGACGAGACCTATCACAAGATCACGATGCGCCATCTTGGCGTACAACCGCCTCCAACAGCCAAGCCGATCAGTGCGAAGGAGATTCGCAGTCTGAGGGAGGGCGCGAATATGAGCCAGGCCGCGTTCGCCCGTTCGCTCAATCTGAGCGTGGGCTACATCTCGCAGTTAGAGCGCGGTACCAAACAACCCAAAGGCCCGGCCCTCGCCCTGCTCAACGTGATTCGCCGCAAGGGGTTTGAGGCGATTCTCTAGATGCGCCTTGGACACAACGGCTACCATGTACCGCTGCCTCACGTCCGCCGACGATGTGCCCAACAGCTCCCGACCCCGCGATGTTCATCAACAAACTCCGAGAGTGAGCTTCAAGGCAATATGTCCGCAGCCCATGCGGCTCGTTGGAGGCCGATGCTATTGCGGCGCAGCCGCAATTTCTGCGGGGAAGCATTCATTAAAATTCTCGTCCAGATATTCCAATAGTTCTGCTCCGGCGTATGCGACCAAGCTGCCCAATTTCGCAATGTTGCTAACCTGATTTCCGCCTATAGCAATTGCCCCTTGAGCTCTGGCAACTCTATACGTGGCGGAGATGTCCCCGTCGACGTGAGCGCCCCCTTCCTTATTTGCCATCGCGAGTACTAGATCTTTGTTGGATACTCTGTTCGATCCGCTGTCCCAGCAAGAGTCAATCCACCACTTTGTCAGTGGCGCTTTCGCTTGGGAGTATGGACCCTCCTTGTACCTAGTGAACCTGAAGTGGCCCGATTCGATCGTGAACTTCCACGGCAAGGTAACGCTAACCGCGCGCACACCCGACGGTAATATTCGGGGCCGCGGTGTGATAACCGGCTCGAAATGAATGGGCCTCTTCCAATACTCGGGGGCGATTTGGTGGAGCAGACAAATTGAGGGCCGCTTCTTGTCCGGAACATGGTGGACCATGACCCGGATGGGAATTGCAATATCCAAAACTGCAGCCTCTAGACTGATAGGATCGCCTGGAAGGTCATGGCTGTAAAATCTGCCTAAAGCTCCCGCTAGGCGATGCCGCTGAACTCGAAGCTTCCCAATTGCCTCCGCTCGACTAGTTGTTGAGTCCATCTGAGAGCTTCCTAGCGCCATGGTTGGACTATAGTGCTCCATCAGGATACTGCGTTTGATGCGCTGCCCCCACACTGTGGGGATACAACGCAAAAAAGCCCTGCTTCTTCAGCAGGGCTTTTCTGTTGATATTAATGCCGGCGATCACCTAATCTCCCACACAGTTGCCCGTGCAGTACCATCGGCCCAGCGAGGCTTAACTTCCGTGTTCGGGATGGGAACGGGTGATCCCTCGCAGTATGGTCACCGGCAAACTTCAAGGCGCTTGGCCAAGATGCGCCGCGAGGCGATGAAACTGGTTCAGGCTGAGGATGTGCTGCGGCAACGATTTGCGTGACTTCTGCCCACTTATAATAAGGAACGGAAGGGCGCGCGATTGCGAGCACAAGGGGAACGATAGAGATATGGGAAGCTTACAGGGACGAATTGCGCTGGTCACGGGCGCGAGCCAGGGAATTGGGCGAGCATGCGCGCTGGAGTTGGCGCGCGCTGGAGCAACCGTGGTGCTTGCGGCGCGAAATGAGATCAAGCTCGCTGAGGCGGTAGCCGAGATTGAGGGCGGTGGGGGGCAGGCGGTGGCGATTCCCCTCGATATCGCCAGCGAAGAATCCATCAAGGCTGCGGCCAAAGCTGTAATCGAGCGCTTCGGCAAGGTTGAGATTCTCGTCAACAACGCCGGCATTACCCGCGACGCGTTGATGATAGCCATGAAGCGGGCCGACTGGGACGATGTGCTCGCGACCAACCTAACCGGCGCGTTTCTGCTGACCCAGGCGCTGCTCAGGCCAATGCTCAAAAATCGCTGGGGAAGGATTGTCAATATTTCAAGCGTCGTCGGGCGAACCGGCCAGGCAGGGCAGGTAAATTATGCGGCCAGCAAGGCGGGGCTTATCGGGCTGACCCGGTCAATTGCGCGCGAAGTAGCTTCGCGCGGCATCACGGTGAATGCCGTTGCGCCAGGCTATATTGAGACGCCCATGACGGCCGTGCTCGACGAGAAGCAGCGGACGGCGATGATGGCGCAGATCCCGTTGGGCCGCGCGGGGACGGACGCGGAGATTGCGCAGTCGGTAGCCTTTCTCGCATCCGATGCGGCGGCTTATATTACAGGGCACGTGCTCGATGTGAACGGCGGGATGTTCATGGGCGGCTGATCCAGGGAGTGAAACGGGCGCAATTCTGGTCGGCTGCGGAAACGATCCATTCATATTCCCAGGCGTGCCTTCACAGCGCGAACGCGATCCCGCGCCACGGGAAGCTGAGTATGATGGGCATCCTTCAAGGAAAGAATTACTTTGCCGGCGAACCATGAATTCACTTCATGGATCCAGTCCACATTGACCAAGGCAGACCGATGAATGCGCAGAAACTTCGCCGGATCGAGGCGGCGCTCGAGTTCGCCGATGGTCTGATCGACGTTATGCTGGCGCCCGTCTACAACCGCATAAGTGAGCTTGTCCTGAGCTACAAAGTGAGTTATCGCATCGAGCGAGAGAAATGAGATGCGCTCCCCAACGCGCGATGCGATTCGATGCGGATAATCGTGACGCTGGCCACGCAGTGTTTCGGCAAGCTCTTGCAGAAGGACAGCGGGATCGCGCTGCCAGTCCGGCTTGGGGACGGGGCGAACGCGGCCAAGCTTTTTCAGCGCTCGCGCTAACTGGGCCGATTCGATCGGCTTCACAAGATAGTCGATGGAGTTGACCTCAAAGGCACGCAAGGCATATTCGTCGTAGGCGGTGGTAAATATCACAAAGGGCTGCGCGGTGAGCCGTGAAAGCAAGTCAAACCCGTTGATGCCTGGCATTTGTATATCGAGAAAGAGTACGTCGATAGGCTCGATGTCCCGGCTATTGAGATCGTCGATAGCTAGCGCTGGATCGGTGGCGCTGCCCGCAATGTGCATGCCCTCGAACTCGGCCAGAAGGCGGGTCATGCGCTCGATTGCGAGCGGTTCGTCATCGACGAGATAGGCGCGAAGCGAAGCTGTTTCCATTGGCATTCCAATTATGCGCCACGATCACGCAGGAAAAGACAGACGGACAGCTGTCATTTCTCCGCGGCGACTAACTGCAAGGTCGCCGGCGCTGCCAAAAAGAAGTTCAAGACGCGCCATGAGGTTACCCAAACCATGATCGGGGCTGATGGCATCGAGCGAGAAACCGGGCCCGTCGTCAAGAACTTCAAGATTGATGCGGTTGGATTCTCTGCTCCCGGAAACATGAATCGAGACGCCCTTGGCGCGCCTGGCCGCCACATGCTTAACGGCATTTTCGACCAGACTTTGCAGCGCGAGCGGCGGGATTTTCATGTCCTGCATAGTTTCCGGGACAGTTATCTCATAGCGAATGCGCTCGCCGAAGCGAGTTTTCTCAATCTCAAGGTAGTCGCGAACGATCTTGAGCTCCAGGCTCAGCGGAACCAAGCCGCTCTGGTTTGCGTTCAATGAGAAGCGCAGTAGCGAAGCAAGTTTGCTGACCGTATCTTCCGCCCGCACCGGGTCCGATGGAATCAGCGCGGCAATCGAGTTCAGCGTGTTGAAGAGAAAGTGCGGATGAATGCGCGATTCGAGCGAAGACAGGCGAGCTTCGGCGAGGAGCTTGTAAGCGCGTTCCTGCTCCACTTGCCTGGTGCGCAGTTCGAGGGTGGCTGCCTGAAGTTTGAAACGCATCGTCTCATAAGTTGAAATGCTGAGTCCGAACATCAGCGTGATGACAATGCTGAAGGGGAGGGTCCACCGGCATTCGAGCCAGTAGGAACCGGGAGGAACGATGCCGACGAGCTGCAAGAGCAGGCCGCCGGCAAAAGTGCCCGCGGTGGCTGTGCAGACCAGAGCCAAGGCATAGATGAGTACGGCCATGCGGGGGTATCTCTGGCCAAAGCGCTGACCAATTCGGTTGAGCAGAATGATGGAAGGAATGGAGATCAGCGCAGAGTAAACAAACATGGAGACAATCTGGCCGCCGATGTGGGAGAGCCGAATCAAACCTATGGAGAGAAAGATCAGAAAGATCAGCAAGGTGGCGCCAAAAACGATCCATGTCGCCCTGACCATGAGCGATCCGAAACTCTCGGAAGTCGTTTGCGGATTCCCAGCAAGGCTTGTCATCGGCGTATTGCTTTCGTTGTTCATAGCTGAAATCTGACTCCCATCGAAGTAGCAGCGGAGTAAGGCGTGGAGCCATAGTCTGAGTTATACTTGCCTGCCGGAATCTCCAAGTGCAGATAGGTCGAGAAGTGATTGCCGAATCGTCGGTCGGCGTCGAAGATCGCAGTGAAACTGCGGTCATTGAGGTTTGCGACCATGTATGCGCCCAGGTCCCACTCCTTCCAGCCCGGCCTTTCAAGGAGCCGGCTCTTTCCCGCATCGAGAAAGAGATAGTGCTGGCGCGGTGCGAGAGGCGAAGTAGCCGTATCCCGATAGTACGGGATGTTAGGCGGAGTAAAGAACTCGCCGATAAAAGTTATGCCCGAGACAGTAGTGTGTTTCGCGCCTATGAGGATGGCCTCATGCTCGCGCCAGGCCGCCTCGCCGTGCAGCTCCCACGACTCGCCAAGAACGCGAGTGAAGGTGAGTCCGCCAAAAGCGTCTCCTCCGCGATCGTCGCCGGCAATCAGCGAAGTATCGAATCCATGCACCAGAACGTTATACCGGAACGCAGTGGTGTCGTGCAGGTTTGCCGCGGCCGGCGCGAGCGCAGCGGTAGACCAGGCCAGCGTGAACGCGTGCGGTCCGTGAACATAGTCGGCTTTGACCATCTCGCGGCCTTCATTCAGATTGAGCCGGTCAGTCGGATTGGTGGGAATGCGCGGCGGGTCAAGAACTCCGGCAGCCGTGAAGGCGTACCCCGTGCCCCAGCGCACCATGCGGCGGCCCAATGTAAAGTCGAAGTCGCCCGCGGAAAGACCGGCGTAGGCTTCTTTGATGCGTAACTGGGTATAAGCCGCGGTGTACGGCATCAGCTCGGCGTCAAGCACAGAAGAGGCTGTATTGCTGCCCGGTGGAAGATTGAAGTCCGCCACGGAGAGCCCGTGAAATGATTCGGCCAGGCCGATGACGCTCGATGCGATATGCCAACGAGTCCTGTAGCGAAGAGTGAAGGATGGCTCGAGAAGCAACTGGTTTTGTAATAGGGTGTACGAAGGGCTAACCAGAGATATAGGTGCTCCAGCAGGCAGCGGCGGGATCAGGTCGCTGTAAATCGTCGCGTCATCGATCAGGGAGATGGAATAGCGAAAGTCGTAGCGATGCTCGGGTTTTGCTCGTGCATCTGGCGCCGGATCGTTTTGCGCCGCGAGCTGCAACGATGCGGCGATGAGGATTATCGCGATGAGTAGCCGGAGTTTCATAGAATTCGCTTGACCTTATCATTCGCTTTTAAGAGAGCGTTGAGCTGCCGCCACCGAAGAACGACGCCGCGTTCAGATGCCTCGGGAATAAACCAAAAAAGCATGTACGGTGTGAAACGCAAGGAAGAGCCCGGAGAGTCCCCAATAAATCCAAGGCTTGTATGGGACTCTCGAAGACTGAAACACATCGCCAATCAGGCCAATCCCGGCCAACCAGACGATTGGCGTGTAGGCTGGTGCCAGGAAACCTATCGCGCTCACGCTCCACGAGGACCAGGGAGCGGCGATCAGAGCGGTCCAGGATGCGAAGTAACCGAGCGAACCCGTTAGATAGAGTCCGAGCCCAAGTTTCTGATGCGACGTGGAGAACTGGAGCCGCATAAAGATCGGCAAGATCATGATAAGCGCGCGAAGAAGGTTTTCTGGAACGCCAATCGCTTTGGGAATGTCTTTCCAAAAGATGTTCATCTGGTAGGCGGGCGGGAGCCGGCGCATCAAGAGCACGTTGAAAGCCAGGATGGGGACCAAGAGCCAAAAGCAGTTGCAAAGATAGCCGAGTTTGTTTGAAGAGGTCATTCGTCTCTCTTTCGTTAGAATCTGTCGGTCCTTCCCTGGTAAAACAGCTTGTCCGGTAACTCACGCGGAGTTATCCCGGAGTAATCGAGTACGCTGTGGGAGTTATGCCGGATCTCGTCGTAAAGCGTC
>CAZSVJ010000144.1:0-8997 GCA_964610185.1 uncultured Occallatibacter sp. | reverse complement strand
GATGCCGCAAATCTCACATCGATAAATCGTGTCGATCATCGCTGGGCCTCCACAGCAATTCTCAATCCACCTGCAACCGTTCCCTGATCCCTGTTCCCTGTTACTCCAACATCTGCAAATCCAGCGGCTCAACCAGGAAACAATCCATGCTTCGAATTGCCGCCAGCGACCGTTGCAAGGCGGATGACTTGCACGGCTCCACGGTCACCACAAACGGCAGCGCGTCGTGCGGGTATCCAGGCTTCTGCACGATGGCGCGAATGTTGATCTTCTCTTCCGCAAGCGCGGCAGTAATTGCAGCCACAATCCCCGGCCGGTCCTTGACCAGGAAGCGAATGTAATGCGGCACCTCGAACTCGCCGCTCACCGTCGCCGGAACCGACGGTATCTCCACCCGCCGCGACCCATGAGCCAGCGCCAGCAGATCGCTCACCACAGCCACCGCCGTCGGATGCCCGCCCGCGCCGTGTCCGGAAAACACTACATCGCCGCCATAGCGCCCGGTCAGGATCACCATGTTTTCCGTGCCTCGCGAAAACGCCAGCGGCGAGCGCAGGCCCACAAGCATCGGCCCCACCGTCGCCGCCACGCGGCCCGCGGCCCACTCGCCCCGCGCAATCTGCCGGATAGTGCAGCCCAGATCGCGCGCATAGCTGAAATCCACGGCGGTGATCGTGGTAATGGGCCGGGGCACAATCTCGTCCGGCGCCACCTCCACGCGCAGCGCCAGCCGCATCAGAATCGCCAGCTTCGCGCGCGCGTCGAACCCGCCCACATCCTCGGTGGGATCGGCTTCTGCATATCCCTTGGCTTGCGCGGTCGCCAGAACCGCGACGTACTCGGCGCCCTCCTCCATCTTGCTCAGGATGAAGTTGCATGTGCCGTTCAAAATGCCTTCGACGCGCTCGATCCTGTCCCCGGCCAGCCCTTGCTCAAGCCCAGGGATCACTGGAATCCCGCCCGCGACGGCCGCGCCGTACTTCAAATGCCCGCCGTTGGCCGCAGCCAGCCGCTCCAGTTCCACGCCATGATAGGCGATCAGCTTCTTGTTGGCCGTGACCACGCTCTTGCCGGCCTCGAGCGCTCTGCGTACCCAGCGCCCTGCAGGATCGAGCCCACCGGCCAACTCCACCACCACATCCACATTTGAAGAGAGCACCGCATCGGCGTCGTCGCTCCAATTCACGTTCGCTGGAAGCCAGTCCACGCGCTTGCGCGCCACGCCGCGATTGAATACGTGCGTCAGCTCGAGGCCTTGAGGCTTAGACTCGGCAAGAATTCGCGCTACCGAGCTGCCCACGGTCCCAAACCCGAAGAGCGCAATCCGCAATGGCCGACCATTGGGCGCATTTATGCAAGATTCCGGAGCGGCCTCATGACTGACCTGCGGCGGTACGGACTTTTTGACTTCAGACACCGGCATTTCCTCTGATCTGTGCGTAGCAACGCTTAATAACCGATGATACCTGACCGCGGCCCACCCATTCCTTGGATCCCCAGCTCTCGTGTAACATCAATTCCAGATGCGGCGCGCCCTTTCCATTTTCCTGATTCTGTTCTTCTGGCTGGGGCCGCTCGCGGCTATGCTCCCGGCCAGCGAAGACGACTCGCGCCTACCGCCCTGCTGCCGCCGCCACGGAACGCACCACTGCGCCATGTCCATGCGCATGGCCGCGCTCATGTCCCAGGCCACAACGGGCGGCAAGCCCATATTTACTGCTCCGTTGACGTGCCCCTATTTCCCCGGAACCCTGGCCAGCCCCACGCTGACAATTGTTGCGCTGGCCACGTCTCCCGTCACGCTACCGGTTCTGCTGGCGCGGCCTCATTCGCCTGCCGCGGGACGCGCCGCAGCGCGACTAAGCCAAATCCGCACGCGCGCTGGCCGCGGACCTCCCTTCTCAAAAGCCGCCTAGAAAACACCGTTGAATGACCTGCCCGCATGAAAGCGCAGGCCGCGCGTTCGTCTCTTGACTGACCGGGCCGCGCACGCGCGCTGCATCTGAAGAGCGTTTGTCTCTTTAAGGCAGGAGCTGTCATAAACGGCCATCGACTGCACGTTTGGCATTGCGTGCTCGCAATCTGGAACATTCCCTGCGCGTGCCATTCAGCCCAGCAACTTAAGGAGGCTCGTAGTCACATGCGTCGCATTTATTCTCTTTCCGCGGTTGTCTTCCTGTTTGCATCCGTACCCGCGTTGGCGACCGTATTCGCCACTGTTCACGGCGTGGTTCACGATCCCCAGCACCGTCCTCTCGCCGGTGCTGATGTAACCCTTCAAGCCGCGGACTCGGAATTCACTGTGCGCGCAAAAACTACGACCGATGGCGAGTTCGAGTTGCCGCAAGCGCCCATCGGCGTATACCGGCTCACCATCGCTTCGACGGGCTTTGCCGCCATCACTCAGCCGCTGATCATCGCGTCAGGTACAAATCCCATCTTGCACATCATGCTCTCTGTTGCTCCGGCGACACAGACTGTCGTTGTTGAGGGATCGCAAACCTCCCTCTCCGCCGTCGATTCTGTTACTCCAACCACGCTCATCACCCGCGCCGATATCGACGAAACACCCGGCGCCGACCGCACCATCGGCATGGAAATGATCACCGACTACGTTCCCGGCGCCTACATGACGCACGACATGCTTCACATGCGCGGCGGGCACCAGACTAGTTGGCTGATCGACGGCATCGCGATTCCCAATACCAAGATCGCCTCCAACGTCGGCCCGCAGATCGACCCCAAGGATATCGACTCGCTTGAAACACAGCGTGGCAGCTACGCCTCGGAGATAGGCGACCGCACCTACGGCGTATTCAACGTCCTGCCTCGCAACGGCTTCGAGCGCAGCCGCGACGGCGAATTGCTTGTCTCCGCCGGCAACTTCTACACCGGCGAAACTCAAATCTCGCTCGGCGACCACTCCGCCGCAACCGCCTGGTACTCGAGCCTCACCGGCTCCCGGTCCAACTACGGACTGGCGACGCCCGTTGCCGGCATCTACCACGACGCCACCAACTCCCAAAGCGGATTTATATCGCTCATCCGCAATCAGACCCCCAAGGATCAACTTCGCCTGAACGCCCAATACCGCCAGGATCATTTCCAGGTTCCGTACGATCCCAGCCAGACCGACTGGCAATATCTCAGCGGTTACTACAACTCGAATGGCCTGCGCGACGCCCAAACCGAGCGCGACTCATTTCTCATCGCCAACTGGGTTCACACCATCTCGCCGAAAGCGCTGTTTTCCGTCGCCCCCTTCTATCACTTCAACCAGGCCAACTACGACTCGTTGCCAACCGACAACCCCGTAGCCACTACCTGGCATCAAACATCGAACTACGCCGGCGGCCAGGCCGATGCGCATGTTGACGTGGGGCCGAACAACTTCTCCGCCGGCTTCTACTCGTTCTATCAGGACGAAAACGATCTCTTTGGCATATTGCCCTACGGCGGCTCTGAAGACTCCGCGCCAAAGAGCGACAGCGCCGGCCTGGTCGAGTTCTACGTCTCTGACCATCTGCGCATAGGCCGATACATCACGATGCTGGGCGGTGAGCGCTTCTCCATCTACCGTGCCGCGCTGAATGAGTCCGCCATTTATCCCCGCATCGGAGCAACGGTTGAAATTCCCCGCCTGCACTGGGTCCTGCGCGGCTTCTATGGCCACTTC
The DNA here is from genome assembly GCA_964610185.1 of uncultured Occallatibacter sp. Classification (GTDB taxonomy): domain Bacteria; phylum Acidobacteriota; class Terriglobia; order Terriglobales; family Acidobacteriaceae; genus Telmatobacter. The sequence continues at coordinate 5,321 of CAZSVJ010000144.1, read as the reverse complement.
TTTCAGCCGGCGCCCATCGAGACAGTCTCCACCGCCGTGCTCACCTATGCTCAAACCCTCGGGTCAGGCGAGAACGCCTTCACGCCCCTGCCCTCGGAGCGAGACGAAGAACATCAATTCGGCATTCAGATTCCGTACAAAGGCTGGTTGCTCGATGTGGATACCGTCAAGAACCGCGTCAATAACTTTCTCGATCACTCCAACCTCGGTGAATCGAACATGTACTTCCCCATTGCCGTCGATGGCGCACTGATTCGCGCCTGGGAGATGACTCTTCGTTCTCCGCAACTGGCCCGCCTGGGCCAGTTCCATGTCACGTATTCCAACCAGATCGCTCAGCAGCGCGGTAACATCATCGGCGGCTTGACGTGCAGCATTCCTACCGACCCCGCCTGCGATCTTGGCCCCAACTACGTCTCGCTCGACCACGACCAGCGCGAAACCCTCAACACCGGCTTCACGGCCGGCCTTCCCCTGCACACCTGGTTTGCCACCAATGTCTACTACGGCTCGGGGTTCTCAAACGGCCTGGCTTGCTCAGACCCATCCTCCTGCCCCAATGACACCAGCCCCTACTTAGGCCCCCATCTCCCCGTACACACCACCTTCGACATCTCCGCCGGCCACGCGCTTGGCGAGCGCTTCAAGCTCACCGCTTCGTGCCTCAATGTCACCAATCACCGTGTCCTGCTCGACAACTCGATCACCATCGGAGGCTTCCACTACAACGATCCGAGAATGTTCTCCGCCGAGCTGCGCTACCGTTTCCACTTCTAAACCGGCGGCGGCTCTGCCTAACGTGTTGGGGACTGGGCTGACTTTTTGGGATCAGAATAGAGGCTTTTTATGACAGGAATTCTTGGGCAACGGACGAAAGCGGTGAATGCAATTCGGAATCGGAGGACATCGCCGTCTAGCCGGAAGGAAAACCCGTGAAGTTTCCCGCCTGGATGCGGGCCATTTCATCGTTATCGATATTTCCCCACGGTTCCCATCGGTTTGACCACAAAAAGGTTCTTGGATCGAGGAGATGGACCCGCGTGTCTCTGCCGTCGGACCAGGCCATCACCTTGATGTCATCGTAATTGTCAACGCATGTCTCCAACACGCTGAGCGCCCAATTCATGTTCTCTTTGCGCGGCCGGTAGTGGCCGCTCTTGGCGCTCAGGAATTGAATCTTTCCGTTGCGGGCCCACATTTCGCCCCCGCACATTACCTCAGCCCCCGCCAAGAACGAGGAATGGTGAACCATGCCCTTTACGTGATTGCCTACATAGAGCTTTCCCTTCTTGCTCATTACCCAGATTCCGAATCCCTTGCCGGAGAAGACCGTCGACATCTGCTGGGTGGAGAGCTCAGTCTCAGCCTCTCCGTTCCTGGTATACGCAGTACCCGCCTTGAAAAACACTCTGTAGCTCTTTCGGCCGGATTTGTCCAGGTAGGCAACCCCCCTCATGAAGGCTTTGACCATGGACGGCTGAATGTTCCCCTTCGAGGAACCTCTCATCATCACAGCGCTGTTCTTTCCCGCGCTCTCCGCGTTGGAGACCAACATCACGCGTTCCATATCCGGCATGGCATCCAGCCAATGGTAAAAACCATGCCCATCGGGATCGCCGGGATGCTTCTGCTCATAGACCTTAAAGCAGCCCTCCAGCAGGTCACCCATGCGATGCTTCGGGTCTTGAGCCTCACGCGCGTATCGTGCGCCCAGCGGGAGCGACGCCGGTGACCTGAGGTCGGCGATGATCTGCTTCCACTCCGGAGAGTCGGGGGCAGCGCCTGCGTGCGCGGCCAACGCTTCGTCCAAGTCCTCTTCGTTGTCGTCCTGTGCGTCAAGCAGCTCATCAACTTCATCGGGGTTCGCGTATCCCATGTTGTTTGTTCGTCCTTTCTGTCGATAGACGGAGCCGGCTCTCGGCTCTGCTCTCGGTTCTTAGCAGCCGCCGCCTTCGCTCTTCCACCCTTATTCTTGACATACAAGCTATGACCAGCCGCCGGAAGGAGGGCGGGTATGCGCACCAACGCGCTTGCGAACCTTAGGTTGCCGAAGGGGACTGCGGTTTCTGGACCGCATTAAAACGTGATTTACGTCACCGGATATGGGGGGAACCAGACCGAATTTTATCTTTGAAAAATCCCAGGCGTCAAGCACTCTTTTCAGGAGCCGTTGAGCTCTTAAAATGGGAAGCGATTGCGCAGCTGCGCCTTGGGAGGCTGGACCGGAAGCTTCTTGAACAGTCGATCTACACTTCTTGAGAGCCCTGGCAGTATCCAATGTCGGCCCAATACCAAAGCCTGCGCTCTTAGAATATCCTTGTTTCACATCGCGAAATAAACAACACCAGCCCCATCCGGGACTCTATGAATCGAATCTCCTTCGAACAAGTACAACAACAGCTTGCATCCGTTCTCCGCAAACTCGGATTCACCGAGCCGCGCGCAAAAATGTGCGCGCAGCTTTTCGCGGAGACAACTCGCGACGGAGTCTATACTCACGGCATCAACCGCTTCCCTCGCTTCGTCGCCATGATCCGCAATGGCGCTGTCAATCCCAATGCCGAGCCCGAAATGATTGCTCACTTCGGCGCACTGGAGCGCTGGGACGGACATCGCGGCCCCGGCAACTTGAACGCATATGCGTGCATGGAGCGGACTCTGGCGCTAAGTCACGAACACGGCATAGGGTGCGTCGCTCTGGGCAACACCAACCACTGGATGCGCGCAGGCACCTACGGATGGCAGGCCGCCGAGGCTGGCTTCATCGGCATCTGCTGGACCAACACCATGCCCAACATGCCCGCATGGGGAGGGGTCGACGCGCGCATCGGCAACAATCCGCTGGTGATTGCCGTGCCCCGCGAAAAAGGGCCCGTGGTGCTCGATATGGCGGCTTCGCAATTCTCCTATGGCGCAATCGAAAGCTACAGAATGCGCGGCGAGTTGCTGCCCATCGATGGAGGCTTCGACTCGGACGGCAACCTGACACGCGACCCAGCCGCCATCGAGAAATCGCAGCGCCCGCTGGCCATCGGATACTGGAAGGGCTCCGGACTTGCCGTATTGCTGGACATGGTTGCGGCGATGATGTCGCTGGGAAAGGCGACCCATCAGCTTATGGCGGATCCTTTGCAAGAGACTGGTCTCTCGCAGGTATTCATCGCAATCAATCCGGCTGCCTTTGGGCCGGAGCCGCGAACTGAGCAAATGGCCGACGACATTGTTGCATCGCTGCATCGCTCTCGGCCCGCGAAAGAGGGCACTGCGATCCGCTATCCAGGAGAAAAGACTTTGCGCATTCGCGCCGAAAACCTTGAACTCGGCCTTCCCGTGGAACCGAGCATCTGGCAGCAGATTTTGGCGATGTAAGATCGTTTGAAAGCAGCCACACCCTTAAGCGATGCTGCGCTAGACCTGAAACAGGCCCGGCAGCACTTCCCCGGCTTTGCCTTCCACCACATGCGTAAACGCGCCCGCATTCAACGGCGCCTCCGGTCCCACATAAACAGTTCGCGCCCCGCGCTGCCGCGCCCAATGCACAAAGTTGGCTGCGGGATAAACCGACCCTGAAGTTCCCACCACAACCATCAGCGTTGCCTTCTGGATCTCCTCTTGGATTCGATCCATCTCCAGCGGAATCTCGCCGAAGAAAACAATGTGCGGTCGCAATCGGCCGCCACAAGCGCACCGCCCCACTTCATCCAGGCTTGCATAGACTTTTCGATCCTCGACTGGCGGCCTTCCGCACTCGCGCTCGCACCGTGCCTTGGCCAATTCCCCGTGCATGTGCACAAGGCGCACCGACCCAGCTCGCTCATGCAGGTCGTCCACATTCTGCGTGCAAAGAAAGAAGCGCTCGCCAAGCTCTGCCTCCAACTCCGCCAATGCAAAGTGCGCCGGATTCGGCTCGGCCTTCGCGCCCTGCGCCCGCCGCTGAGAGTAGAACTCCCAAACCAGCGCCGGATTTCGTTGCCACGCCTCTGGAGTGCACACGTCTTCGATTCGATGCCCGGCCCACAGCCCATCTGACGCGCGAAAGGTCGGCAGTCCGCTCTCCGCGCTGATGCCCGCGCCGGTGAGCACGAAGACGCGATCCTCTGACGGAATGGAAATCTCGCTCATGTTCTTGCTTCCAACGATGCAGCGGGTTCGGGGCTCTTCGAATCCCAGCCGTTTGCTGACCACTGATCACTGACCACTAGCCACGGGTATTCACGGTTCCAGCAAAATCTTCCCTGTCGTCTTGCGCGCTTCAAGATCGGTCTGCGCCTGGGCTGCCTCAGCCAGCGAATAAATGTGCTCGGTCCTCAGCTTGAGTTTGCGCTTAGCCGCCCAACCCAGCACATCGCCGGCGCGAGCCTCAAGCTCCGCCCTTGTGGCGATGTAATGCCACAGCGTGGGACGAGTCACGAACAGCGATCCCTTCCCGCTCAGTTGGATGAGGTCGAACGGCGGCACAGGTCCGCTCGATGCGCCGAACAAAGCCAACAGCCCGCGTGGCCGCAAGCAGTTCAGGCTGCCATCAAAGGTTGTCTTACCCACCCCGTCGTACACCACATCGACGCCCTTGCCGCCGGTTAGCCGCTTGACCTCCGCCTCAAAGTCCTGCTCGGTGTAAAGAATCACATCGGAAGCACCCGACTCGCGCGACAATTCTGCCTTTGCATCTGTCGAGACCGTCGTTATCACGCGCGCGCCCAACCGCACCGCCATCTGCGTCAGCAACAGCCCCACGCCCCCAGCGCCGGCGTGAACAAGCGCCGTGTCCCCGGCCTTTAGTGGGAAGGTCGAGTGAGCCAGGTAATGCGCCGTCATGCCCTGCAGCATCACAGCGGCGGCCTTTTCGGGGCTCAGTCCTGGCGGCGTCTTCACAAGTTGCGTCGCGGGAACCAAAGCGTACTCGGCATAACTGCCCAGCACGCTGACCGAGGCCACGGCATCCCCGGCAGCGAATCCTGTCACGCCTGGACCCAGTTCCTCCACAGTGCCCGCAGCCTCGCTGCCCGGCGTTAGCGGAAGTGACGCCTTGTACACGCCCTTGCGAAAATACACTTCAATGAAGTTGACCCCGGTTGCTTCTACGCGGATCAACACCTGCCCCGGTCCCGGTTCGGGAATGGGCAAATCGGCCAGCTTCAAAACCTCCGGCCCGCCAGTTTCGTGAATTTGGATAGCTTTCATGCCACGTCAGAATGCACCCTGAGACCCGGATGCTGCAAGGGCCAAAAACAGGGAATAGGGAACAGGGATCAGAAAGCCAAATCCTCGCCCAGGCAATGCCCAAGCGGGGATTGGAGTTTTCCCTGTTCCCTGCTTTTCAG
>CAZSVJ010000143.1:0-9006 GCA_964610185.1 uncultured Occallatibacter sp. | reverse complement strand
TCCTGCAATCGGCGTAAGCAAATCCTCACGCAGAGGCATCTTGAGACTCCTTCTCAGGCGCCGACCAGGTCACGCTGCGGATGTCGAGCAGCGGAATCTCCGCTTCATCGACGATCATCGTCTTCGCGCCATAGGGAATTTCGCCGTATTCTTCATCCGGCTCCCAGGCCGATTCACGGCCCAACTGGACGGTTTCATCCGCATGCTTCGAGGACAGCGGGCAAAGCACCGGAAGCAGGACTTCGCCAAGTTCCTGCAAGCGGAAGTCGGCGCTCGTCTCCACCACCGCGCGCGCCCAGACCAAATCGCGCAAGTTAGCCGGAGCTTCTATCTCGAGGCGGCGCAGGTAGTGGATCGGAATCCAGGTATAACTGCCGGCAATGAACACTTCAAGATTAGGCCCGATGCGCGGGTCGGCATCGCTGAACTCAGCGAACGCGGTCCCGTTCAATTCTCCACCATGAGTGGCTTCCTGCTTTGAAGCAGGCAGCTCATGATTGGTAAACATTGCCTGTCTTGTGCGCTCGGCGTGCAGCGCGCTGCGATAAAGCAGGAGCCCCATGGCCGCTCCCGGATTTGCGCCGGCCAAAATATCCAACTGCTTCTCTGCCCGGTCAAACTCGCCGGCAAACAGAAGCAACTCGAACAGGAACGTACGGCGCTTGACGTCGAGAGGATTGGATCTCAACTCGTCGCCAAGCGCCGTGACGGCTTCCCGCAGCTTGCCTTCGCGGTAAAGCGCAAGTGGCGTCATTGTCTGCTAAGTGACCTTATTCCCCTTGAGGTTGTAAGTGACCGCCCCGGTGGCCGTCAGCACACCCTTCTCGTCCTGCGTCCAGTACTCTTCCTTGATCTGGTTGTAGCTGAACGAGACGCTCTCGGTTGGAATCTCGCTGGATGCGGATATCTGCTGCGACGTAATAAACAACTCCTCGAAGCTGAGCTTCAGGAAAGGCTTGTTATTCCCGCCCGCTTTAACCGCGGACAGAACTCCTGTCTTGATGTGCGTACCGGAGACAAGCGCTTTGAATATCGGCGAAGTTGCCTTATCCATGTGCTTCATGACGCTCAGGTCAGCGAGGTCGACCTTGCCTGCTCCGGAGCCGCCTGTCCCGGCAACCGATGTGTGTTGCGATCCGCCCCAGCTGAAGGAGAGAATTTGGATCTGATCTTTGTAGCCCTCGGCAACCGCTTCACCGTCAATGCTGTCGAGCTTCAGATAAAAATCAACTGCCATGCCAGTATCCTTTCGTATTCGGTCCTAATCAAAGACCGGTTGGGGAGGTTATTGGTTCGAGAGCCAGGAAGCAGTCGATCTATTTGCCCGCCGGCGCCGGCAAATCCGCTACGAGTCTCAGGGACACAGTGAGTTCATCCAGTTGGAAGTGGGGACGCAGGAAGGCCACGGCGCGCAATGCTCCGGGCTTCCCAGCGACTTCGACGACCTCGATACGAGCCTCGCGCAACGGCCTTTCCGACTTGGCAGCCGGCGACGCATTGTCGTCCGCGATCACGTAATTCGCGATCCATTGATTCAGGTAAAGCTCGGCCTGCGAGCGGCTCATTGTGCTGCCCAGCTTGTCGCGCATCATCGCCTTCAAATAGTGCGCGAAACGGGACATGGCCAGCATGTACGGCAACTGAGCCGAGAGCCGTGCGTTGGCATTGGCCTCCGGCTTGTCGTAGAGCTTTGGTTTATTGCAGGTCTGTACGCTGAAGAAGGCAGCATAGTCCGTACCCTTGCAATGGACCAACGGTACAAAACCCTGGTCGGCAAGCTCCTTCTCGCGACGGTCGGTGATGCTAACTTCAGTGGGACATTTTAGTGCCACATCGCCCTCATCGGTGCGGAAGTTATGCGTGGCCAATGCTTCCACCAGGCCGCCGTTCTCCACGCCGCGAATCGAAGCGCACCAGCCAAAGCGAGCAAACGAATTCGTCAGCCTGCCGGCAAGCGCGTAGGCGGCATTGCCCCAGAGATACTTCGAGTGATCCCTGCCGTCGACGCCCTCTTCAAAAGCGAACTCGTCAATTTGCTTCGTGTCCTTGCCGTATGGCTCGCGCATCAGGACGTGAGGCAGAGTAAGTGCCACATACCGGGAGTCGTCGGTCGCCCGGAAGCCCTTCCACCGGGCATATTCTGTGCTATCGAAGACCTTTCCAATATCCCGGATCCCCGTAATCTGGCCGAACTCGGTCAGGTTGATCATCTCCGGCGAGGCCGCGGAGAGGAAAGGCGCGTGCGCCGCCGAAGCCACCTGCGATATTTTCTCCAGCAGCTCGATATCCTCGCCGCTGCGCCCGAATTCATAGTCGCCCATCAGCGCCGCGAATGGAGCGCCGCCGAAGACGCCGAACTCCTCTTCATATACTTTCTTAAAGAGAGCGCTCTGGTCGAACTCCAGAGCCCGCTGCAAATCTCTGAGGAGATCCCTCTTCGAGACATTCAGCAGCTTAATCTTCAGCATCTCGCTGGTTTCGCTGTTGATCACCAGGTGCCGGATGCCGGTCCAGGTCGCTTCAAGCTTCTGGAACGACGGGTGGTGGATGACCTCGTTCAGTTGCAGCGAGATCAGCCGGTCAATGTCCGCGATGCGCGCGCCGATCGTCGCCTCGGCATCGCGGGTGAGGGTCATGTGGCCGTCAAGAACCTGGTTGATGAACTCCTTCACCATGTCCTTGCCGCGCTCCTGGGCAAGCGTATCCTTGCCAAAGCGCCCCTGCGCTACAATCTGGTCCAGTAGCGATACTTCAGTCGTCTGTGTCTCCGCGGCAGGCGCCGCGACAGGATTAGCTGGGATACTCATTCTTGCCTCCATCTGCCGAGCTGCCTATCTCGGCCTTCAGCTTATTCAGCTCTTCCGTCTTTGAAACCGCATCGAACAGCGCCTGGTCGAGTTTGTCGTTGCCCTGCAAGCTTCCGCGCAGGTTGGATAGACGCGTCCGCAGATCGAGCAACTCCTTGATCGGACCCACCTGTTCGGCTACTCGAGCGGGCGAGAAGTCCTCAAACTCTTCAAAGTGGAGATTCACGCCAATCTGCCCCGCCTTGTCGCTCAGCTTGTTGTCCACCGAGAACTGCAAATGCGGGGCCATGCCCTTCAGCACGCTATCGAAGTTGTCGGGGTTGATCTCAACGAACTTGCGATCCTTCAAGGCTGCCAGCGGCTGCTCCGGTTGTCCCGTTAAATCCCCCAGGACACCCATCACGAAGGGCAACTCCTTCAACTCGATTGCGTTTCCAACTTCTACGTCGTAGGTGATTTGCACCCGGGGAGCCCGGACGCGACTCAGCTTCTGCTGCGAACTCTCTCTAGCCATAAACCTCCTGTGGTGCGGGAAAACTTGACAAAATCAAAGAAATCACAAAAAGGGGATGCTGTCCAGAAGATTCTTTTGACAGGCTGATATTACCGTAACCCAAGCCGGAACGGGATGTTGTGAAAAACAATTTATAAGTACCTTCACACTTGTGCGACCATGATTGTGGATTCTCCGGCTTTACCGACCAGGGGTGGCAGCCACCGGCTTGGACACCGTAACGGCTGAACCGGTAACATCACATCTCATCCGAGGTTGCTCAGCAAATGAGACAGCTACAACCCGTCATCTGGTCCAAAGGCACTTTCCTCTCGCCCCAGCACCTACAGGCGCAGGAGCGATTCGTTGAAGACAGCGCCAGGTTCTACCTGGATTCCCTGTACGCCAGGTCCTGGGGCTTTCGCGAGATCCAGATCGACACCAAAGCTCTGTCGGAGGGCCGGCTCGCCATCACGCAAGCTTCCGGAATTTTCCCCGATGCCATGCCCCTGGACATTCCCGCCTCGGAATATCCACCACCAGCTCGGGTGCTCGACGAATGCTTCTCCGACGGCCGGCAAAGCTGCACCTTCTATCTTGCCGTGCCGGAGTACCTGCAAGGGGGCATGAATGTTTCCGTGGATCGCGGCCGAGTCAGCACCCGCTTCCTCTCTCAACTGCAGATGGTCCGCGACGAGAATACCGGGAGCGGCGAGAAGCCCGTCCAGGTTGCCCGAAAGAACCTTCAGATCCTCGCCGACGGCGAAAACCGGGAGGGATCGGTCCTGCTCGGCTTCATGCGCATTCTGCGTTCGGAGACCGGCATCTTTCAGGTCGATCCCGCTTACATTCCGCCGCTCATCGATATTCACGCACACCCCACCCTCAAGCGCATCTTGAGTAACATGGTCGAGCTGCTGGTTGCGCGCAGCAGCCAGCTTTCCGGCACACGCCGTCAAAAGAATCAGTCGCTAGCCGACTTTTCAGCCTCCGACGTCGCCAATTTCTGGCTCCTCTACACCATCAACAGCCATCTCCCCGTGCTCCGCCACTACCTCGAATCAAGCAACGTTCAGCCCGAAATGCTCTTCAACGAATTCTCCGACATGGCCGGAGCGCTGACCGCATTCTCCAGCAAAATTGCCCCAAAGGACCTGCCCATCTACAAACACGAAGAGCTTGGCACTTGCTTTGGCGAGCTCGACCGCCTCATCCGCGTCATGCTCGAGACCGTCGTCCCCAGTAACTTCGTCGCGCTCCCGCTCAAATTGGTAAGGGACACAATTTATGCAACATCGATCGATAAGGACTCTTACTTCCAGAGTTCGCGATTCTATCTCGCCATTTCGGCGGACATCCGCGACGCCGACCTGATCGATCGTTCTCCGCAGTTACTCAAAGCCTGCTCCGCTACACAGCTCGAAACCCTGATCCGCAACGCTCTGCCGGGATTGCGCCTACAGCATGTCCCCACGCCGCCACGATCAATCCCGGTGAAGCTGCGCCATCAATACTTCGCCATTGAGCAGGGTGGACCTGTGTGGGAATCGGTCCAGCGCGCCCGGAACTTCGCGGTTTATGCACCGGCTGAAATCCTCAACCCGCAGATGGAGCTCGTCATCCTGCTCGCGCAGCCGGAGTGATGGCATGCCTGTTACAGCCTTAGTTTAGGGAAACAGTCTCTGGTACTCTTTCGTGCGCAGGCAGCGCAAACCATTCGCGCCGGAGCCATAAGGCCGGACGCCCTTTGATTTGATTGGCCTATCTGATCTATAGTTGCTCGCACTAAGCCCCGTTCAGTGCATAGCCGTGTTTATTGGAGGTCTGCATATGCTAAACACAACCACTTACCTGCCCAAGCTGAAGGTGTTTGAGGGCGACGTTTCGTATATGTACGAGGACTCCAATGGAAATGTCACTGTCGGAATTGGAAATATGCTGCGCGACGCGGCGGCGGCGCAGAAACTGGCTTTTGTCAGACGTCCCAATCTCACGGCCAAGCCACCGATACTCGCTGGCCCCGCAACTGCCATCGAGATCAAAGCGGATTTCGATAACGTCAACAAGCAGCCTTATGGAGGAGGAATAAAGGCCAGCTATTACAAACAATTCACCAAGCTCGATCTTCCACAAAATGTCATTGACAACCTCCTCAATGCCCGCGTACAAGGATTCATAACCACTCTGCTGGCGACGTTCCCAGACTACAACTCCTACCCGCCAGAAGCCTGTGCGGCCATCTTCGACATGGCCTACACTCTTGGCATAGGAAAGCTTACCTCGCAGTTCATTACCTTCTGCGCCGCCGTCAAAGCCAAGGATTGGGTGACCGCAGCCGGGCAGTGCCACCGCCGCGGCATTCAGGAGTCGCGCAATATCTGGACGATGGCTCAATTCGGAAAAGCGGCAGCGGACGCAGCCGCAAAAGCCGCGAACAAGTAATCAAAACAGAGAATGGGCAAGCGAAAGTTGTCCGTCGCTTGAATGGCGGGTCAGAACGAAGAGGCGCGTGTTTCTGTAGGTGCCTTCCGTAAGTGTATCGAAGGATTGAACCAATAGACCCTCGAGTCCGTCGCCATCGAAATCGCCGCGGCCCCAAAGAACAAGGCGCTCAATGAAACCATTCCCAGTGACAACGATCTCATCCGGCCCTTTCGAGCTGATGCTGGATGCGATAGATGGGTCGAAGTTTTGCCAACTGCGGCCTTGATCCGCAGCCGCGCCGGCAGCCCTGGTAGCCTCGGCGGAAACTGTGATGGCAAGTTGAGCCGGCAACAATGGGAGCAGATGTTCGTCCCAAGTAAGAACACGCACAAATGAGGAACGTGCAGGAACGGCGCGTCGCAACTCCCGCAACACAATGCAACCTACCAGGGTGGATCGCTCCGCCTGGAACTCCTGGCCCGAGGCCTGCTGCACGCGTCCCTGCCGTGCAAGCAGTTGTGTGCAGTTGAGGATGCCCGCCGGATGTGCCGTGTCGTTGGAAAAAGGGGCGCGCAGGCGCTTATCTAGGTCCGCTCCGGAGGTCACATTCAGACGAGCATTGTATTGAACCTGTGCCTCTTTCGACGCAGCGTGTGTCAGCTCCTGGGTCGACAAGAAGAAGATGCAAACAGCCAAGACGGCGAGCGGCCTGTGGATTCGCATGACACCTCCGATAGCAAACTCGCACACATCATGTCCGAGCACAATTGGGCTGGCCAAGGATAGCGCCATTCAGGAATCAAGGTGCAATCCAATCTCCGTGCCGGAATTTGCCGGAGCCAGGACCAAACCATAATTATGAAGCACCTCCGCCGCGATTTGATTGTTGGCTAATGCTTCATCAAGAAGATCACCGTCACGATCAGCGCCAGCAGCAATACGATCACCACGATCAGCAAGATAGGCACTAATTGCTGTAGTCCTCCCGCCGGGGGCGGAGCCGGCTTTGCCGGCGGCGGAGGCGGCGCCGAAGGCATCGGAGGTGTTGGCACATACATCCCAGGCGCTTGCGGAACGTGTGGAGTCGGGGCGTACATTCCCGGCGCCTGCGGAACCGGTGGAGGGTATGCTGGGGGACGAGCCATCGCGCCACCCCCTTGTATCCCGACCGCCGGCGGCGCAACAGGTACCGTGTAACTCGGAATGGGCGGAGGCGCGGGAGGAGGCGTAAACTGCGGCGTTGGAGGCGCCGCGGCAGTGTTCTCTGCAGCCGCAGCCTGCCCACCCCTCATGGCCAACTCGCGTATCCGCGATGCATCCAGGATGCGCGTAAATTCGCTTGGACCGGAAGCCGCTGGTGGCGCATTCACCGCGGGTTCAGTGAAGCTTGGAGCGGGACGAACCGGAGGTGGAGCTTGGTACGTGGGTGCCACAGCCGGCGCCTGCGGCGGCGCCCAATCCGGAGCCTTTGCCGCCGGCGCGGGCGGATCGCTCGGCGTGGAGAGAGATGCGAAGGTCTGCGTCCAGACGCCTGGCCCCGCTCCGGCTGTAGGGCTCGCGGGCGGCGCTTCTCTCTGTGGCGGCGCCTTGGAAGGCTCATCCAGCATCTGAATAAGCCGCGTGATGCCGACGCCGCCAGTTTGCGGAGCAATTGGAGCCGGTTCCGGCTCAGAAAACGGCTGCGGAGAAAAAGGCGCGCTGCCGGCCGCGGGCACCCTACTTGATTCTGGAATAACCCCAAAATTCAGCGGGTCCGCGACAGGCTTGTTTACTTCAAAGCGCGGCATCTCGGCCGGATCAGGTTGAGGTTCCATCGATAGCATCCGAGTGAAGGAACCAGCGCTCCCGCCGGAAGAGTCAGGCTTCTCGCTCGCCGGCGGAGCCGCTTCCGGTTCAAGCGAAAGCATTCGAGTGAATGCGCCGGCGCTCCCGCTGGGCGGTCCTGTCTTTTCGCTGGGGGGCGGAGCCGCTGGCGTTGCCTCACTCTCGCCTAAGCTCGAAAATAGCTGCGTGAACGATCCCGGTTTGTTCTCCGCGGGCGGCGGAACCGTAGGCCGACGCGCACCCAGTGGGTAGGTCATCATCGGATCGGCGTCAGGAGCAGCCCGTAACAACTCTGTAAATCCACCTGGGCTTGGCGCGGGGCTTGGAACCGAACTTGGAGGCGGGGGTGCGCTCTTCGGCCCTTCCGGAGCAGCCCCTGGAACGGCCTGCGAGATTCTCGTTGACACGGCCGGCGAAGACACCGGTTCCTCAGTCCCCATTGCGCGCAGCAACGATGTGAAACCCGAATCCTGAGCTACAGGCCGGGATTCCGGTGCGGGCGCGCTCTTTGAAGCAGCGGTTGCCGAGGGCATTTCGACTTCCAGGGTTCGCAGCAATTGCGTGAAGCCTCCACCACCGGTTTGGCCCGAGGCAGGCGTGGCAGCCGGCCTTTCGGCGGTGGGCGCTTTCTCTTGAGACGCCATCCGCATCCGGTCCAGCAACTCCGGCGAATTCTCCGCCCCGCCGCCAAGCACAACTTTATGTACCGTCGGCTCCACCAGAGGTCTCGATCCCATGAAACTCGGCGGATTGAATGGATCCGCAGGCCGGCTTCCCTCTATTACCTGCGTCCCGATTCCCGCTCTCTGACCAGCGGCGGGCTCCGTCTTCGCATCGGGCGGCTCTGATGCCGGATCCAGTGCCTTGAAAACGCCTGTCGCGCCAAAGTCCTGCTCGGAGCCGGAATCCTCCGGCCAGGGAATATCGTTTGCTCCACGGGGATTTGTCGGTTCGTCCATTAGGGAAGGCCTCCGCTGCGTTGCGGGTAGCATAAATCATTCCCTACTCCCGATTTACCTATTTCCCCAAAAAGATTTTGAGTATAATCCGGTTGCGCCCTGCCATATCGGTCGAATAACCTCCTCGAAGTTCTTCCCGGTGCTTCCGATACGGCTTCATTGGCTTTTGCTCAGCATTTGAAACTGCTCTCACGGACATTCGTTTTGCATCGATCCAGAATCGAACTTCACTCATTAACCGTCGCCCATGGTGGTTCCCTATTATGAAATTCCTGTCGCGGGTCGTCTGGTCGGAAGGAATGCATCTCGGTCCGCACCACTTCCAGACGCAGAGCCGCTACTTTGAAGACACGCTCTGGTTTCTCAACTCCAACCTCCGCCAGGAGCCTTGGGGATTTCTCCACTTCTCGCTGGATTCCGAGGCCCTGCGCAACGGTCTTGCTGTCCTGACCTTTGCATCCGGCATTCTACCCGACGGCCTCATCTTCGATCTGCCCGA